>CAUJET010000204.1 GCA_963169665.1 Actinomycetota bacterium | reverse complement strand
AACGGCGTGTACGCCGCCAACCCACGATCCGCAAGCGTCTTGGAAATCGCAGCCGTCAACGTCGTCTTGCCGTGGTCGATGTGACCCATCGTGCCGATGTTGACGTGCGGCTTGGTGCGCTCGAACTTCGCCTTGCTCATGGGAGACCCTCTCCTGGTGATGTGATTGCTTGGTGGACTGACGTGGATTGGTAGCGGCGACCGGGATCGAACCGGTGACCTTCCGATTATGAGCCGGATGCTCTGACCATCTGAGCTACGCCGCCAGGGCTTTGCCGTCCGGGCGACGCCGTCGGCGGACATCACGTCGTCAGACGACATGAGCCCGGGTTCGGACGACGACCGGCTGGTCGAGCCCTCTGTCGGAGTCGAACCGACGACCTACGCCTTACCATGGCGTTGCTCTACCTACTGAGCTAAGAGGGCAATGACGCGCGGCCACGCCGCAGGTCAGCGCAACAGCATAGCGGCGCCCCCTCCCGCGCGAACAACGCCGTTCCGCGGCATTTTGGCCGGATACCCTCGCGACTCGTGGCCTCAACACCTGCCGACGATGCTCCCGGACACCGGGTCTCCCCCGTCGGGACGGCTCCCGCGCCGACCCCCCGGCTGGTGGTGCGCGAGGCGCGCGTGGCCGATGCCGAGGCCATCCGCACGATCTACAACCACGAGGTACTGTCCACCACGGCCACGTTCGACCTGGTGCCACGCTCCCTCGAGGACCAGCAGCAGTGGCTCGCGGCCCGATCCGGCGCGTTCACGGCGATCGTCGCCGTCGACCTGGCCACCGGTGCGTCCGGCCCCGACCCGACCGACGAGACCGACGGTGAGGTCGTCGGGTTCGCCGCGCTGTCGCCGTATCGCGAGCGTGCGGCGTACCGCACCAGCGTGGAGGACTCGGTGTACGTCCGACGCGATCGTGGCGGACAGGGGATCGGCACGCTCCTGCTGGGCGAGCTGCTCGACATCGCCGAGGGCAGCGGCTTCCACTCGGTCTTCGCCCGCATCGAGGCCACCGGCGAGGCCTCGCGTGCGCTCCACGCACGGTGCGGGTTCAGGCTCGTGGGCATCGAACGCGAGACCGGCCGGAAGTTCAACCGGTGGTTGGACGTCGCCCTCATGCAGTGCCTGCTGCACGAGCGACATCAGCGCTGAGCTGCGACGACCGCAGATCCGGCGGACCTCTTCGCCGGCGGCGCGGCCTCGGGGCGAGGCGGTGCTGCAACGTCCCGACGGGGCGATCCGTTTCCGGAAGAAAAGCGCCGGTAATCTGCTTCCATGTCCGAACGAGCCCCCTGGACCTTCCTGTCCAACCATGGCCACGTGTTGATGTGTCTGGCAGCGGATCCCGACGCCCGCTTGCGCGACATCGCCGAGCGGGTCGGCATCACCGAGCGGACGGCGTTCGGCATCGTGGAGAACCTGCAGGAGGCCGGCATCGTCACGCGCGACAAGGTCGGACGGCGCAACACCTACCGCATCGATCGGTCTGCCCACCTGCGGCACCGGATCGAAGCGAGCCACACCGTCGGCGAGCTCATCGACCTGCTCGGCGGCGTGTCGGCGCTGGGCGACACCTCCACGTCGAGCTGAAGGATCAGCGAGCGATCAGCGAGCGATCAGAGCTCGAGGCCGATGGCCTCGGCCTCGGCGGCGAGGGCCAGCCAGCGCTCCTCCGCGGCATCGAGCTCGTGTTGAGCCGCTGCCAGCTGGTCGCCGATCCGAGCCAGCTCGCGATGATCGGCCAGCGTGGCCATCTCGACCGTGAGTCGGTCGCGAGTCTCGGTCGCGGCCTGCACCTCCCGTTCGGCCTGGCCCAACTGACGCCGGACGGTCGACGGGCTGCGACCGGCCACCGGCTTGGACCGCGGCCGAGCGGCCGACGCCGCCGAGGCTGCGGACGCCGCCGATCCGCCCGACAACGTCGACCCGGCGGACGGCGTGCTCGCCTTGGATCGAGCAGCGTCGGCCATGGCCTCCCGCTCAGCGAGCCATCCGGCCACGCCACCGCGCACGGCCCGCACCCCACCGCCGCCGTCGAGCGCCCACACCTCGTCGACGGTGCGGTCGAGGAACGCCCGGTCGTGGCTCACCACGACGGCGATGCCCGGCCAGTCGTCGAGCAGGTCCTCCAGCGCTCGCAGCGTGTCGAGATCGAGATCGTTGGTCGGCTCGTCGAGGAGCAACACGTTCGGCTGCTCGACGAGGGTGAGCAGCAGCTGGAGCCGCCGCCGTTCGCCACCGCTCAACGTGCCCATCGGCGCGAACTGCGCATCGCCGTCGAACCAGAACCGCCGCATGAGCGCGAGGTCCTCGAGCGACGGCTGACCCTTGTCACCCGCGACGGCCTCGCGGACCCGTTGCGTGAGGTCGAGTTCGCGGCCCAGCTGGTCGTAGTAGCCGATCCGCACCGTGGCCCCGACCTCGACGCTGCCGGACGTGGGCGTGCGCCGCGCCGAGACGAGGTCGAGGAGGGTGGACTTGCCGGCGCCGTTCGCCCCGACGATGCCGATGCGATCGCCGGGCTCCAGCTGAACCGAGACGCGTTCGAGCACCTGCGACCCGTCCGGCCACACGAACGACACGTCACGCAACTCCACGCCCTTCGAGCCGAGCCGCTGGCTGCCCATCGCCAGCGTGAGGTCGCCGGCCCGCGCCGGTGCATCCGGCCGTGCTTCCACCAGCGCCGTGGCGCTCGCGATCCGCGCCTTCGGCTTGCTGGTGCGCGCCGGCGCGCCCCGACGCAACCAGGCGAGCTCGCTCTTGGCGAGGTTGCGACGTGTCTGTTCGGCGGCCTCGGCCTGGGCCTCGCGCTCGGCACGCCCGTCGAGGTAGGCCGCATACCCGGACCCCGCATGCCAACCCGACGGCACGTGCAGGTAGGCGGTGCCACGGTCGAGTTCGAGCACCTTGTTGGTGACCCTGTCGAGGACGTGGCGGTCGTGGGTGACCATGACGAGGCCGCCGCGGTAGTCGGCGAGCCATCGCTCGAGGAACGCGATCGCGTCGAGATCGAGGTGGTTCGTCGGTTCGTCGAGGACGAGCAGATCGTGCTCGGCTGCGAGCAGTCGGGCGAGGGCGGTGCGCTTCGCCTGACCGCCGGACAAGCCGCCTGTGTCGGCGTCGAGCATGTCGCCCATCCCGAGCCGGGTGAGCATCGCCTCGCCCTGCCATCCGTGGCCCACCGCGTCGCGGACCGTCCCGGCCGGGAGGTGCGGCTGTTGGGCGAGGACCCCCACCCGTGCACCACGTCCCCACCGCACGGTGCCGATCACCCCGTCGGGGTTCGCCTGCGGATCGATCTCCCGGGCGAGCATCCGCAGCAGCGTGGTCTTGCCCGACCCGTTGATACCGACGACACCGATCCGATCGCCGTCGCTGACCGTGATCGAGACGTCGCCGAACAGCGGGCGGTTGGGTCGCGAAGCGGCGAGGCGGGTGGCGTCGATGAGGATCATGCGGTGGTTGGGGTCCGATGGGTCGGGCGTTCGGGTCGAAAAACCACGATCGCCAGGTCTCGCTGTGGAGGCCTGGCGATCGACATTGGTGGGCCGGGAAGGATTCGAACCTCCGTAGGCAGTGCCGGCAGATTTACAGTCTGCTCCCTTTGGCCACTCGGGCACCGACCCTGGTTGCGGCGTCATACGCTACCGGGCCGCACGACGGGCGGCCAACCGGCTCGCGAGACACTGCGAGACACCGTGAGAGACGGCCGCACACCAGGTCCGCGTGGGCCCACACGCCTACGATGGGCACATGCCGAGTTTCGATGTCGTCTCCGAGGTCGATCGCCAGGAAGTCCGCAACGCGATCGACCAGGCCCAGCGAGAGATCGCCAACCGCTTCGACTTCAAGAACACCAATTCGTCGATCGAGCAGAACGACCTGCTGATCACACTTCGCACGGTCAGCGAGGATCGCCTGGCCGCGCTGCGAGTCGTGATCGAGGAGAAGCTCGTGAAGCGAGGCGTGTCGCTCAAGGGTGTCGACTACGGCACCGTCGAGGAGGCCACGCAGAACACGGTCCGCCAGGTGGTGACGATCAAGGTGGGCATCTCCAGCGACAAGGCGCGCGAGATCAACCGGATGATCAAGGAGAAGGGCCCGAAGGGTGTGAGCAGCCAGACCCAGGGCGACAGCGTCCGCGTGACGAGCAAGAAGCGCGACGACCTGCAGGCCGTGATGTCGATGCTGAAGGGTGCCGACCTGGAGATCCCGCTCCAGTTCAACAACTTCCGCGACTAGACGGGCCGACCGGAGCCGACTAGCCGACGCAGGCCTCGCCGATGCCCTGCACCGCAGGGTCGATCTGCGCCTGGTCGCCCGTGGCGATGATCGACGGCACGTCGAAGGCCCGCACCGCGTTCACCACGCAGGCACGCTCGGCATCCGTCCGTGCCTCGAGGTCAGCGATGACGGTGAGCTCCACGACCGACTCGCCGAAGGTCTGGATCTGGTCGTTGAGCACCGTGTCGGTCTCGGGGCCGGGGTCGCACGAGAACACCGACAGCTGTTCGGTCCCGATCTCGGTCACCGTCGTGCCGGCCTCGAGCGGGCCGGCTGCCGCCCAGCGTTGCAGTGCGTCGAGCAGACGAAGTCGGCCAGCCTCGTCGACCGTGGCGATGGTCGCTTCCACGCACACGCCGTTGGCGGTCTCGGAGATGACGACCTTGTCGCCGTCGAACGCGAGCGCGGCATCCCACGACTCCGCCGAGGTCAGCCGACCGGCGAGCACGTAGTACCAGTAGAGCAACCCGCGGGTCTCGGTGAGATCGCCGCCGAGGTCGTCGGGTCGGTAGTCGAGGCCACGAGCGGCATCGAGGACCGCTGCGTCGCTGCGCGGCTCGCTGCGGAGCAGTTCGTCGCGGCCACCGGGCCCGTCGGCACCGTCGAACAGCTTGGGGGTACCGCCGGCCGCGCCGACGAGATCGACCGCGTACCGGGGTGCGCCGATGGCGTCCTCGGCGTGATCGGCGAGGATCTCGCTCATCTGTTCCACCAGTTCGGCGCTGTCCGCGTCGCCCGGGTCGACGATGGCCATCGCGGTCGACAGCGCGTCGCCGTCGAACAGTGAGCGCACTGCGGTGCGCTCAGCCGGCTCGAGTTCGGTGAGACCGGTGCTCCAGTCGTAGTGCTGGTCGAGCAGCGCCATGGTGAGCGCACGGTCGAGGGACAGCTCGCGGAGCTCGTCCGGGAGGTCCTCGAGTTCGTAGATCTTGGCGTCCGTGGGGTCGTAGAAGACCGGGCGGCTGCTCATCGCACCGCTGCCGATGATCTCCGGTTCGATCCGGCCCTCGGCGAGTCCCATCGCACGCCACTCGGCGGCGGTGGTGTCGAGCTCGATCTCGGTGATGCCCAACCAGCTGGTCGCGAGCTTCGTCGCGTATTCGTCGGCGGGCAACGTCTCCATCTTGACGGCGTGCTTCCACTCCAGCTCACGCTCGGTCGACACGGCCTCGGCGAACGGCTTGAGCTCGGCGTCCCAGCGCTTGTCGAGCACATAGATCTTCCCGAAGTACAGACCGGCACCGACGATGCCCAGCAACACGATCAGCTTGAACAGGACGCGGAACGGATGGCGCTTCTTGCGGCGGCGCACGGCCGGCTGCTGCAGGCCGGCCTGGCCGAGCAGCGCGTGGAAGTCGACCGGCTTCGTCGGACGCTCGGCGTTCGGCTTGCGCTCGATGCGCGCGAGCGAGAGGGGTGCCACCGCAGCGGCGGGTGCCGCCGGCGGGGCCGGTGCCGGTGCTGCCGTCGCCGCCATCGCGGCCTCGGCGGACACCATCTGCACGACGGGCGCCGGAGCGGGCGCCGAGACGACGGGAGCGGGCGGGGCGGGCGCCACCGCAGCAGGTGCGATCTCGGGCGCGGGCTGGGGCACCGGAGCCGGAGGAGCGACCGCTGCGGGCGGTTCCACGGCAGGCAGGGCGGGGGCCGCCGCACTCGCGACGACCACCGGTTCGGCGACCGGAGCGACAGGAGCAGCGGGAGCTGCCTCGGCGGTCCTCGCCGCGTGGGCGGCGATCGCTGCGGCAGCTGCAGCGGCCAGTGCCGCGTCGGCGTCGACGGCATCTCCTGCGTCGGCGACGACGTGCGCGACCTCGACGACCTCGACGGCCTCGGCCGGTGCGGCGAGCTGGGGTTCATCCACGATCTCAGGGGCCGTCATGACGGCCGGCTCCAGGTCGACCGCGTCGAGAGCCTCGGCGGCCTCGTCGGCGACCGGTGCGGACGCCGCGGCCACGGTCGCGCCGGCATCGATGACGGTCGCAGGCGGCGCGGCGACCTCGGCGGCGGACGGGGTGACGGACTCGGCGGCGTTCGCACGGCCGAGGGTGGGCAGGGGCGCGAGCGTCGGGGCGAGGGGCGCGACGGGTTGCAGCACCGGGGTCGCCGCACGGACGATCGGTTCGTCCGCCGTGGTCGCCGGGACCTCGGGGGGCGCGGGAACTACTGCCGGCATCGTCGGCGCCGCCGCCGGGCGAGCAGTCTCGAAAGTGGCGGACGCGGTGACGTGCACCACGGGGTGCGAGCTGGTGTCGGGACCGGCGATCTGGTTGGCCAGCTCCACGATGATCGACTGCAGGTCACCGTCGGTCTGGTACGAGCGCGGCTCGTCCGCCGGAGGTGCCACCAGGGCGTCCCAGTCGATGGGCTGCAGCTGCACGAGCTCGCCCGTCGCCCGGCCCGAGAGCTGGGCGCTGGTCTCCTCGCGCGACCCCAGTCGGAGCTTGAAATCGAAGCTCACGGGCTTCTCGCGTCCGGCTCCGGACGCGGGCGCTCGATCCTCGCCGGTCTGCTGATCCCCGGAGGTCGGCTGGTTGTCGGTCCCGTCCACCACGAGGGAGGTATCGGCACGGCCGGAACTGCCCTTGAGGGCAGTTCTTCCTGGCCGCGTGTGGGGGGTCCGGTCAGCTCGGAGGCGCAGGGCGGGCGTAGTAGCCCGAGTGCACGTAGAGCGCGCGCAGGTCCTCGCCGTGGTACATCTCGCAGATCGCATCGTCGTCGTCGATCGCGAGTTCGATCACGAAGCCCCGCCCCTGGAGCTCCTGCACGACCCCTCGCTTGAACTCCGCAGCGCCCAGGTACTGGTCGTCGGCGCGGAGCACGAGCAGGTCCCACCTGATCGAGTGTCGGTCGAGCCACTCGAGCGTGGTCTCGAAGACCCAGGCCGGGCGGGCCGACAGCAGGATCACCGTGAGGTCCGGATCGAGCAGTCCGAGCAGCGCCGGGACGGCGCGCAGCGGCCGGTCGTCGCCCACCGCACCGAAGAACCCGCGCCAGTCCTTGCGCCCTTCCGGATTGTTCAGGAAGTGCTGACGTTGCGACGCGTCGGACAGCACACCGTCGATGTCGACGATGATCGCCCGGCCCGGCTCATGGGCGTCGTCGCGCCATCGCGCGGTGGCTCGCATCGCGGGCGGGGTCAGTCCTCGGCCGGGACGTCGGCAGCACGGCGCTGCAGCTCGGTGACGACGTTGGCGTCGGCCAGGGTGCTGGTGTCGCCCAGGTTCCGGCCCTCGGCCACGTCGCGCAGCAGCCGCCGCATGATCTTGCCGCTGCGGGTCTTCGGGAGATCGGGGGTGAAGTAGATCGCCTTCGGCTTGGCGATGTGCCCGATCTCCTCGCCCACGAAGTTGCGCAGGTCCTGCTCGGTGACCTCGGCACCGCCGCGCAGCGTGACGTAGGCGATGATCGCCTGTCCCGTGGTGGCGTCGGTGGCGCCGACGACCGCCGCCTCGGCCACCGACGGATGGGCGACGAGGGCGCTCTCCACCTCGGTGGTGGAGATCCGGTGGCCGCTGACGTTCATCACGTCGTCGACGCGCCCGAGCAACCACAGGTAGCCGTCGTCGTCGAGCTTGGCGCCGTCGCCGGCGAAGTACCGGCCGTCGAACCGGCTCCAGTAGGTCTCGCGGTAGCGCTCCTGGTCGCCCCAGATGCCGCGCAGCATGCTCGGCCACGGACGGGTGAGCGTCAGGTACCCACCGCCGCGATCGACCCGCACACCGTTCTCGTCGACGAGCTCGGCGCCGATGCCCGGCAGCGGGAATGTCGCGGACCCGGGCTTGGTGGTGGTGGCACCCGGCAGCGGGCTGATCATGATGCCGCCCGTCTCGGTCTGCCACCACGTGTCGACGATCGGGCACCGACCGCCACCGATGTGCTCGTGGTACCACATCCACGCTTCCGGGTTGATCGGCTCACCGACCGAGCCGAGCACCTTCAGGCTCGACAGGTCGTGCTTGGCGGGCTCCTCGATCCCCCACTTCATGAAGGTCCGGATCGCGGTGGGTGCCGTGTAGAACTTCGTCACGCCGTAGGACTCGATGATCTCCCAGAAGCGGTCGTTGCCCGGGAAGTTGGGCACGCCCTCGTACATCACCTGCGTGGCGCCGTTGGCGAGCGGTCCGTAGACGATGTAGCTGTGGCCGGTGATCCAGCCCACGTCGGCCGTGCACCAGTACACGTCGTCGTCGTGCAGATCGAATACGTACTTGTGGGTGAAGGCGACCTGGGTGAGGTAGCCACCGCTGGTGTGCATGATGCCCTTGGGCTTGCCGGTGGTGCCCGACGTGTACAGCAGGAACAGGAGCTGCTCGCTGTCCATCGGGTCGGCAGCGCACACGGGGTCGGCCGCCGCCATGAGGTCGTGGTACCAGTGGTCGCGACCCTCCTGCATCGCCACCTCGTTGCCGCCACGGCGCACGACCACGACACCCGTGATCGACGGGGTGGACTCGAGGGCCTCGTCGGCGACGGGCTTCAGGGCGAACACGTCACCGCGCCGGTAGCCGCCGTCGGCAGTGATGAGCACCTTCGCCTCGGCGTCGTTGATGCGGTCGCGCAGGGAGTGGGCGCTGAAGCCGCCGAACACGACGCTGTGTGCCGCACCGATGCGGGCGCAGGCGAGCATCGCGACCGCCGCCTCGGGGATCATCGGCAGGTAGATGTTGACCCGGTCGCCCCGGCCCACGCCGAGACCCTTGAGCACGTTGGCGAACCGCTGCGTCTCGGCCAGGAGATCGCTGTAGGTGACCGTGCGGGTGTCGCCGGGCTCACCGACCCAATGGAAGGCGACCTTGTCGCCGCGGCCGGCGAGCACGTGACGGTCGAGGCAGTTGTACGACACGTTGAGCTGGCCGCCGACGAACCACTTCGCGAACGGGAGGTTCCACTCGCAGATCGTCTCCCAGTCGGTGCTCCAGTCGATGAGCTCGGCCGCCTGCTGGGCCCAGAAGCCGAGGTCGTCCTGCGCGGCCGTGTCGTACATGAACGTGCCGGCGACCAGCGCCTGGTCCTTGAACGCCTCCGACGGTGGGAACCTGCGGTTCTCCCACTGCAGTGCGTCGATCGCATTCGAACTGTTGTCGCTCATGACCCCGGTACCCCCTCAGGCGGAACGCTTGTGGAGCCCGACCGTAGCAAAGGCCTCGCGAACACGGTTCGGTCGACGGCCCACTCAATCGGCTGGTGCCACACCGCTCCGGTGGGGCAGGCTGAACACCTTGTCCACCCAGCCGATCGACGAACAGCACCTCACGTTCGGACCGCCCGAGTGGGGCCTGTCCCTCGCGGTCGCGATCATCTGGGGCAGTTCGTTCCTCTGGATCGCGATCGCGATCGACCATGTGGCGTCGGCCGTCGTCCCGCTCGCGCGCTGCGGGTTCGGCGTCGCAGCACTCCTGCTGTTCCCGGCGGCCAGGCGGCGGTTCCGCCGCGAGCACCTCCGGTTGTTCGTCGTCACCGGACTGGTCTGGATGGCGGTGCCGTTCCTGCTCTACCCCATCGCCGAGCAGACCGTGAACACCTCGATCACCGGGATGATCAACGGTGGGCTGCCGGTGATGACCACGGTCGTCACCGCACTGTTCACCCGCACGCTGCCGAGCCGACGGCGCATGCTCGCCGTCACGGTCGGCGCGTCGGGGATCGCGATGATCTCGCTGGCGTCCGTCGGTGGCGACACGGGCGCCGATGCCCGGGGCGTCCTGCTCCTGCTCGTCGCGCTCGTCTGCTACGCCGTCGCGGCGAACATCGCGAGGCCGCTGCAGGCCGCGTACGGCGCGCTGCCGACCATGCTGTGGATCACGGTGTTCGGCGCGGTGTGGTCACTGCCGCTCGGTGTCGCAGGGTTCCGCGACAGCGACTTCACGTGGAGTGCGCTCGGCGCCCTGTTCGCCCTCGGATTCGTCGGCACCGGCGTCGCGTTCGCGATCTACGGGGTCCTGCTGCACCGGGCGGGACCCGTGCGCGGGATGATCGGCATCTTCTTCACCCCGATCGTCGGGCTGCTGCTGGGGGTCACGATCCGCGACGACGAGCTGCACTCGATCGCGATCGTCGGCATGCTCGTGGTGATCGTTGGCGCCGTGCTGACCAGCCGGCCCGAGCCGTCGCGCTGAAGGTCACGCCGATCGTCGGTGATTCTCACCGAACTCACATCTCGCTCTGGTCGCCGGCTCACCGCGGTTCCACAGGCTCCTGGCATGCAGCACGACCCCCGTCAGTTCCACCCGTCCAACGGCGCGTCCGCCGACCTCCTCTCGCTCCGCGCCTCGATGGGTCGGCGACGGATGCTCGGCCTCCTGAGCGCAGCAGCGAGCGCCGCGGTGCTCGCCGCCTGCGGGAGCGACAGCAGTGGCGACACCTCGTCGTCGACCGGAGCGACGGGAGCGACGGGAGCGACGGAGGCCACCACCACGACGGCTGCGACCACCGCGACCATGGCGACCGGGACGGCGACGACCGACATCGGCGTCACGCCGGAGGAGACGGGCGGTCCGTTCCCAGCCGACGGGTCGAACGACAACGGCGAGGGCACCACGGCGAACGTCCTGGCCGATCCCGGCTCGGTCCGCTCCGACATCCGCACCGACATCGGCGGTGCGAACGAGCAGGCCGGTGTCCCGATGACCCTCAGCGTCACCGTGCTGGACGCGGCAACCGACACCCCCAAGGCCGGGGCCGCGGTGTACGTCTGGCACTGCAACCAGGCGGGCCAGTACTCGCAGTACAACTCGTCGATGCTCGGCGGTGACTTCAGCGACTTCTCGTGGCTCCGCGGTGTGCAGATCGCGGACGCCACCGGCACGGTCACCTTCACGACGATCCTGCCGGGCCGATACCAGGGCAGGGCGGCACACATCCACTTCGAGGTCTTCGAGGACGGGACCTACGGCTCGAAGCTCCTCACCAGCCAGATGGCCTTCGACGACGACGGTGTCGATGCCCTGTACGCGGCCGCCGGGTACACCGACGCACTCGCCAACGACACCGACAACGCCGACGACCAGATCTTCGGTGACGGTGTGGAGGACCAGCTGCTGACCATCACGGGCGACGTCACCAGCGGGCTGGCTGCGACGCTGACCGTCGGCGTCTGACCCGAGCGCGGGGCGCGCTAGATCTCGACCTGCGAGCCGACCTCGAACACCTTGTCGGCCGGCAGGTTGAAGAACCTGCTCGCGCTGTCGGCGCCACGGTTGAGGAGCACGAACAGGTGCTCGAGCGCAGGGTGCATGCCCGGCGCCTTGCCCGCCACGATCGACTCGCGACCGATGAAGTACGTGGCGTCCTCGGGATCGAAGTGGATCTCGCGGTGGTCGATCTGCGACAGGGCGAGCGGCACGTCGGGCTCCTCCATGAAGCCGAACGTGAGCAGCACCTGGAACACGCCGGGCTCGACCTTGGAGATCCGGTGCCGCTCGTCGGCATCGACGCGGGGTGCCTCGTCGGTGTCGACCGAGACGATGAGCGTGTTCTTGTGGAGCACCTTGTTGTGCCGCAGGTTGTTCACGAGAGCAGGCGGCGCCTTGCCCAGGTCCTTGAACATGAACACGGCCGTGCCAGCCACGCGCTTGACGTCGGATGCCTCGTCGAGCACCTCGGCGATCGGCCGCTCACCGCGGTGGATCCGAGCTGCCACGAGTGCCCGACCCTTGCGCCAGGTCTGCATCTGCACCATCAGGACGATCGCCACGACGAGGGCGAACCAGCCGCCCTTCGGGATCTTCACGATGTTCGCGCCCAGGAAGCCGAGCTCGATGATGAACAGCGGGACGCACACGGCGAACGCCTTCCACCGTGCCCACTTCCAGCGGTCGACCAGCACCTTGAAGAAGATCAGCGTGGTGATCGCCATCGTCATCGTCACCGCGATGCCGTACGCGGCGGCGAGGTGCTCGCTGGACCGGAACCCGAGCACGAGGCCGACGCACACGATCATCAGCACCCAGTTCACGAGCGGCACGTAGATCTGGCCGGACTGCTGGTGCGAGGTGTGGCGGATCGCGATACGCGGCAGGTAGTCGAGCTGCACCGCCTGTGCGGTCAACGAGAACACGCCGGAGATCAACGCCTGCGATGCGATGACCGTGGCCATCGTCGCGAGGAGCACGAGCGGCAGCTTCAACGCTTCCGGGGCCATGAGGAAGAAGAAGCGCTTGTCGACGACCTCGGGGTTGGCCATGAGGAACGCACCCTGGCCCCAGTAGTTGAGCACCAGGGACGGGAGCACCATGCCGTACCAGCCGTACATGATCGGCTTGCGACCGAAGTGGCCCATGTCGGCGTACAGCGCCTCTCCACCGGTGACGACCAGGAAGATCGACCCGAGCGAGAGGAACGCCTTGAGCGGCTCGTGGGTGAAGTACTGAAGGGCGTAGAGCGGGTTGATCGAGCCGATGATCTCGGGCCCGTCGGAGATCTTCGACAGCCCGAGCAGTGCCAGTGTGGCGAACCAGACCATCATGATCGGACCGAAGACCTTGCCCATCGCGCCCGTACCGCGGCTCTGCACCAGGAACAGCAGGATGAGGATGCCGATCGAGATCGGGATGACCGCGTCGGCGAACGAGGTGTTCACCTCTTCGAGTCCCTCGACCGCGCTGAGCACCGAGATCGCTGGCGTGATCGCGCCGTCGCCGTAGAGCAGTGCCGTCCCGAAGATGCCGAGCGCGACGAGCAACCCGGCCTTGGTGACCTGGGGTTCGCGTTTGCGCATGACCAGCGCGGTCAACGCCAGGATGCCACCCTCGCCCTTGTTGTCGGCCTTCATCACGAACATGAGGTACTTGATCGAGATGATGATGATGAGCGACCAGAACGCCAGGGAACAGATGCCGTAGACGTTCGCCTTGTCGACCATCATCTCGTGGCCCTTGCCGTTGAAGGCCTCACGCAACGAGTACAGCGGACTCGTGCCGATGTCGCCGTAGACCACACCGAGCGCGCCCAGCGCGAGCATCGCGGTGCCTGCCTTCGTGTGCGACCCGTGGCCGTGACCGTGTGCACCGTCGCCGGTGTCGGTCAGATCGGCAGCGTGTTGGTCCTCGTGCTCCTTCGCCAGGGTGACTGACTCGGGGCCGGCGGTCTGATCAGATCCCACAGGACCGGGACGCTACTCCTCGGGACTCGGCCTTCCCTACCAGAGCGACAAGTGGTTCACGCGCCGGTCACACTCGGGCGGCGACGGCGAGCGAGGCGGATCAGGACGGCGCCGGCAGCCACGACCGCCATCGCGAGGGTTGCGTGTGCCGACTCCCTTCCCCCGGTCACCGGCAGTTCGCCGCGCGCCGGCCGCGCGAGCGAGGCCGTGACGAGGCCGGGCGCGGCCCCCTGGCTGGCGAGTTGCGGGACGAGGGGCGGGGCCCCAGTGGCGACGTCGGCGATGACGACGGCCGTCGTCGGTGTCGCCACCGGCGGCGAGGCCGGTGTCGGCGAGGTCGTCGTGGTCGATGTGGTCGATGTGGTCGATGTGGTCGGTGCCGGTGTCGAGGGAGTCCCACCCGGCTCCGGCTCCTCCACGGTCGGCAGCGTGCTGGTCGGATCGGCGGGGGCCACCTCCGGGACAGGCGCGGGCGACGCGTGTGCCGTCCCGCCGCCGAGGCCGACGGCGATCCCGATCCAGATCCCGATCCCGATCCCGATCATCAGGGGTGCATCGAGGCGCGCCCGCAGGCGGCGGCGGACGGTCGGCTCCGGCGAAGGCGCCTCGGCGTACGCTCGTCCGGCCGTCGACACCCTCGGTTGCTGCATGGGTGCGACCGTTCCCACGGTCGGGGATCGCGCCAGTCGGTGGCAGTGGTGAACTCCGAGCGTCCGCGGGGGATGTCGGGGGATCCTGCGGGGGATCGACGTCTCGGCTCGCGATGTCGCGCGGGCGTGGCGTCAGCTGCTCAGCGCGCCCACTCGATCGCCAGGAAGGCGCCGAGACCCGTGGGATCGAGCAAGGCCTCGGCCTCGCGCACGCGGCTGCGCATCTTCATCGCCGCCACGGTGGGAGCTGCGGCCGCCGCTTCCCATGCGATCCGACCTTCCTCCACCAGGTCGTCGATCCCCCATCGACGGAGGAACTGCTCCTGGGTCCGGACGACGTCCGGTTCGGGGAGCTGGTCGAGGGCCACCTGCGTCGTCACGTCCTGGTCGCCCGGTCCGGTCAGGTAGTGGCCGCCACGCTCGTGGCCCCGATACGTGCGCAGCCACTCGCGCCAGGGCATGGTGGCGAGCTCGGCGGTCCGCGGCGTGACGTAGTCGAAGCAGAGGAGACGTCCCGTCGCCAGCCGACCGAGCGTGTCGGTGACCCATTCGGCTGCCGATTCCTGCCACGGCACACGAGCGCCGTGCGGCGCCTCGACCGGGAGCCACGCCGGGCGTTCGGCCAACGGCAGGAGGACCTCGAGCAGCCGTTCCGGTTCACCCGGTGACGAGGTGACGTGGGCCTCGCGCCAGCTGCCGTCGAACACGAGGAGACGGAACGGGAGGTTGTCGAGCAGTTCGTTGGCGATGACGACGCCGGTGATCGGTCGGCCATCTCGATGGTCGAGGTCAGCGGCGGAGTGCACACCGTCGGGATGCGCCGCACGTTGCAGCTCACCCGCCTCGACGGCGGTGTACGGATGGCCTGGCTCGCCGGCTGCTCGCCACTGGGCGAGGATCGAACGCGCGAGGGTGCCGGGCCCGGCACCGACCTCGACGACCTCGAAGTCGTCGGGCCGTCCCTGACGTTCGAACTCGGCAGCGATCCAGGCGGCGACGACGGTCCCGAACAGTGGCCCGACCTCGGGCGAGGTCAGGAAGTCACCGCGGCGGCCGGCGCGGCCCTCGCCCGTGTAGAACCCGTGAGGTCCGTACAGCGCGAGCGACACGAACCGGTCGAACCGGAGCGCGCCACCGGCGGCGTCGATCGCGTGACGGATGTCGGTGACGGCACCGGCGGCGCCGGCGGCGTCAGCGGCCGAGGGCACCGGTGAGATCGCTGAGATCGCCGAAGCGGCCGACCAGGTCGGGCAGCACGCCCAGCACGATCGTGGCGCCACAGGTGATGACGAGCGCAGCCTGGATCGACGACGGCGTGCGGATCGGCGTGACGTCGCCGTCCGGCACCGGCTTCATCCAGATCTCGCGCATCACGGTGATGTAGTACGCCGCGGCGATGACGGTGTTGAGCGCAGCGATGATCGCGATCGAGTAACCCCAGTTGGTGCCGGCGTCGAGGACGGCCTTGAAGGCGCCGAACTTGGCGAACCAGCCGCCGAGCGGCGGGATGCCGGCCAGCGAGGCGAGGAACACGGTCATGAGCACACCGAGCGCCGGCGCATACGAGAAGAGCCCGCCGAAGCTGGAGATGTCACCGCTGCGGGTCTTCTTCGCGACGGCGATGACCACGGCGAAGGCGCCGAGGTTGGTCGCGGCGTAGACCACCAGGTACACGACGACCGCCTTGAGCGCCGACTCACCGACGCCGGCCTCACCCGCCACCGTGAGCGGCATGAGGATGAAGCCGCCCTGGCTGATGCTCGAGTAGGCGAGCATGCGGACGATGTTCGTCTGGCGCAGTGCGAGCAGGTTGCCCACCGTCATCGACGCCGCCGACAGCACCCAGATGAAGGGCTGATACACGTCGGAGGCCAGTGGGAAAGCGAGGAACACGAGCGTCGTGAGGGCCACGAAACCGGCCGCCTTCGAGGCCACGCTCAAGAACGCGGTGATCGGCGTCGGTGCGCCCTCGTAGACGTCGGGCGCCCATTGGTGGAACGGCACGGCGCTCACCTTGAAGGCGAAGCCGACGACGATGAACACCACGGCCAGCGCCTCGATGCCGCTGAACTGACCGTTGGCGGTGATCGCCGGACCGATCTCGCTGAGCAACGTGGTGCCGGTGACGCCGTACAGCAGGCTCATGCCGTACAGCATGATCGCCGAGGCGAACACGCCCAGCAGGTAGTACTTCATGCCCGCCTCGTTGCCCTTGCTGTTGCGCTTGTTCCACGCAGCGAGCATGTAGGCCGGGATCGAGAGGAACTCGAGCGCCACGAAGATGCTGATGAGATCGCGCGACGACGCCATCATCACCATGCCGAGCACGCTGGTGAGCAACAGCACGTAGTACTCGCCCTGGTGGTAGCGGCCGCTCTCGATCTCGTCGGAGCTCATCAGCACCACCACGTAGCCGGCGATGAGGAACAGTGCCTTCAGGATGAGCGCGTACTCGTCGATCACGTAGCGACCGTCGAGCACGTCGCCGCCCAAGCCGTTGCGGACGTCGCCACCGATGACGGCGAGCGTGACCACCGGGATGAACGCACCGAGCAGCACGAAGCCGGCGAGCGTCGAGGTGATCCAGCGCTGGCGCTCCTCGACGAACAGGTCGACGAGCAGCACGAGGCAGATGCCCGCGGCGAGGACGATCTCGGGCGCGAGCGCGTGGTAGTCGGCCACCGGCGCCACGAAGTCCCCGGCTGCTGCGAGGAGGGACGCGATCACTTGTTGAACACTTCCACGAGCTGGGTGACCGCCGGATCCATGACCTTGAACATCAGCTGCGGGTAGACACCGAAGACCACGATCGCGATGAGCAGCGGGGTCCAGGCGATCCACTCGAAGACGTTGACGTCATGGATGTCGTCGTGATGCTCGTCGTTGCCGGCGGCGCCGACGGCGTGGGCGTGGCCGTGACCGGTGAACTCCGGGTTGGGTTCACCGAACGCCGTGCGCTGGTAGAGCCACAGGAGGTAGGCGGCGGCGAGCACCGTGCCGAGCGCGGCGATGACCATGAGCACCCGGAACAGCGGCTCGCTGAGTGCGGGCGCCGGGTTGTAGGCGCTGAGGATCGCCGGGAACTCGCCCCAGAAGCCGGCGAGGCCGGGCAGACCGAGCGAGGCCATCGCACAGAAGCCGAGGATCCAGCCGAGCTTGGGCATCTGGATGAGCAGGCCGCTGAGCCGGCTGATCTCGAGCGTGTGGTAGCGCTCCTTGATGCTGCCGGCGCAGAAGAAGAGCATGCCGGTGATCAGACCGTGGGCGACCATGCCGAACATCGCCGCGTTGATGCCCGTCGCGGTGAGCGTGGAGATGCCGAGCATCACGAAGCCCATGTGCGCCACGGAGCTGAAGGCGATCAGGCGCTTCATGTCCTTCTGGGCAAGACAGCCGAGGGCGCCGTAGATGATGCCGATCACGGCGAGCACGCCGATGACCGGGGCCCACTTGACGGCGGCCTGGGGCAGGATCGGGATGGCGATGCGGACGAAGCCATAGGTACCGAGCTTCAGCAGGATGGCGGCCAGGATGACCGAGCCCTGCGTGGGGGCCTGGGTATGGGCGTCGGGCAACCAGGTGTGGAACGGGAACATCGGCACCTTGACCGCGAAGCCGATGAACATGCCGGCGAAGATCCAGACGGCGACGTCCTCGTCGATGTTGATGCCCTGCTCGATGAGGTACGGGATCGAGAAGCTCACGCTGTCGGTCTGGTAGAAGAGCGCCAGGAAGGCCACCAGCATCAGGGCCGAGCCGAACATGGTGTAGAGGAAGAACTTGAGCGACGCGTACTGGCGCTGCTCACCGCCCCACACACCGATCATGAAGTACATCGGCAGCAGCACCACTTCGAAGAAGACGAAGAAGAGGATGAGGTCCTGGGCGATGAAGGTGCCGGCCATACCGGTCTGGAGCACCAGCATCAGGATCAGGAACGCCTTGGGATTGCCCGGCGACGGGATGTGGTCCCAGCTGTAGATCATCACCAGCACGGTGATCACCATCGACAGGAAGTACAGCGGCAGGCTGATCCCGTCGAGGCCGATCGTGTAGCCGCTCTTGATGACGCTGATCCACTCGGTGTTCGCGTAGAACTGGAGCTGCTCGGCCTTGTCGTAGTCGAACTGGGTGAGGGTGTAGATGCCCACACCCAGGGTGCCCAACGCCGTCACGAGTGCCACCTGCTTGTGCAGGAGCTCCTCGCGCTTCGGGATGAGCAGCATCACCAGCACGCCGGCGAGGGGCAGGAAGGTGCCCAGGCTCAGCAGCCAGTTCTGATCGGAGATGACGTCCATGGTTCAGCTGTCCTCAGATGTTGACGATGACGAGTACGAGCGCACCGATTGCTGCGGCACCGAACAGCAACGCTCCGTACTGGTTGACCTTGCCTGACTGCAGGGGGCGCAGTGCGCCACCCGTACCGCGAGCGGCCTTGCCGCTGCCGTTGACCGCGAGACCATCGATGGCGCCCTGATCGACGTACTTGTAGACCCATTCGCCCGTGCGGCGACCGCCCTTGCCGAAGGCGTTGACGATGCCGTCGAGGACGTTCTGGTTGATCCAGTACGCCGCCTGCGCGATGGGGTGGGCGACGCCGTGGACGATGACCTTCTCGTAGAGGTCGTCGAGGTAGTACTTGTTCACGAGGAAGCGGTGGCCGGCGCCGAGCACCTTGCTCCGCTGGGTGAGGCCCTTCAACTTGGAGTCGGCCTCACCGAAGACTGCCTTGCAGATCAGCAGGCTGAACACGAAGCCGAGTGCGACGAGCACGATCGACGGCATGGCCTTGGCCCAGCTGAACGTGGCGTGGTCGATGGCCGGGGCGAACTCGCTCGCACGTGGCTCGACCCACTCGAGGAACTTCTCGATGTGGAACGGCGCGGCGTTGATGTAGCCGCTGACGACCGCGAGGAAGCCCAGGACGATGAGCGGGAACACGAGCAGGATCGGCGACTCGCCGACGATGCCGAACGCCGGCTTGCCGTGCGAGGCGTGGTCGTCGTGTGCACCATGTGCGTCGTGCGCACCGTGGGCCGCATGCGCCTCGTGCTCGTGGTGTGAGGTGTGGTCCGCCGGCTCGTCGTGGCCGACCGTCGCCAATCCGAGTTCGTGCTCTTCGGCGTGGGCCTCGTCGTGATGGTGCTCACCGGCAGCGGCGCCGCGGGGCTTGCCGAAGAAGGTGAGGTACGTGGCGCGGGTCATGTAGGCGGTGGTCATGAACGCACCGATGAGACCGACGATGAAGAACACCTTGTAGCCGTTGTGGTCGGCGTTGTCGATGATCTCGTCCTTCGAGAAGAAGCCGCTGAAGAACGGCACGCCGCACAGGGCGAGCGTCGAGACCATCCAGGCGCCGGCCGTGATCGGCATCCGCCGCAGCAGGCCGCCCATGTCCTTCTTCATGTCGAAGGAGTGGTGGCTGGCGGTGTGGCTGATCGAGCCGGCGCAGAGGAAGAGGCAGCACTTGAAGAAGGCGTGCGTGAAGATGTGGAACACCGCCGGCGTCCAGGCCCCGACGCCGAGGCCCATCATCATGTAGCCGAGCTGGCTGACCGTGGAGTACGCCAGCACCTTCTTGATGTCGTTCTGCACGAACGCGAGGCCGGCGGCGATGACGATCGTGATGCCGCCGATGATCGCGATGAGGTTGGCGCTGTTGCCGTTCTGGGCGATGTCGAAGCCGTTGTAGAACACCGGGTAGAGGCGGGCCACGAGGAAGACGCCGGCGACCACCATCGTGCTCGAGTGGAGCAGGGAGCTGACCGGCGTGGGGCCGGCCATGGCGTCGGGCAGCCAGGTGTGCAGCGGGAACTGACCGCTCTTGCCGATGCACGCGATGAACAGCGCGACCGCGGCCCACAGCAGCACCGTCTGGCTGGTGGCGGGGTCCATCGCGATGCGGCTGGTCTCCTGGATGCTGAACGTGCCGAAGGCACCGAACAGGATCGCGACACCGACGAGCAGGCCCATGTCGCCGACACGGACGGTGAAGAACGCCTTCAGCGCGGCCCGGCTGTTCGCCTGCTCCTCCCACCAGTGACCGATGAGCATGAACGAGCAGAGGCCCATGATCTCCCAGCCGAGGATCAGCTGGACGGTGTTCTCGGCGAGCACCATCGCGAGCATGCCGGCGCTGAACAGCGTGAGACTGGCGAAGAAATGGGTGTAGCGACGGTCGCCGCGCACGTACTCGAGCGAGAAGACCTGCACGAGGGTGGAGATGAAGGTGACCAGCAGCAGCAGCATCACGGCGAGGCCGTCGATGTGCTGGCCGAGACCGAACTCGATGCCACCGCTCTGCCACCACGTCCAGCTGCGGATCACCGGCTCGACGTAGGGCTCGCCGCCTTCGGCGGCGCGGGGCACGAGGCCGCGGGCGAAGCCGAACACCCCGCGGGCGAGGGCGCCTTCGCCTTCGCTGCCGTGGACGGCGTCGACGCGCTGGATCCACTGCCAGGTGGTGCCGACGGCGAGGACCAGCGAGGCGAGCATGCTCGCGATGCCGATCTCACTGCCCTTCATCGGCAGCTTCTTGCCGAACCCGATGATGATCGCGAAGGCGACCGCCGGGATGACAGGGATCAGCCAGGCGTGTTCGAGGAACCAGCCAGCTGCTTCGTGTTCATGGGCGAGCATGAATCAGCCCTTCATCTCGGAGAGTTCGTCGAGCGAGATGCTCTTGCGGTTGCGATAGATGAGCAGCACCATCGCGAGACCCACACCGACCTCGGCGGCGGCCACGGCGATGATGTACAGCGCGAACGTGTTGCCGTCGACGTTGTCGTGCAGCTGGCTGAACGCGAGGAGGTTGATGTTCACCGAGTTGAGGATCAGCTCGATGCTCATCAGCACCATGACGGCGTTCTTGCGGGCGATCACGCCGTAGACGCCGATGCAGAACAGCACCGCGCCGAGCAGCAGGAAGTTGTTGATCAACATCGCGGCCTCAGTCCTTCCTGGCCAGCACGATGGCGCCGATGACAGCGGCGAGGAGCACGAACGACAGCGCCCAGAACGGCAGCAGGTACGGCTTGAAGATGCTGTCGCTGACCGCCTGGACGGAGACCTGGTCGCCGTCCTGCGGGAGCTTGGTGTCCTCGAAACCGTCGATGAGCACCCACGACATGACGCCGAGCATCAGCAGCGCGACCGGCACGCCGAGCAGGGCGTTCTTGTTGTTGAGGTCGCCCTCCTGGCCGAGCTTGGCCCGGGTGAGCATCACACCGAACAGGAACAGCACCATGACGGCGCCGACGTAGACCAGCACCTGGGTGACGGCCACGAACTCGGCGGCGAGGAGGAGGTACTGGGCGGCGGCGCCGGCGAGCACGAGCACGAGCGACAGGGCCGCGTGCACGACGTTCTTGCTGGTGACCACCTTGAGGGCACCGACGATCATGACCGCGGCGATGATGCCGAAGCCGATGTTCTGGGCCACGTAGATGTCGTCGGCGAGGATCACGGCGCTCACTTCTTCTTCTTCTCCGCGCCGGCCTCGAGCTCGGGCGCCTCGGGCACCGTCTCCATCCACTCGCCGAGCTTGGTCTTGTCGTGCAGCAGGTCGGCGATGCGGGGCTCGCTGTACTCGTACTCGGGGCTCCAGAAGAGCGCGTCGAACGGGCAGACCTCGACACAGATGCCGCAGTACATGCACAACGCGTAGTCGATGTCGAACCGGTCGAGCTTGTTCACCTTGCGGGGTGCGCCACCGGCGCGGCGCGGCGGTGCCAGCTCCTTGTGACCTTCGATGTAGATACACCAGTCGGGGCAGCTGCGGGCGCAGAGCATGCACGACGTGCAGTTGTCCTCGCGGAGCGCGATGACGCCACGCGCCCGGATGGGCGGCGCCTCTTTCTCGCGGGGGTACTGGACGGTGGCGGCGCCGCCGCCCAACTTCTTCGGCTTCACGGTCTGCACGAAGGTGTTGAGCGTGACCGACATGCCCTTGCCGTACTCGTTGTAGCGATCCTTCAAGAACCCCATCAGAAGGCCACCTTCAAGATCGCGGTCAGCATGATGTTCACGAGTGACACGGGGATGAGCACCTTCCAGGCGAAGCGCTGCAGCTGGTCCTCACGGAGTCGGGGATAGCTGAAACGCACCCACATGATGAGGAACGACAGGGCGAGCATCTTGCCGATCATGATCAGCGGCCCGACGACGTTCATCCAGTCGTCGACCGCGTCCATCGAGTCCCAGCCGAACCAGCTGAACGGGACACCCCAGCCGCCGAGGAACAGCACGCTCGCGATGAGGGCGAAGATGCCGACGTTGGCGAACTCGGCGATGAAGAAGATGAGGAAGCGGAAGCCCGAGTACTCCGTCATGTATCCGGACACGAGTTCGGACTCGGCGATCGGCATGTCGAACGGCGTCTGGGTGAGCTCGGCCTGCACGGCGATCATGAACACGCCGAAGGCGACGAACTGGGTGAGGACGTACGGGTTGCCGACGCCGTCCCAACCGAAGATCGAGCCGTGGTTCTGGGCGAACACGATCTGCTGCATGTTCATCGAGCCGGCCTGGATGACCACGCCGACGACGGCGAGCACCATCGGGAGCTCGTAGGCGATGAGCTGACCGGCGGCGCGCAGACCGCCGAGGAGCGAGTACTTGTTGGCGCTCGACCAGCCGGCGATGAGGATGCCGAGCACGCTCACCGAGCTGACGGCCAGGGCGTAGAACACGCCCGCCTCGAAGTCGGTGAAGTAGGCGTCGGGGCCGAAGGGCACCACGGCCACCAGGATGAAGGTGCTCACCAGGACGATCAGCGGGGCGATCTTGAAGATCTTCTTGTCCGCCAGCGCTGGCTGGATGTCCTCCTTCTGCAGCCACTTGCCGACCTCGGCGAACAGCTGCATGGAGCCGTACGGGCCGGCCTCCATGGGTCCGAGACGACTCTGCATGAAGCTCATCATCTTGAACAGGAACAGGTACACGATCGTGCCCGCGGGGAGCAGCACGGCGACCGTGCCGCCGAGCACCCGCAGCAGCGACTGTGCCCAATAGGGAAGGTCGACGGCGATCACTTGTCGATGTCTCCGAGGATGAAGTACAGCGAGGCGAGGATGGTGATGACGTCGGGGACGTACACGCCACGGAGCACCCACGGCACGATCGAGATGTTGTTGAAGCTCGCCGTGCGGATCTTCACGCGGAACGGGCCGAGGTCGCCCTGGCTCACCACGTAGTAGCCCATCTCACCGAGCGGGTTCTCGGTGCTCACCCAGGCTTCGCCCTCGGGCACCTTGATGATGCGCGGCACCTTGGCCATGACCGGCCCCGACGGGATCCCGTCGAGGAGCTGGTCGACGATCTTGGTGGCCTCGCGGGTCTCCTGCAGGCGGATCCAGCAGCGGGCGAAGCTGTCGCCGTCCGGGTGGGTCCAGACCTTGAAGTCGACCTTGTCGTAGGCGAGCGCGATCTTCTGGTCACGACGCAGGTCCCAGTCGACACCGCTGGCGCGCAGGTTGGCGCCCGAGAGGCCGTACTGCTGGGCCACGGCCGGCGGGATGACGCCGATGCCGCGGGTGCGGTCCTGGAAGATCTTGTTGCCGAAGAGCAGGTTCTCGATCTCGTCGCAGAAGTTGCGGAGCTTCTTCATGACCTGACGGGTCTCGTCGATCCAGCCCTTGGGCAGGTCGTCCTTGAGGCCGCCGATGCGGTCGAAGTTGGGGTGGAACCGACCACCGGTGGCGCCCTCGATCAGGTTCAGCACGTACTCGCGGTCGCGGAACGCCATGAACACCGGGGTGATCGCGCCGAGCTGCACGCCGAGGTCGCCGAGGAACAGCGACACGTTGGCGATGCGGCTGAGCTCGAACAGGATCGTGCGGATCCACTGCGCACGCGGCGGCGCCTCGATGTCCATCAGCTGCTCGGCGGCGAGGATGAACGGCACTTCGTTGGCGAAGCTGCCGAGCCAGTCGATGCGGTTGATCAGCGTGGTGACCTGCGGGAAGGTACGGACCTCGGTGAGCTTCTCGTACCCGCGGTGCATGTAGCCGGCCGACGGGTCGGCCCACACCACCTGCTCACCGTCGAGGCGGACGATGATGCGCAGGGTGCCGTGGGTGGCGGGGTGCTGGGGCCCGATGTTGAGGGTCATGCCCTCGGTCTCGAGCTCGACGTTCAGACGTGCATCGGCGGCCTGGGCCGCGATGTAGCTGAGCTTCTGACGATCGATCAGGTCGGTCATGCCGAGGCTCCTTCGCCGTCCGCCGCTGCGTCGGTTGATTCGTCTCCCTCGCCGGGGAGGGGCTCCACGTCGACGATGCCCGGCCACGGCTTCACGAGCCGGGCGAGCAACGGGAAGTCCTTGCGCAGCGGGTAGCCCTCGAAGTCGGTGGGCAGGTACATGTTCCGCAGGTCGGGGTGCCCGGCGAAGGTGATGCCGAACATCTCGTGGCACTCACGCTCGTGCCAGTTGGCGCCCGCGTAGTTGGTGACCCAACTCTCGATGACGGGCGACTCGCCGGCTGCGACGTCGGGCACGTCGGCCTTCACCGTGACGCCGATGTGACGCTCGATGTCGGTGACCCGGGCGAACACCTGGAAGCGTGTCTCGCCGCCGGTGTAGCCGTGCACGATCTCGGTCGAGCGCTCGGGAGCGGGCGCCGTCGGATCGTCCTCGCCGCGGCCGTACGGGCTGGGCAGCCAGTCGATCGCCGAGAGGAAGCAGAAGTAGTGGAAGCCCTGGTCGCGCAGTGCGAGACCGGTGTCGCGCCAGGCCTCGGTGGCGACGCGCGCCCAGAGGTCGGTGCCCGGCACGAGCTTGACGTCGAGCAGCTGGTCGCCGAGCGCGGCGCGCAACTTGTCGACGATGCCCTCGCGGAGCGTGTCGCTCGCGAGGGCCGGCGTCTCGTCGGCAGTGGGGGAGGTCGAGGTGTCACTCAACGGGTCCACCGCCCACGACGATCGGGTCCTTCACGAGCGCCTTGTACTCCTCGCCGCGCCACCGGGCGCCCATGTCTTCGTTCTTGATGCGTTGCTGCAGCAGCACGACGCCCTCGAGCAGGGCCTCCGGACGGGGCGGGCATCCCGGCACGTAGACATCGACGGGGATGATCTGGTCGACGCCCTTGGTGACGGAGTAGCTGTCCCAGTACGGGCCGCCGCAGTTGGCGCACGAACCCATGGAGATGACGTACTTGGGCTCGGGCATCTGCTCGTAGAGCCGCTTGATGGCCGGGGCCATCTTGTCGGTGACGGTGCCCGAGATGACCACCAGGTCGGCTTGGCGCGGGCTGGCGGGCAGCGGGATGACGCCGAGGCGCATCACGTCGTAGCGGGGCGAACCGAAGGCCGCGCCCATCTCGATGGCGCAGCACGCCAAACCCCACTGGTACACCCAGAGGCTGTAGGAACGCCCGAGGTTGAACAGGGACGTCAGTGGTTTGGGCATCCGCCCCTTGTCGACAAGACCCATGTGGTTACACCCAGCGGAGGACGCCCTTGCGCCACGCGTACACGAGGCCAAGGAGCAGGACGAAGACGAAGATACCCATCTCGACGAGACCGAACGAGCCGTACCGTTCGAGCTGGGTGGCCCAAGGGAAGATGAACACGGCTTCCACGTCGAACACCACGAAGAGCAGGGCGAAGATGTAGTAGCGGACCTGGCTCTGTGACCAGCCGTCGCCCACGGGATCGACACCGCTCTCATAGGCGATGAGCTTCTGGGCGTTGGGCTTGTTCGGGCGGACCACTGCTGCGATCCCCAGCAGCAGACCGGCCAGCACGAGGGCGATCGCCCCGAACCAGACCACGGTGAGGTAGTCGCGAAGAAACTCTGACATCGCGCAGGACGCTACTACGCCGCGTGAATCGGCTCACAAACCCTCCGACATTGTGCCGAAGTTTGTTCGGGGTGTCCCGTCGCCCCGGGTTCAGGCAGGCGGCAACGCCTGGGTCGCATCGAGCCAGCCCGAGATGCCCGCCGCCACCTTCTCGCGGGGGATGCTCGCGCCGCCGGCGCCGTAGGTCGCGCCCGACCGCGGCTGGGTGCCACGGCGCTCGCGGGCGTACCCGACGGCCTCGTGGAGATCAGCGGCGAAGCGGTCCATCACGCCGGGGAGGGTGTTCGGTCGGGTGATGCAGAAGTGGACGGCAGGCGGGTGCTGCAGCCCGTTCATCCGCCACTGCTTCGCGGCGAGCGCGTCGTTGACGTGGAAGATGTCGATCGGGTCGTCACCCAGCGCCTCGGCGGTCGAGGCGGCGAAGGCGACGTTGAACTTCGGGTCGCCGAGCACGCGGAGCTCGGGGTGTTCGCCGATGATCTCGCGCAACCGGGCCGCGGTGCGGAAGATGTCGGCCGCGATCGCGAGGTAGCCCTCGCGACCGAGTGTGACCATCGCTGCCCAGGCGGCGGCGATGATGCCGCCGGAACGGGAGCCGCTCATGCCGGGCGACGTGTAGTTGCCGCCCTCCCAGTCGGGCATGATGAAGTACTGCTTCCGGCGGAGCTCGGGAGTGCGGTAGAGCAGCACGCTCGAGCCCTTCAGGCCGAAGCCGTACTTGTGGGTGTCGGCGCTGATCGACGTCACGCCCGGGTGGCGGAAGTCGAACACGGGCACGCCTGCACCGAGCTCCTCGCCCCAGCAGAGGATGAACCCGCCGAGGCAGCCGTCGACGTGCAGGTTGATGCCGCGTTCGACGGCGAGATCGCTGAGC
This sequence comes from Actinomycetota bacterium, assembly GCA_963169665.1. GTDB lineage: Bacteria > Actinomycetota > Acidimicrobiia > Acidimicrobiales > Ilumatobacteraceae > VFMC01. The sequence continues at coordinate 38,159 of CAUJET010000204.1, read as the reverse complement.
TCACCGATCGGGTCGATGAGGCCGTGCGGGTAGCTGCCGGCCGAGCCGGCGAGCGCGACGGTGTTCTCGTCGACCAACGACCGGACCGAGTCCATGTCGGCGACGAACTGGTCGGTGACCGTGGCGACACGCACCTCGATGCCGAAGTAGTGAGCACCCTTGTGGAGCGCCGGGTGCGCCGTCGAGGGCAGCACCAGGTTCGGCTGGGTGATGCCGCGCTCGCGGCCCCACTCCCGGTACACCAGCAGCGGGTTCATCAGGCTCTCGGTGCCGCCGCTGGTGAGCACGCCGCACGGCTGGGGGGCGTGCATCAGCGCAGCGGTCATGGCGATGATCTCGCCCTCGAACCGCGTGGCGCTCGGGTACATGTCGCGCTGGATGACGTTGGCGTGGCTGTAGTGGCCGAACACCTCGTTCAGGAAGGCGTAGTGCGCCTCGTCGCCGGAGTAGATCGAGCCGCTGATCTTGCCCTCGTGGGCGACGGCGTCCTCGGCGGCGGACATCTCCTCGATCTGGGCGAGGATCTCCGCCCTCGGTCGGCCCGTGGTGGGGAGCTCGCGATTGACGGGGTAGCGGTCGGCGTACGGAAACAGGCCCATGGCCTCACACTACGACGGTGCGGCCGTCCGGACCTCCGGCGGGTCGGGTTCAGGCGTCGGGCAGCAACGACAGCGCGGGGTGCAGGGCCTGCAACCGCCGCAAGGCCGCGGCGACCCGCTGGCGCTGCGCCGGATCCGGATCGCGAACCGCACGCACGCGCAGCAACGAGGGCACGTCGTCGAGCGCGATGGTGCCGAGTTCCGCGAACGCGAGGAACGCGGCACCACGAGCGTTCGTCGCGCGCGGTTGGTCGAGTTGGTGCACGGGTCGATCGAGCGCGTTCGCGAGCAGTTGGGCCCAGAGGTCGCTCTGGGCCCCTCCCCCGCCGAAGGCGACGTGGGGCCACGTGCAGCCGACGAAGTCCTCCATCGGAGGTCGGAGCCAGCCGAGGTTGAGGGCCACGCCGTCGAGCACGGCCCGGGTGAGGTGGCGGCGGTCGTGGCGGAGGTGCAGCCCGGTGAACGCGGCGCGGACGTCGTCGTTCGGCCGGGGTGCGATCGAGCCGAGGAGCCACGGTGCGAACTCGACGCCGTCGGCACCGTCGACGAGCGCCGCCGCGTCGTCGACCGCTCCGGCGATGTCGTCGCCGTAGCCGAACAGGCGCACCGCCCACTCGAGGGCGCGCCCGCCCACACCGTTCTCGGCCATCACGTACCAACGCCCGGGCACCGGGCTCGGCACGGCGAGGAGCCCCGACCCGAGGTCGCCCCGGTGCTCGCCGATGTGCGTCACCATCACCGACGTCGTGCCGATGATCACGGCGCCCCGATCTGCCGTCAGTGCGCCGGTGCCGACGGCGGACGTGATCGAGTCGATCGTGCCGGGGACGACCGGGACGCCGGCCGCGATTCCCAGCTCTGCTGCCGCCGTGGACGTGACCTCGCCGATCACGCCGTGCATCGGGACGAGCGGAGCGAGCTTGTCGGGCCGCAACCGCGTGGCAGCCACGAGCTCGGGGTCGTAGTCCGTGGCACCCCAGGTGCGGTTGTCGCAGACCAGTTGACCGAAGGCCGTCGACTGCGTCGCGCAGACGCGGCCGGTGAGACGGGCGTTCAGGTAGTCCATCGGTTCGACCAACGCGACCGCTGCCGCGTATGCCTCGGGATGGAACGTCTCGACCACGTGTGCGTGGGCGATGTTGTCGCTCCCGCTCGGCAGCGGGATCAGGCCGTGTCGGCCGACGAAGAGCATGAACGACTCGTCGGACAGCAACGACAGGTTGTGCTCCGCACCCCTGCTGTCCATCCAGAGCACGCAGGGCCCGGTGGGGCGGCCGTCGGCCGCCACGGGGATCGTGCTCATGTACTGGCTCGTGACCGCGACCGCGACGATCGGCGGCACCGGCGCACAGGCGGCGAGGGTCGTCCGCGTCGCGGTCACCACGGCTCGCCACATCTGCTCCGGGTCCTGTTCGGCACCACCGTCGTCGAGGAAGACGGTGGCCACCGGCTGCGACGACCAGGCGAGCGTCGTGCCGGTCTCGTCCACCAGCGCCACCTTCGGCCCGCCCGTCCCGAGATCGATCGCCAGCACGCATCCGCTCATGTCACCGAGCGTACGCGTGGCGACCAGGACACCCGGCGTGCTCGCGGGGTGGACGGGCAACGGACGGTCGAGGCGCGGTGGCAGCCACCGTGCTACACCGTCGAGCCATGTCCGTGACCGATCCGTACCTGCATCCCGCCTCCGGGGTCGGACGGCCGGACGCGGGCAGCGTCCTGCAGTTGCTCGGCCCGTCGACCGGCGGCATCCGCATGCACGTCGGCGAGCTCGCACGTCGGCTCGGCGAGCGCGGTTGGCGGGTCGGCGTGGCCGGGCCGCACGGGGTGATGGACGGCGTCGGCGATCAGACGGCCGATGTCGACGTGCCGACCTCGTGGCATCCGGGAGACGTCCTGAGGGCGCGACGTCAGCTCGCCCCGCTCGTCACCGGCCCCCGGGCGCCCTCGGTGGTACACGTGCACGGACTCAAGGCCGCTCTCGTGGCGCTCACCATCCGTCGCGCGAAGCGACCGCCCCTCGTGCTCACCATCCACAACCTCGTCGCCGGCACACAGCAGGGCGCCGCCCGACACCTCCTGTCATCGGTGGAGCGGGCGATCGTCCGCCGGGTCGACCACGTGATCGTGATCAGCCCAGAGATCGGGGAGCGGGTCGCGCACCTCCAACCGGCCGACCGCCGACACGACGTCCTCCCGGTGTCGCCACGACGCACACCCACCGTCTCGGCCCGAGAGGTTCGCGACTCGTACGGCATCGGCCCCGATACGCCGCTCGTCGTCATCGTGGCGCGGCACCACTCCCAGAAGGACCTCCCGATGTTCCTGGGGGCGATGGCGCTCGTCCGTCGTCAGGTGCCCGACCTGCGGGCAGTGATGGTGGGCGACGGTCCGGAGCGCGCTGCGGTCGAGGCGGAGCGCCATCGGCTCGACCTCGACGACGCCGTCGTGATCGCCGGTCACCGCCCGAACCCGATCGACGAGATGCGCGCCGCCGACGTCGTCGCGCTGTCGTCGATCTGGGAAGGATCGCCCCTGGCGGTCGCCGAGTGCCTCTCGATCGGCGCGCCGCTCGTGACGACGGCGGTGGGCACGGTCACCCGCCACCTGGTCGACGGCGAGTCCGCCAGGATCGTGCCCGTCGGCGACGCGGCGGCCTTCGCCGACGCCCTCGTCGACCTCCTCCGGTCGCCCGAACGACGAGCGGCGATCGGTGCGGAGGGCCTCGCGGTGGCGATGCGGACGTTCGATCCGGACGCGCTCACCGACGCGGTCGTCGCGGTCTATCGAGCGGCGATCGCGGCACCGGCGACGCATCGTTGACACATCGTTGACGCGACAGCGCCACTCCGGCGAAGCCGTTGCGCCGCAGGTCGCGACCACGCTCGTCCGACGCGCGCCCGCCGGAGGTGCTACACCTACATGCTCATGAGGTCGGACGGAGTGGAGTCTCTCGTCGCGCGTGTCCCGGCATGGGCCGGCCATGTGCCGGACATCCGCCCACTCCACGGCGGCATCACGAACCGGAACTACGTCGTGACCGTCGACGGCGTCGACTGGGTGGCGCGGGTGCCGGGCGAGCGCACCGAGCTGCTCGGCATCGACCGGGCCAACGAGATGGAGGCCGCCATCCGGGCGGCCGACCTCGGCATCGGCCCGCCCGTACTCGGCGAACTTCCCGGCGTCCACACGCTGATCACCCAGCTGGTCCCTGGGGGCCATCTCGAAGGACCGGCCTTCGCCGACCGCCTCGCCGATGTCGTCCCGCTGCTCAAGCGCTTCCACGGCAGCGGCCCGCTGCAGGGCGCGTTCCCCATCCATCGCGTCGTCGAGTGGCACGCGCGCGACGCGGCGACCCACGAGGTGATGCCGCCGTCCGCCTACGAGCGGTTGCACCAGCAGAGCCGCCGGATCGAGAAGGCGTTCGCCGCGGCGCCTACGGCCCTGGTGCCGTGCCACAACGATCTGCTGCCCGGCAACGTGCTGTTCGGCGACGACCGTGTGTGGTTGCTCGACTTCGAGTACGCCGGGATGAACGACGTGTTCTTCGATCTCGGCAACCTGAGCGTGAACGCGGGGCTGTCCGAGGCCGCCGAGCAGGAACTGCTGCAGCTCTACTTCGGTTCGGTCACCGCGGCGCGGTGGGCACGGCTGCAGCTGATGAAGGTGATGAGTGAGTTCCGCGAGGGCATGTGGGCAGTGGTGCAGCAGGCGATCAGCACGCTCGACACCGACTTCGTCGCATACGCCGACGAGCGCCTGGGCAACTGCGAGCGCCTGGTGGCCCGACCCGAGTTCGCAGTGTGGCTCGACGACGCCGCCCACCCCGTGGTCTGACGACCTTGCTCCGGCTCAGGGGTCCTCACGACGCGTGATCGATCGGGCCAGGAGGTGCGCACCCACCGGTGCCGTCACGAGCTGCAGGCCGACTGCGACGATCACCTTCGCGACGAGGCTCAGGTCGCCGAACTGCAACGCGGCACCGACCGCACAGCACACGACACCGAGGGTCGCCGGCTTCGTCGCGGCCTGCATCCGCGAGCGCGTGTCACCGAGGCGGTGCAGGCCGATCGCGGCGACGAGGGCGAGCGACGCGCCGACCACGACCAGCACCGCGGTCGCGACGTCGAGCACCGCGCTCACGTGCCGGTCCGTTCGAGGAAGCGAGCGACGGTGACCGACGTGAGGAACCCGAGCAGGCCGAGGACGAGCGCCAGGTCGATCAGGATCCCGTCACCGGTGATCACCGCGCCGGCGAAGAGACCGCACTGGATGATCGAGGCGATCGTGTCGAGCGCCACCGCCCGGTCGCCGAGCGAGCTGCGTCGCACCGCTCGCCAGGTGCCGATCGCGGCTGCGAGCACCAGCAGCACGATCGCGATCCAGGACCCCGCGATCATGCCGACCCTCCCGTCGCATCGCTGCGGTCCGATGAACCGTCCGCCGAGCGGGCCGGGCCGACGGGCGACACCGCGGCGAGGACCCGCCGCTCCAGCGTGCGCACCTGGTCACGGAACGCCTCCTGGTCGATGCGTCCGAGCACGTGCACCGCGAGACGATGCCCCGCGGGCGTCGGTTCGATCTCGACCGTCATCGTGCCCGGCGTGAGCGTGATCGCGTTGGCCACGAGCGACGCCACGAGCGACGACCGCGTCTCGATGTCGACGTCGATCACCTCGGTGTGGATCCGGTCGGCATTGGGGCGCAGGACGGCGACCGTCACCTGCCAGCTCGACGCGACGAGGTCCCGGGCCAGTGCGGCGGCGAAGCGAGCGGCACCCAACGGATGGAGTCGGTGCTCGGCACGTCGCCCCATGGGGAACAGCACCTCGATGCAGCCGACGACGACGAGCCCTCCGACGACGTTGCCGACCGTGACTTCTCCCTGCAGGGCGACCCACATCGCGACGAGCGCGACGGTACGGCCCACACTCGGCGTGATCGCCCGAGCGGTCGAACGCACCATCACGGTCCCACCACCGCCCGCACGTACGTGGAGGCATCGACGAGCTGCTCGCCCGCCGCACGGCAGTAGTCGAACAGCGGTCCCGCCAGCGCGGCGATCGCGAGCGTTGCGAGCACGAGCACCACCGTGGCGCCGCTCATCAGGCGATGGTGGCGGAGGATGCCGACCCTGCCGGCGGGTACCTCGGGGTACACCTCTCCCCAGAACACGCCGATCCAGATCTTCGTCATCGACACCAGGGTGAGCAGGCTGCCGGCGAGCGCGACCGCGACGATCACGTACCGACCGTCCTCGAAGCCGGCGCGCACGAGGCCGTACTTGCCGAGGAAGCCGGAGAACGGTGGGAGGCCGGCGAGGCTCAACGCAGGGATCAGGAACAGTGCCGCGAGCACGCCCGAGCGGCGGGCGAGGCCACCCACGTCGTCGAACGCCGTCGTGCCGGTCTCGCGCTCGACGATGCCCTGCACGAGGAACAGGGCCGTCTTCACCGGGATCTGGTGGAGCAGGAAGAACACCGTGGCGGCAAGGGCGGCCTCGGTGCCGATGGCCACGCCCATCACCATGTATCCGATCTGGCTGACGATGTGGAAGCTGAGGATGCGCTTCATCTCCACGTGCGACATCGCGCCGAGCACGCCGATGATCATCGTGAACCCTGCGATCCACAGCAACAGCGTCGACTCGCCACCGGGGAACAACAGCGTCTCCGTGCGGATCATGGCGTAGATGCCGACCTTGGTGAGCAGGCCGGCGAACACCGCCGTCACCGAGCTCGGCGCGGTCGGGTAGGCGTCGGGGAGCCAGAAGAACAGCGGGAACACGGCGGCCTTGATGCCGAACGACACGAGCAGCAGCAGGTTCAGTCCGGTGCGCACCCCATCGGGCAGCTCGGCGAGGCGCGCCGGCAGTTCGGCCATGCTGACCGTGCCGGTGGCGGCGAACACGAGCCCGACGGCGGTGAGCAACACCGTCGACTCGACCACGTTCAGCACCACGTAGGTGGTCCCCGATCGGATCTGCGCATCGGTGCCCTCGAGGGTGAGCAGCACGTAGCTGGACATCAGCAACAGCTCGAACGCGACGAACAGGTTGAACAGGTCTCCAGCCAGGAACGCCTGCGCGATGCCCGCCGACAGCACCAGGTACACCGGGTGGTAGTAGGGCGACCGTTCGTCGGAGGCACGCTGCCCGATCGCGAAGGCGAGCACCACGCACAGGAGCCCGATCGCGATCACGAGCATCATCGCCGAGAGGCGATCGCCGACCAGCGTGATCGCGACGGGGGCCGGCCACCCGCCGAGGCTCGACACCGCGATCTCGCCGGTCGACGCGACGTGCGCGAGCACACCGATCGCACACCCGAGCGATGCGGCCAGCACGGTGAAGCTGATCGTGCGCTGCGCGGCTCGTGCACGCACGATCATCGACAGCGCGGCACCGAGGAGCGGCAGCACGAGCGGCAGGGCGAGGAGTGCGTTCACAGCTCGACGTCCTCCGCGCTCGGCACGTCGACCACACGACGTTCGTCGGCCCGGGCGACGCGCCGGTCCTCCACGTCGTCCTCCACCGCGTCATTGCCGTCGATCGTCCAGTTGCGCCAGGCGAGCGCGAGCAGGAATGCCGTGACCGCGAACCCGATCACGATCGCGGTGAGCACGAGCGCCTGCGGAACCGAATCCGTCGTGCCTTCACGACCGACGATCGGTGCCTCGCCCGGCGGGCCGGAGGTCGCGACGATCACGACGTTGACGCCGTTCGCCAACATGCCCACCCCGAGCACCATGCGCGTCAGCGTGCGGTGCAACAGGAGATACGTGCCGGTACCGAACAGGACGGCGATGAGGACGACCATGGCGAGGCTCACGACGGCACCTCCCCTGCCTCCACGCCCGCATCTGCCCGCTCGCCGTCGCGGTGGATCGGATCGGCGCCGAGGGCGAGCAGCACGGCGAGCACGACACCGACGACCAAGAGGTAGACACCGACGTCGAAGATCGCCGACGACACGATCTTCACGGTGCCGATCGCAGGGAGGTCGACCTTCCAGATCGTCGACTCCAGCAGTGCGTCACCGACGAGCAGGGGTGCGAGCGCCGTGGCGGCAGCGACGAAGAGGCCGATACCGATCAGCGTCGTCGACCTGGCGATCGTGGAGCGGCGTACCGAGAGGGCACCGCCTGCGAGGAACCGCAGCACGAACGCCGCCCCGGCGACGAGTCCACCGGCGAAGCCGCCGCCCGGTGCGTTGTGGCCACGGAGGGCGACGTAGACCGAGACGAGGAGGATCACCGGGAAGAGCCACCGGTCGGCCTCGTCCAGGATCTGCGAGCGACGGCCGATCACGTGTCGCTCCCACCCTCGAGCGGTGACGGGGCGGCCGCCTCGAGTGCCCGCGCCCGTGCCCGGCGCGCCATCCGGACGAGGTTGGTGACACCCAACGCCGCCGTGGCGAGCACGGTGATCTCGCCGAGGGTGTCGACCCCTCGGAAGTCGACGAGGATCACGTTGACGATGTTGTTCCCGCCGGCCTCGGGCAACGAGAGCTCGGCGTACGTGCCGCCCACCGACGGCGCCCGGCGTGCCGCGGACACCATCACGGCGAACGCAGCGACCGCGCAGCCGACGCCGACCGAGATCGCCAACCGCACGACCTTGGGCGCCCACACCGGATCGGCGGCGAACCGCCGCGGCATCTGCCGGAGAACCAGCAGGAACACGACGATCGTCAGCGTCTCCACGAGGATCTGGGTGAGGGCCAGATCCGGCGCACCGTAGAGCGCGAAGAGCAGCGCACAGGCGAATCCGACCCCGCCGATCAGCAGCGCCGACACGAACCGATCGCGGGCGGCGACGACGGCGCCGGCGAAGACGATCGCGATCGCGGCGATCGCCGCCTGCACCCACGAGTCCGCCAGCCGGAGGTCGTCGAAGCCGGCGCCTGGATCCTTGGCGATCCCCGCCACCAGCGCGGCGGTGAGCACGGCCATCACGATGCCGAGGTAGGCGACCAACGATCCGCTCTGGGTGACCACCGTCAACCGCTTCGAGCCGTCGAGGAGCCCGTCGAACACGCGCTGGAAGATCCGCTCCCCCGACACGCTCACCACGGTCGGCGCCACGGCGTCGGGGACCCGCCATCCGAGCACCGCCCCGAGCGCGACAACCGTCAGCGAGATCGCGAACGCAGTGGTGAGGCCGGGCCACAGGTGCAGCACCCCGGTCGCGCCGGCGTCGAGCGCCACCACCGGAGCCTGCAGCCACCGCCCGACGGTGTCCGCGCCGAGGCCGGCTACCAGCGAGACGAGCGCGAACGACGCCATCGGCACCGAGAGGCCGACACTCGGCCGATGGTGCACGTGCACGTGTGCGTGCTCGACGTCGGCGATGTCGGCGAGGTCCCGCTTCGTTCCGAACAGTCCGCGGACCAGCCGCACGCTGTACCCGGCGGACAGCACGGCGCCGACCACCACCGCAACGAGTGCGACCGTGCCCGCTGCACCGGCATCGGCGTCGAGCAGCGCGACGAGCGCCTGTTCCTTCGTCGCGAAGCCGAACAACGGGATGAGCCCGGCCATCGACGCAGCGGCTGCACACATGCAGACCGTCACGAATGGCATCTCGCGAGCGAGCCCCGAGAGGCGCCTGATGTCGCGAGTGCCGGTGGCATGGTCGACGACGCCGACACCGAGGAAGAGCCCCGCCTTGAACACGGCGTGGGCGACGAGGTGAGCGACGCCGGCGTAGGTGGCACCGGGGACGCCGAGGCCGACCAGGAGTGTGAGGAACCCCAGCTGCGACACGGTGCTGTGGGCCAGCAGGAGCTTGGCGTCGGTCTGGCGCATCGCTCGTGCGCCACCGAGCAGCATCGTGGTGCCCCCGCACACCACGACGGCCCACCGCCACACGTCGAGATCGCCGAACACCGGCGCGAGTCGGGCCATCAGCACGATGCCGGCCTTCACCATGGTGGCCGAGTGCAGGTACGCGCTCACCGGGGTCGGTGCGGCCATCGCCCCGGGCAACCAGAAGTGGAACGGGAACTGCGCCGACTTGGTGAAGGCACCGATGAGCGCGAGGCACGCCGCGGTCGTGACCATCGAGCCGACGGGTGCGGCGCTCGCCAGCTCGGCGAAGTCCGACGTCCCAGCGGCCACCTGGAGCAGCACGACGCCGGCGAGCAGGCAGAGACCGCCGGCGCCGGTGACCAACAGTGCCCGCAGCGCTGCCGTCCTGGCTGCGGCGGACCGATCGTTGAGGCCGATGAGGAGGAACGAGCAGACCGAGGTGAGCTCCCAGAACACGAACATCGTGAACAGGTCGGCAGCCATCACCAGGCCGGTCATCGCGCCGGCGAAGGCGACGAACAGACCGACGAAACGGACGTAGGTCGCGTCGTGGTCGAAGTAGGAGATCGAGTACGCGAGCACGAGCACCCCGATCACGGACACCACGAGCGCCATCACCACGGCGAACCCGTCGAGCCGGAACGCGAGCTGGAGCCCGAGGTCGGGCACCCACGCCCACGCCTCGTGCCTGACCGTCGACCGGCCGATCCCGAGCACCCCCACGGTCACTGCGGTGGCACCGAGCACTGCGCACCCGAGCACGGCACCGGCCACCGGCCGGGCACGCGCCGCGGTGAGCACGGCGACGGCCACGACGGCGTGGAGGAGGACGAGAACGATCATCGGGTCGAGGTCATGGGGTGTCGAGGCATGGGGAACTCATGCCGACCAGACTTCCCGGCGCACCAACGACCACGTTAGTCAGCGGACGCGAACGGGCCGGCCCGAAGGCCGGCCCGTTTTCACACTCGTCACATTCGGTGCCGGCGGACCGAGGTCGCGCCCGCACCGAGGAGGATCACAGCGGCTTGCCGTGCTCCAGGGCGTCGAGCTCGCGCTCGATCGCCAGCAGTTCTTCCTTGGAACCCATGACCTTCGGGCCCTTGAACCACTTCTTGCCGGAGAACTGCCAGTAGGCACCGATCGCCAGTGCAGCGAGGAAGATCAGCGGACCGGTGAAGTTGAAGTTGTTCTGCTTGAAGAAGCCCGGAGCGAACTCATTGCTGTCGTTCCAGAACCCCCAGAAGGGCCAGAACAACGGTGCGAAGAACAGGATCGTGATGAACGCGATCCAGACCAACGAGACCCACCCGACGATCTGGTGCTTCCCCTTGAGGTTCCACGGACCGACCTGGAAGTCGGGGTTCGTCAGGCGGAGGTAGATCGGGATCGCGTACGAGATGTACAGACCGATCACGCAGATGCCGGTGAGTGCGAAGAAAGCGGTCGAGTAGCCGCCCTTCTGGTACAGCGACAGGGTGCCCACGAGCGCCGACAGGGTGACGCCCAGCCACACGGAGTTCGTTGGCGTCCGCGTCTTCGGGTTGATCTTGTGCCACCACTTCGACCCCGGCAGGGCGTTGTCACGGCTGAACGCGTAGATCATCCGGCTGTTCGCCGTCACCGATGCGAGGCCGCAGAAGAACTGACCGACGATCGAGATGAACACCAGGAACTTGGCGAGACCGCTGCCGACGGCCTCGGAGATGAGTCGCGGTGCTGCGTTCACGAGGAAGAAGTCGCCCTCGCTGCCGAACGCGATCTTCGTGTAGAGATCGACGCCGTCCGCGTCGACGGCGCCCTTCTTGGGCAGCGCTGCGATCATCGACAGGTTGAGGATGAGCGCCGCGATCGCCGAGATGTAGATGGAACGCACGATCGCCTTCGGTGCCTCGGTACGAGCGCCGTGCGTCTCCTCGCTCACGTGTGCCGATGCGTCGAATCCGGTGATCGTGTACTGGGCCAGGAGCAGACCGAGTGCGAACAGGTAGATGGTCACGAAGGTGCCGCCCGTCCATCCGGTCATGCCGGGAGGGGCCTCGTCGAATGCGGCGCCGATGCCGCGGGTGTTGTCTGGGGCGATGAACAGCACGCCGGCGATGATCACCACGCCGACGACGTGCCACCACACGCTCACGTCACCGAGGATCTTCACCAACTGCACCTTGAAGGTGTTCAGCAGTCCGTGGACCACGAGCACGATCAGGTAGGTGATGAAGATCTTCGACGTGGTGAGTTCCCATCCGTCGTCGAACATCCGGATGAAGTAGTTGATGAAGATCGAGAGGGCGTAGTCGACCGACGCGATGACGCCGATCTGGCCCAGCAGGTTGAAGTAGCCCGTGAACCAGGCCCATCGAGCCGGGTTCCGCCGGGCGAGCTTGGCCGACCAGTAGTAGAGGCCTCCGGCCGTCGGGTAGGACGAGCAGATCTCGCCGAGCGCCATGCCGACGAGCAGGGCGAAGAAGCCCACCACGATCCACCCGATCGTGATGACGCGCGGCCCGCTCGTGACCATGCCGAGCCAGAAGCTGGTCATGCCACCGGCCAGGATCGAGATGATCGAGAAGCTGATGGCGAAGTTGCTGAACGTACTGAGGCCGCGATGCAGTTCCTGGGCGTAGCCCAGCGAGTGCAGATGGTCGCGGTCTTCGTCGATGGTCGACATGAAGAACCTCCTGGTTGCCCGGCGCGGTCCCCACGATCGCTGCCCCGAGCGGCGAGGTTCTAGCACGATCTTCGAGGGTGCCTTGACGGCCCCTTGACGAGCGGGAGCGCTGCCCGTTGCCGGGTTCAGCGGGAGGCGACGAACCAGTCGACGAGCTGTTCGGCGTGCTCTCGGCTCACCTGGATGTTGGCGCGGGTCTCGGCCATCACCTGCTCGGCTGTCGAGCCCATCCTCTCGAGCTCGGCAGCACCCGGACCCTTGGTCCAGCGGGCCATGATCGACTCGTGCACCTCTGGGTGGAACTGGGTGCAGAAGCTACGGCCCAGCTGCCACGCCTGCGGTCCGACGACGCTCCGGGCGAGCTCGGTCGCGGCCGGCGGCACGGTGACGACGTCGTAGTGCCACTGCAGCCACGGTCCCTCGGCGATCACGTCGGGCATGTCGCTCACGACCTCGTACCACCCGATCTCAGGTTCTCGGGCTCGTTCGACGGTGCCCCCGAGTGCGAACGCCATCGACTGGTTGCCGAAGCAGATGCCGAACTGCGGGACGCCACGTTCGTGCGCCGCCCGGATGAGCGCCGCCTCGGCAGCGACGTTGTCGGCCACCTCTGGCCAGTACACGCTCCACTCGCTCCCGAGGAGCAGGACGAGGTCGTGGCCGACGAGATCGGGCCACTCGTCGGGGTGCTCGCGGAAGCACTCCGTGAACGAGTAGCCGTGGAAGCGGAAGCGGTCGCCGACGTACCCGGCGTCGGCGTCGTTCTGGTTGGCGATCAGCAGGGCACGCATCGACCCCACGGTATCCGCCGTCGGCGGGTGCCACCCCGAGCCGAGGTGAGCACCTGTGAACGAGGCGGCAGTCAGCTCCCGGTCGCGATGAAGACGTTCTTCAGTTCGGTGTAGTGGTCGAGCACCGTCATCGAGTGCTCCCGGCCGAGGCCGCTCTGCTTGAAGCCACCGAAGGGTGTGGAGTAGCGCACCGAGCTGTTCGAGTTCACGCTGATCGTGCCGGCGTCCATCGCCCGCACGACCCGCAGGGCGCGCGAGCCGTCACCGGTCCACACCGAGCCCGACAACCCGTAGTCGCTGTCGTTGCAGATCCGGATCGCGTCGGCCTCGTCCTCGAACGGGATCACGACGGCGACCGGGCCGAAGATCTCGTCACGGCAGATGCTCGCCGAGTGGTCGGTGCTCGTCGCGATCATGATCGGGTGCCAGTAGCCGGGCCCCTCGGGGACATCACCGGTGTACACCGTCTCGAGCCCGTCGGTGAACCGACGCACCCGGGCGAGGTGCTCGGCGGTGACGAGGGGGCCCATGGCCGTGTTCGGCGACGTGGGGTCGCCCACGGTGAAGTGACGCGACGACTCGATGAAGTGCTCGAGGAAGCGGTCGAAGACCGAACGCTGCACGAGCACGCGGCTGCGAGCACAACAGTCCTGGCCCGAGTTGTCGAACACGGCACCGGGCGCGGCAGCGGCCGCCGCTTCGATGTCGGCGTCGGCGAAGACGATGTTGGCACTCTTGCCACCGAGCTCGAGCGTCACGCGCTTCACCTGATCGGCGCACCCCGCCATGATCCGCTTGCCCACCGCGGTCGAACCGGTGAAGGCGACCTTGCGGACGGTGGGGTGTTCCACGAAGCGCCACCCGACCTCGGGGCCGGTGCCGACGACGACGTTCAGCACGCCCTCCGGGATGCCGGCGTCGAGCGCGAGTTCGCCGAGGCGCATCGCGGTGAGCGGGGTGATCTCGGCGGGCTTCAGCACCGCGGTGTTGCCGGCGGCGAGCGCCGGGCCGATCTTCCACGACGCCATGAGCACCGGAAAGTTCCACGGGGTGATCAGCCCCACGACGCCGAGCGGCTCGTGGAATGTCATGTCGACACCGCCGGCCACCGGGATGGTCGACCCCGTGTGCTTGTCGATCGCGCCGGCGAAGTAGTGGATCACGTCGGCCGCGGCGTTCGCGCACCAGGTGCTGTTGCCCATGGGCATACCCATGTTGGCGGTCTCGAGCGCGGCGAGCTCGTCGGCGTGCGCCGCGATGGTGTCGGCGAACCGACGCATGAGGCGTGCACGGTCGGCGGGCGCGATGGCTCGCCAGCCCGGTCCGGCCGCGGCCGCGCGCTTGATCGCAGCGTCGGCATCGGCCCGCGTGGCGAGGGTCAGCTCGCGCACGACCTCCTCGGTGGCGGGGTTGCGGAGGACGATCGTCGAGGGGGCGGAGGAGTGATCGGTGGTCGGATCGGGCACGTGCTGATTCTGACAGGCGCCCGGAGGCCGACAGAAACGTCGTCGGTCGGGCGGTCGCCCCGGCAGAATGACCACGTGGCAGCGCATGTGCTCATCGTCGGTCGTCTGAGTCCGGAGTCGAAGGGGGTGCGGGGCGAGAGCTTCGCGGCCGGGCAGACCTACTTCCGCGCCGTCGAGCGCGCCGGCGGCGTGCCGCTGATGTTGCCGCCGATCCCGGCCCTCCACGACCGGCTCCCCGAGCTGATGTCGCGCTTCGACGCAGTCGTGTTGCACGGCGGTGGCGACGTGGATCCACGCCGGTACGGCCAGGAGCCCAGCGCCGACGAGCTGTACGGGATCGTGCCCGAACACGACGAGGTCGAGCTCGACGTCGTGCGCCACTCGCTCGCGGCCGACAAGCCGATGCTCGCCATCTGCCGCGGCATGCAGATCCTCAACGTTGCGCTCGGCGGCGACCTCGTCCAGCACATCGGATCCGACGACCACTGGTTCGCCAAGCACCCCGTCACGGTCGATGCCGACAGCCGGATCGCCGCGGCCATCCGTACCGAACGCCCCGCTGCGTGTCACAGCGTGCACCACCAGTCCGTCGGTCGGCTCGGCGACGGGCTGCGGCTCGTGGCCTCGGCGGACGACGGCATGCCCGAGGCCATGGAGGTCGACGGCGCGAGCTGGACGGTGGCGGTTCAGTGGCACCCCGAGGACACCGCCGTCACCGATCCCGAACAGCAGGCGCTGTTCGACGCACTCCTGCGCCAGGCGACGTCACGATGACGTCGAGCACGGCGTCGCGGCCTCCGCTGATCGGCATCTGCGGCCGGGTCTTGTCGTTCTCCGACGAGGGCCGGCGCGACGCCTTCTCCAGCAGCCAGCCGTACAGCCGGGCGGTCGCGAAGTCGGGCGGGTTGCCCGTGCTCCTCCCACCGTTGCCGACCGCGCCGCAGATGGTGCACACCTATCTCGACCGCCTGGGCGGCCTGCTCCTCCCGGGCGGTGGCGACGTGGAGCCATCTCGCTACGGGCAGCAGGCCACCACCGACGCGCTCTACGGCATGGTCGGGCTGCACGACGAGTTCGATCTCGCACTCGTGCATGCCGCGCTCGACCGCGACCTCCCGGTGCTCGCGATCTGCCGCGGCATGCAGATCCTCAACGTCGCGATGGGCGGCACGCTCGTGCAGGACCTCGACGGAGGTGGGCACTGGATGTGCGAACACCCGGTCGGCATCGACCCGTCGTCACACCTCGCCGAAGCGACCGCGACCGACGAGCTCCGCCACTGCTACTCCGTGCACCATCAGGGCCTCGACCGTCTCGGATCGGATCTCCGTCCGGTCGCGCACGATCCCGGTGGGCTGATCGAAGCGGTGGAGCACACTGGCGCGTCGTGGGTGGTGGGTGTGCAATGGCACCCCGAGGACACCACGAGCACCGAGCCGGCCCAGCAGGCGCTGTTCGACGAGTTCGTCCGCCGCGCTCAGCTGCACGACCGCTGATCCGGTAGCGACCCGGCGGCATCGCCGGGCCAGGGTCGATCAGGGAAGGGCCGACCGGGCGATGGTGGTGGCGTTCTCCGCAGCCGAGACGATCCAGCCGGGGGCGACGCCGACGAGCAGCGTGAAGCCGACCGCGAGGACGATGGCGATTCCGCTCGAGAGCGAGACGCGCACCGCTTCGCGTGCATCGTCGCCCGCCTCGGCGTCGGTGATCCACATGCTGATCATGATCCGCAGGTACAGGAACGCCGCGATGACCGATGCGAGCATGGCGATGATCGCGATGGCGTAGCTGCGCTCGTCGACAGCGGCCTCGATCACGCCGAACTTGGCGACGAAGCCTGACGTGAGCGGCACACCCGCCTGCGCGAGCAGGAGCACGGTCATGGCCAGCGCGAGCGCCGGCCGCGTCCGGCCCAGGCCGCGGAACGCCGCCAGATCGGTCTGCGAGTCGCCGGTGCGTCCCACGACGGTGACGATCGCGAACGTGCCCAGCACCAGGACCGCGTACAGCAGCAGGTAGAGCAGCGATGCGGAGACGCCCCGGCCGGGATCGGCCTCGCCGGCAGCGTGGCCGGCGGCCTCGACACCCACGAGGATGAAGCCCGCGTGGCTGATCGACGAATAGGCGAGCATGCGCTTCACGTTCGTCTGCACGACGGCGAGGATCGAGCCGATCACGAGGGTGGCCACGGCGATCACCCACACGACCGGGCGCCAGTCGTCACGCCAGTTGGGCAACGCCTGGGTGAGCACCCGGAGCATCGCGGCGAACGCACCGATCTTGCCGGCCGATGCCATGAACGCGGTGACCGGCGTGGGCGCACCCTGGTACACGTCCGGGGTCCAGAAGTGGAACGGTACGGCCGACACCTTGAAGGCGAGGCCGACCAGCAGCAGCGCGACACCGGCCAGGACGAGGGCGTCCTTGCGCTCGGTGGGAACGATGCCGTTCACGGCGCCGACGATCTCGTCGTAGCGGGTGTGGCCCGTGCCGCCGTAGATGAGGGCGATGCCGTAGAGGAAGAACGCCGACGAGAAGCCACCGAGCACGAAGTACTTGATGCCTGCTTCCTGGCTCTCGATCCGACGGCGATGGCTGGCGGCGAGCACGTAGAACGAGATCGACAGCACCTCGAGGCCGAGGAACAGCACGATCAGATCGTTTGCCATCGCCATCGTGATCCCGCCGATCGCGGCGGTGAGGTAGAGCGCGTAGACCTCGGGGCCGTCCATCTGCTCGCGGCGCAGGTAGTCGTCGGTGACGAGGCTGGCCAGCAGCACGGTGACGGCGATCGCGATCGTGGCGAACATCGAGAACGCGTCGAGCGTGATCGCGTCGCCCACGAGGGTGCGCGCACCCTGATCGGTGACGTCGTCCCACAGGACGAAACCCATGACCATGGTGGCGCCGGCGGCCGTCGCCGAGAATGCCGCGTACAGCCCTCGGGGCCACCGCGGGGTGAGCGATGCGGCGACGAGCAGCACCAGCGCTGCGCCGAGCAGGATCAGCAGCGGGCTGAGGTCGAACCACGAGATCGGGGGTCCGGTGAGGGTCTCGGCGATCACGGCTGGGCCTCCTCGTGTGCCTCGACCTCGATCGGCTCGGGGACGTTCGGCTCTTCGTAGCCGGTCTTGTCGCTCACGTGGGTGATCAACGCCTTCACACTCGGCTCGATGCGGTCGAGCATCGGCTTGGGATACACACCGGTGAACACGATGAGGCCGATGAACGGCAGCAGCACCGCCGCTTCCTTCGCGCGCAGCTCGGGGAACGAACGGTTGGCCTCGTCGGGCTCGCCGTGGAACACACGCTGGTAGGCCCACAGCAGGTACAGCGCAGCGAGGATGACACCGGTGGCGGCGACGACGGTCCACCAGCGGGCCGTGAGGAACGACCCGATGAGGATCAGGTACTCACCGACGAAACCGTTCAGACCGGGTACGCCGATGGACGACAGCATGACCACCATGAACGCCGCGGCGAAGATGGGTGCCACCTTCTGCAGGCCCTTGAGCTCGGCGATCTGGCGGGTGTGGCGACGCTCGTAGATCATCCCGACGAGGAGGAACAACGCACCGGTGCTGAGACCGTGGTTGATCATCTGCATCGTGGCACCGGTGATGGCCTGTGACGTGAAGGCGAAGGTGCCGAGCACGATGAAGCCGAGGTGTGCGACCGAGGAGTAGGCGACGAGGCGCTTGAGGTCCTTCTGCATCGTCGCGGCGATCGCGCCGTAGATGATGCCGATCACGGCGAGCGTGAGGAACAGCGGGCGGCTCCAGCGAGCGGCCTCCGGGAAGAGGAACACACCGAAGCGCAGCAAGCCGTAGGTGCCGAGCTTCAGCATCACGCCGGCGAGGATCACCGAGCCGCCGGTGGGCGCCTGCGTGTGCGCGTCGGGCAGCCAGGTGTGGAGCGGGAACATCGGCACCTTGATCGCGAACGCGATGGCGATCGCGAAGAACAGCCAGCGACCGGTCGTCGTCGCGAACTCGGCCTTCTCCGCCAACTCGACCAGGTCGAAGGTGAGGTGGCCGACGCCATTGCTCTTGGCGAGGAACGCCGTGGTGACGATGCCGACGAGCATGAACGCCGAGCCGACCATCGTGTAGAGGAAGAACTTCGTGGCGGCGTAGACGCGGCCCTCGTAGCCCCAGCCACCGATGAGGAAGTACATCGGGACGAGGACGATCTCGAAGAAGACGAAGAACAGGAACAGGTCGAGGCTGAGGAAGCTGCCCATCATCCCGGCCTCGAGCAGCAACAGCCAGGCGAGGTAGCGCTTGTGGTCGTGGTGCGGGTCGGTACCGAGGATCACGAGCGGGAACAGCACGCCGGTGAGCACGACGAGGAACAGCGAGATGCCGTCGACGCCGAGGTGCCACGAGATGCCCCACGGCTTGATCCATGCGTGCTTGCTGACGAACTGGAAGCCGCTGTCGGCGGTCTCGAACGTCGAGAGCAACCAGATCGTCATCGCGCCGGTGAAGACGCTGACGAGGATCGCGACGAGCTTGATCCATTCAGGGCGACGCTGCGACAGCAGCGCGACGGCGAGGGCGCCGGCGGCCGGGACGAGCACCAGTGCGGTGAGGATCGGGAACGACATCAGAGGATCCCCCGGATCACCACGAACCACACGAGCATGAGCACGACCCCGACACCGAGTGCGGCAGCGTACTGCCGCACGAAGCCGCTCTGGGTCTTGCGTGCCTGCCCTGCGGTGCCCTGCACCAACTTGGCCACACCGTTGACGGCGCCGTCGACGACCTTGGCGTCGAACCAGGCGATCGCGTCGAAGCCCTTCCGACCGGGACCGCCCATGAAGGCGCTGACGCCCTTGTCGTAGTACCACCCCTGCTCGAGGATCGCCGGCTCGATGGCCTTCGCCTTCTTCTTGCCGTAGACCGCCACCGAGGCGGCGATGCCGATCGCGGCGATCAGGACAGCGACACCGAGGAGGAGGTACTTGTTGTCGTACGCCCAGGTGCCGTGGATGTCGGCCTCACCGAACTCGATCACCGGCTCCAACCACTTCTCGAGGAAGTGCAGGTCGCTCGAGAACGGCAGCTGCAGTGCGCCACCGACGATCGACAGACCCGCGAGCACCACGAGCGGGAGGAGCATGATCTTCGGGCTCTCGTGCGGCTGGAAGTCGCCGTGTGCGCCGTGCTCGTCGGCGTGGTCGTGCCAGCGGGCCTCGCCGAAGAACACCATGATCACCTGACGGGTCATGTAGTACGCGGTGAGCAGCGCGGTGACGAGGCCGAACACGTAGAGGACAGGGCTCTTGGCGAAGGTGTAGAGCAGGATCTCGTCCTTGCTCCAGAAGCCGGCGAACGGCGGGACACCGGCGATGGCGAGCCAGCCGATGATGAACGTCATCGCGGTGACGGGCATCAGCTTGCGCAGCGCGCCCATCTTGCGCATGTCCTGTTCGTGGTGCATGCCGTGGATGACCGAGCCGGAACCGAGGAACAGCAGCGCCTTGAAGAACGCGTGGGTGACCATGTGGAAGATGGCGGCCACGTACGCACCCGACCCCACGGCGAGGAACATGTACCCGAGCTGGCTGACCGTCGAGTAGGCGAGCACCTTCTTGATGTCGTTCTGGGCGACGGCGATCGTCGCGGCGAACAGCGCGGTGGCGCAGCCGACGATCGCGATCGTCCAGGTGACCCATTCGGCCGACACGGCGATCACCGGGTTGACGCGGGTCATCAGGAACACGCCCGCGGTCACCATCGTCGCCGCGTGGATGAGGGCGCTCACCGGGGTGGGGCCCTCCATCGCGTCGGGCAGCCAGATGTAGAGGGGCAACTGGGCGCTCTTGCCACAGGCGCCGATGAACAACATGATCGCGATCGCGGTGGCCGTGCTCTGGCTGAGCGCCCCGCTCTCGGCGGCGGCGTTGAGGCCGCCGTAGCTCACGGTGCCGACGGCCTGGAACGCCAGGAACATCGCCATCATCACGCCCCAGTCACCGACGCGGTTGGTGACGAAGGCCTTCTTGCCGGCGGTGGCCGCGCTGTCGCGCTCGTGCCAGAAGGAGATGAGGAAGTACGAGCAGGTGCCGACGCCCTCCCACCCGAGGAAGGTGACCAACAGGTTCTCGCCGAGCACCAGCACGATCATGCTGAGCGCGAACAGGTTCAGGTAGAGGAAGAACTTCGAGAACCGCGGATCGCCGTGCATGTAGCCGACGGCGTACAGGTGGATGAGCGTGCCGATGCCGGTGACGAACAGGCACATCGTGATGCTGAGCGGATCAGCGAGGAACGCGAGGTCGACCTGCAGGTCGCCGACGGGAACCCAGCGGAACAGCGTCGCGATGTGGCGGCGCTCCTCGGCGGTCTTCGACATCAGATCCGCGAACACGCCGACGGTGACGAGGAACGACGCGCCGATCATCGTCGATGCGAGGTAGCCCGCCTTCGGGTCGCCGAGGCGACGCCCGAACAACAGGATGAGCACGAAGCCGGCGAGCGGCAGTGCAGGAATGAGCCAGACGACGTCGACCACGATCAGCCCTTCAGCTCCGCCATGTCGTCAGCAGTGGCCTGTGGCTTGCGACGGAGGATGGCAACGATGATGCCCAGGCCGACCACGACCTCGGCAGCGGCGACGACCATCACGAAGAACACGATGGTCTGCCCCTTGATGTCGCCCAGATCCTTCGCGAGGGCGACGAAGCTCAGGTTCACCGCGTTGAGCATCAGCTCGACGCACATGAACATCACGAGCGGGTTGCGCCGCACCATGACGCCGACCATGCCGACGCAGAACAGGAGCGCGGCGAGGATCAGGTACCAGGTGGACGTGGGTTCGATCGCAGCGATCACCGCGCGCCTCCCGACTGGGGTCCGAGCTTGTCGGGGCGACGCGACAACAGCACCGTGCCGACGACGGCGACCACCAGCAGCACCGAGACGAGCTCGAACGCGAACACGTGGTCGCTGAAGAGGTCGCGGGCGATCTGGCGGATGTTGCTGTCGGGGTCGCCGGTGACGGTGGCGTCGTCGATGCCCGCACCCGTGCCCGAGCGGATCGCGTCGGACCCCTGGGTCACGGCCGTCACGAGCAACGCGAGCGTGCCAGCGCCGACGATCGTGGCGAGCGGGCGCTGGACGGCGATCGGCTCGATCTGCAGGTCCTCGGCGTTGTCGACGCCGAGGAGCATGATCACGAACAGGAACAGCACGACGATGGCGCCGGCGTAGACGATCACCTGCACGGCGGCCAGGAAGTGGGCCTCCTGGGCGACGAACAGCACGGCGACACCGAACAGCGTGAGCACGAGGCTGAGTGCGGCGTGCACCGGGTGGCTGCGGACGATCACGCCCACCGCACCCACCAGCACCATGGCCGCGGCACAGACGAAGACGAACAACTCCATCGTCAGTGTCCCCCGTGCCCGTTCGCCGGACCTCGCGAGATGGTCTTGACCGTCTTCGGCGTGTCCGCCACGGCCTGCTTCGGTTCGGCGCTGCGCACGCCGTAGCCGAGCTCGTTGCTCCAACCGACCTCGCCGACGAAGCTGGCGTCACCGGCGGCCGCGGTCGCCCGCATCCAGCCGCTCGTGAGCAGATCCTCGCCCTCGCGCCAGTCCTCCCACGGCAGCTGCTTGGGCTTGCCGGAGTCGTCGACCACCAGTTCCGCCTTCGTGTAGATGGCGTCCTTGCGGTTCGTGAAGCTGAACTCGAACATCTTGCTCTCGGTGATGGCCTCCGTGGGGCAGGCCTCGACACACAGATCGCAGTGGATGCAGCGGAGGTAGTTGATCTCGTAGACGAACCCGAACCGCTCGCCGGGCGACGTGGGGTTCTCGGGATCGTTGTCCTTGCCACGCACGTAGATGCACTTGGCGGGGCACACACCAGCGCAGAGCTCGCAGCCGATGCACTTCTCCATGCCGTCCTCGTAGCGATTGAGGACGTGGCGTCCGTGCAGCCGCTCGGGCTTGTCGATCTTCTCGTCACTGCCCTCGGTGGACTTGCCCTTCCTCGCCCGACGCCCACCCGAGTAGCTGGTGGTGACGCGCTTGCCGCCGAACAGGCGGTGCTGGCGGAGGGTGATACCGAACCCTTCCAAGTAGCCCATCAGAACATGGCCCCTTCTCGCTCACGGTTGCGGGCGCTCACCTTGGTGGCCGCCGACAGCAGGGCTGCGCCGAGGGCGAGCACCGCCAGGCCGACCGCGCCGACGGCGACCCGGTTCCATCCCTCGTCCTGACCGAGCTTGAACGCGGCGAGGAGCATGAACCAGCCGAGCGACACCGGGATGAGGATCTTCCATCCGAGGTTCATCAGCTGGTCGTAGCGCAGGCGGGGCAGCGTGGCACGGAACCAGACGTACACGTACAGGAACACGAGCAGCTTCAGCAGGAACCAGATGGTGCCGTTGAGCGGCCCGAGGTAGAGATCGCCGTCCCACTGGAGCCCACCGATGTCGACCGACAGCGGCTGCGGGCCGCCGAAGAACAACGTCACGATCACCGCGCTCATCGTGATCGTGTTCATGAACTCGGCCAGGAAGAACAAGGCGAAGCGGATGCTGGAGTACTCGGTGTTGAAGCCGCCGACGAGCTCCTGCTCGGCCTCGACGAGGTCGAACGGCGGGCGGTTGAGCTCAGCCGTGGCTGCGAGCATGAAGATCACGAACGGCAACACGCCGGTGGAGACGAGGTGCCAGTTCGTGAAGCCGTCCTGGTTGTCGACGATGCCGCTCGTGCTGAGCGTGCCGGCGAGGAGCAACACGGCGCCGATGCTCATGCCGAGCGCCGCTTCGTAGCTCACCATCTGCGCCGACGCGCGGACCGAGCCGAGGAGCGGGTACTTCGAGCCGGATGCCCAGCCGGCGAGCATGATGCCGTACACGGCGATGCCGCTCAGCGCCAGCAGGAGGAGCACGCCGATCTGCGGGTCGGCCAGTTGCACGCGCGTCTCGCGGCCGAACCAGGTGACGAGGCCCTGCTTGTCACCGGTGAAGTCACCGCCGAGCGGAATGACGGCCCAGACGAGGAAGGCAGGGACGAACGACAGGTACGGCGCCAGCTTGAACACGAAGCGGTCGGACCGCTCGGGGATCAGGTCCTCCTTGAAGAACAGCTTGATGCCGTCGGCGAGGGTCTGGAGCAGGCCGAACGGACCGGCCTTGTTCGGGCCGATGCGGTTCTGCATGCCCGAGATGACCTTGCGCTCGAACCACACCATGAGCATGGTGGCGACGAGGCCGACGACGAAGACGACGACGACCTTGAGGAGGACGATCAGGACGTCCCCGAGGTCGAGGTCGCCGATCAGGAGCGGGTCGAGCGCCAGCATCAGAGGTTCTCGATTCGGACGTCGGTGACGGGTGCAGTGCAGTCGATGAGGTCACCGACGTTGCCACCCGGCTGGTTGAACGGGACCCACACCGTGCCGCGCAGCACGGTCGGATCGGCCTCGATGCGCATGACGGCCGTCGCCCGCGGGCTGATGACCTTCACCTCGGCACCGGCGACGACGCCGGCACGCTCCACGTCGAGCGGGTGCAGATGGGCCGACTGACCCGGCGCCAGGTGCGCCATCGACGGGCTGGTCGCCGTGCCGACTGCGGCGTCGTACAGCTTGCGGCTGACCACGAGACGGAAGTCGTAGCTGTTGCGCACGCCGATCTCCACCGACACGGGGTTGATCGGATCGATCGAGGCGGGCGTGTGGCTCATGATGCCGTCGGGCGACGACGCGAGCGCCTCACGCGTGACGCCGTCGTACGAGGCGACCATGGCGGCGATGGCATCGGTGATGTCGTCGACGGAGCGGTAACCGAGGTCGACACCGAGACCCTGCGCGATCGCCGCAGCGATCATCCAGTCGGGACGGCTCGTGCCGGCCGGGGTGACCTTTCGGCCGAGGGTGGTGACCCGGCCCTCGAGGTTGGTCGTGGTGCCGCTCTTCTCGCCGAACGCTGCGGCGGGCAGCACGACGTCGGCCCGGTCGGACGTCGCCGACAGATGGGTGTCGACGCTGATGATCCTCCGGGCACCGAAGAGGGCGCGGCGGGCGAGGTCGCTGTCGGGGAAGTCGGCGAGCGGGTCGGCGCCCACGAGGATCAGGCACTCGATCTTGCCGTCGGCCGCCGCCTGCAGCGTGCCCCGGGTGTCGAGACCGCCGGAGCGGGGGCGCATGCCGACCTGCAGTGCACCGACGACGTTGCCGCGGCGGAACGCCGGGAGCACCGTGGCCTGCGGCACGGCGGCCAGCAGTGTCTGGAGGGCCTGCACAGTGGCAGCCGAGGTCTCGGCGAGGTTCGCCCGACCGGCGACGACGGCGACGCTGCCCGACGCGAGCTGGGCCGCGATGGCCGGGTCGGCGAGGGCGGCGCTGACGGCGTCGACCTGGGTGCCCGGCTCGTAGGCGATGCTCTTCCATGCGTACCGCGTGACGCCGCCCTGCTTCGGAGTGAACTCGATCACCTTGGCGCGCCGCTTCTCGACGGCGTCGCGCACGCGCAGGTAGAGGATCGGCAGCTCTTCCTTGAGGTCGGGGGCGAGCAACACGATGGTCGTTGCAGATGCAACATCGTTGATCGTTGCTCGTGGCATGCCGAGGATGCCGACCGGCAGGCCGTCGCCCATCTGCGAGTAGACGTTCGGCGTGTCGATGACGTCGTGGGCGAGTCGGGCCCAGGCGAACGCGTCCTCGTTGGTGCCCCGGGCACCACCGATCACCGCGATGCTCTCCGGACCGGCAGCGGCCTTCGCGTCCTCGATCAGCGTGACCGTGGCGGCGAGCGCGGCGTTCCAGCTGGTGGGCACGAGGCCGGTGGCCGACCGCACGAGCGGCTCGGTGAGGCGGTGGTCGCTGTTGACCGACTCGAACCCGAACCGGCCGCGGTCGCAGAGCCAGCCCCAGTTGACCGGATCGCTGTCGACGCCCTGGTAGCGCAGCAGCTGGTCGCGGCTCGACTGCACGACGGTGCGGCAACCGACCGAACAGGTGGTGCAGGTGCTCTCGACCTCGTCGAGGTCCCATGGGCGGGCCTTGAAGCGGTACGGCTTCGCCGTGAGCGCGCCGACCGGGCAGATCTGCACGGTGTTGCCACTGAAGTAGCTGGCGAACGGCTCGTCGGGGAACGTCATCACCTGGGTGGAGTTGCCACGGCCGATGAAGTGGATCAGCGCGTCGCCAGCGACCTCGTCGGCGAACCGGGTGCAGCGGTCGCAGAGGATGCAGCGCTCACGGTCGAGGAACACGAGGTCGCTGATCGGGATCGGCTTCTCGTAGTGACGCTTCTCCTCGACGAACCGGCTCTCGCCCGGGCCGTGGCTCATCGTCTGGTCCTGCAGCGGACACTCGCCACCCTTGTCGCAGACCGGGCAGTCGAGGGGGTGGTTGGCGAGCAGCAGCTCGAGCACGCCCTCCTGCATCCGCTTCGCCATCGGCGACTCGGTCTCGATCTTCATGTCGGGCGCCACCGGCACCATGCACGACACCGTGACCGCGGGGCCTCGGCCGCCGTCGGCCTCGACGAGGCACATGCGGCACTTGCCGACGGGCGTCATCCGCTCGTGGTAGCAGAAGCGCGGGATGTACTGGCCGGCGTCGGCCGCCGCCTCGATGATCAGCTGACCCTTGCGAGCGGTGTGCGGCACACCGTTGACGGTGACCTGCACGGCGTTCGGATCGGGCGGCGGGGCGTCCGAGTCCGCGCCAGGTGCCGGGCTGTTGTCGGTTGCGGTCATCAGTGGGCTCCGGCAGGGGCTGGCGTCGAGTGGATTGCTGCGACCGGGATCGAGTTGCGCCGCGTGATCTTGGCCTCGAACTCGCTGCGGAACAGCGTGAGCGCCGAGTGGACCGGGGCGTAGGCCGACGGGCCGACGAAGCAGATCGTCGTCATCTTGTACGGGAACGGCGTGGCCGCCAGACCGAGCGCCTCGTTGGCGGCGTGCGGGAAATCGCCGGGACAGATCGACTCGCCGATCTCCATCAGCTGATCGAGGTCGGCCGGCGTGCCGTTGCCGGCGACGACGCGGGCGAGCACGCGCTCCAACCAGGTACCGCCCTCGCGGCACGGCGTGCACTGGCCGCAGCTCTCGTGGGCGTAGAAGCGGGTGAGCGTGAGCGCCGCAGCAGGGATGTCGGTGGTGTGGTCCATCACCATGATCGCCCCCGAGCCGAGCATCGAGCCAGCGGCGCCGACGAGGCGGCCCTCGAACGGCAGGTCGAGCTGATCGGGGGTGAACCACGGGGCCGAACCGCCACCGGGCACGAACGCCTTGAGCTCGTTGCCGTTGCGGATGCCCTGGCAGAACTCCTCGCCGTAGAACAGGTCGCGGAACGTGGTGGTGCCGTTGATGATCTCGTACACGCCGGGGCGGTTGACATGGCCGCTGACGGCCACCATGCGGGTGCCCGGGCTGGTCTGGGTGCCGATTGCCGTGTAGGCCTCCATGCCGTTGACGAGCAGCCACGGCAGGTTCGACAGCGTCTCGACGTTGTTCACGATCGTCGGCTGGCCGTACAGACCGATCGCCGCGGGGAAGAACGGCGGCTTGAGCCGCGGCTCACCGCGCTTGCCCTCGAGGCTCTCGATGAGGGCGGTCTCCTCGCCGACCACGTACGCACCGGCGCCCCAGTGGAGCACGATGTCGACGCTGAAGTTCGTGCCGAGGATGTTCTTGCCGATGTACCCGGCGGCGTATGCCTCGTTGAGTGCCTGGCCGACGCGCTCGTGGGCGAGCGGCATCTCGCCACGGATGTAGAGGAAGACCTGGGCGAGGCCCGCCGCGTAGGCGGCGATCAGACAGCCCTCGATGAGCTGGTGCGGGTCGCGCTCCATCAGGAGGCGGTCCTTGTAGGTGCCCGGCTCGCTCTCGTCGCCGTTGACGACGAGGTATCGCGGGTACTTGTCGGCGGGCATGAGGCCCCACTTGGTGCCGGCGGGGAAGCCGGCGCCGCCACGGCCGAGGATCGTGGCGCCGCGCACTTCGTCGTGGACCTCGTTCGGCGCCTTCGCGAGCGCACGCTTGAGGCCGTCGTAGCCGCCGGTCGCGTGGTAGCGCTCGAGGGTGTAGCTGTCCTCGTACTCGAAGCGGGATGTCACGATCTTCGGGCGGTCGCCGTCGTCGATGTATCCGGCGGCCCAGCGATAGGTGCTCATGAAGGATCCTTTGCCGGGAACCAGGCAGGGGCGCCGACCTGCTCGGGAGTGACCACGCCGGCGGCCTTGTCGGCCGGGATGGACTGACGGACCCGGGCCAGGGTGCCGTGGGCCGGGATCTCACCGTCGAGCGTGCCGGCGCGGAGGTCGTCGATCAGCGTGTCGAGGTCGGCGTTGGTGACCCGGAAGGCGTGGCGGTAGTTGACCTGCAGGCACGGGGCCTCGGTGCAGGCGGCCTGGCACTCGGCGTGCTCGAGCGTGAACAGACCGTCCGACGTGGTGCCACCGGCCTTCACCCCGAGGCGCTCCTCGGCGTGGTGCATGAGCTCCTCGGCACCCATCAGTGCGCACGACATGGTGCCGCAGATGTTGATGAGGTACTTGCCGACCGGCTCGAACTTGAACATCTCGTAGAACGTCGCCGTCCCGAGCACCTCGGCCGAGGTGGCGCCGACGAGCTCGGCGACGTGCTTGATCGCGTCCTGCGTGAGGTAGCCCTCCTGCTCCTGCGCGAGGTGCAGCAACGGGATGGTGGCAGATCGCGGCCGCGGGTAGCGACCGATGATCTCCTGTGCGAGGCGCACGTTGTCGTCGTTGAGACGTGCCATCTATCGATCAACCTCTCCGAGCACGGGATCGACGCTCGAGATCACGGCCACGGCGTCGGCGACCAGACCGCCACGCATCATGTGCGGCAGACACTGGATGTTGACGAACGATGGGGCGCGCACGTGCATGCGGTACGGCGTCGGCGAGCCGTCGCTCGCGATGTAGCAGCCGATCTCGCCACGCGGGCTCTCGATCGCCACGTAGACCTCGCCCTCGGGCACCTTGAAGCCCTCGGTGAAGATCTTGAAGTGGTGGATCAACGCCTCCATCGACTCGTCGATGCGAGCCCGCGGCGGCGGCGTGACCTTCTTGTTCTGGATGCGGTAGTCGCCGCTCGGCATCCGGTCGAGGATCTGGCGGACGAGCTTCATGCTCTCGCGGATCTCGTTGAGACGGATGGCGTACCGGTCGAAGGCGTCGCCGTACGACCCGACGATCACGTCGAAGTCGAGCTCGGGGTAGCGCAGGTACGGCTGGTCGCGACGCAGGTCCCACGGCACGCCGGTGCCGCGCAGGATCGGGCCGGTCGCGCCGAGGGCGATGGCCTCCTGGGCGGTGATCACACCGACGCCCTGGAGGCGGTCGCGCCAGATCGGCTGCCCGGTCATCAGCACGTCGTACTCGTCGAGGCGGGGCTCGATCTGCGCGAGCAGGCCGAGCACGTCGTCGCGCCAGCCGTCGGGCAGGTCGGCGGCGAGGCCGCCGGGGCGGATGAAGTTGTGGTTCATCCGCAGACCCGTGACCTTCTGGAAGAACCGCAGCACCTCTTCGCGCTCACGCCAGCCGTAGATCATCATCGAGACCGCACCGAGGTCCATGCCGTTGGTCGCCATGAACAACAGGTGGCTGCTCATGCGGTTCAGCTCGCTGAGCAGCATGCGCATCCACACGGCGCGCTCGGGGATGTCGTCTTCGATGCCGAGCAGCTTCTCGACCGCCAGGCTGAACACCAGCTCGTTGTTGAGCGGGCTCAGGTAGTCCATGCGGGTGACGTTCGTGCCGCCCTGGAGATACGTGAGCTGCTCGCCCGTCTTCTCCATGCCCGTGTGGAGGTACCCGATGATCGGCTTGCACCGCAGCACGGTCTCGCCCTGGAGCTCGAGCATGAGCCGCAGCACGCCGTGCGTGCTGGGGTGCTGGGGCCCCATGTTGATGATCATGGTCTGATCCTCGGAGGGATCGACCGGGAGGTCGCCGAGCTTGGCCGCCTCCGCCTCGCTCATCCGCAGCACGGCTCCGACCTCGCGGAGCAGTTCGCGCGCGGTCAGTTCGCTGCGGGGCTTGAGTCCCTGCTCGGGCTCGTTGCCCTGCTCGATGGTCTCGAGGATGCTCATCAGTTCGGCGCTCCCTTGAACTGCACGGGGATCCGGCCCACCTCGTAGTCCTTGCGCAGGGGGAAGCCGTCCCAGTCCTCGGGCATGAGGATGCGGCTGAGGTCGGGATGATCGGTGAACACGATGCCGAACATGTCGTAGACCTCGCGCTCCATCGCCTCCGAGCCGGGGTACATGTCGAACAGCGTGGGGATCGTCGGGTCGCTCTCGGGCACCTGGACACGCACGCGGATCCGCCGGCGTTCCTTCAGCGACAACAGGTTGACGACCACCTCGAAACGCTCGGCGACGACCCCGACGGGCACGTTGCGCTGGGGAACCTGGAGGTAGTCGACCGCGGTGAGGTCGGCGCACATCTCGTAGCTGTCGGCGAGGAGGGCCTTGACGACCTTCGTGTACTGGTCGCGAGGCACGAACAGCACCTGCTGCCCGAACGCGACGACGAGCGGACACCCGTGGAGGGTGACCGGCTCAGGTGCAGACTGCTGCTCCACATCGGTGGTGTCGGCCATGGATCAGCGCACCCCGAGCAGCACCGGCACCGGCTGCGCGGCAGCCGGGATCTCGGTGATGTGCACATCGGCGCCGGCACCCGTGGCCTGGCGGCGGCGGGTGATCTCACCGTCCTCGATGAGCTGGTGCAACGTCTCGATCGCGTGGATCAGCGTCTCCGGCGTCGGCGGGCAACCCGGCGCGTAGACGTCGACGGGCACGACCTGGTCGACGCCCTGCACGATCGCGTAGTTGTTGAACATGCCGCCGCTGCTCGCACAGACGCCCATCGAGATGACCCACTTGGGTTCCATCATCTGGTCGTAGACCTGACGCAGCACCGGGGCCATCTTCTGGCTGACCCGGCCGGCCACGATCATGATGTCGGCCTGACGTGGCGAGGCCCGGAAGACCTCCATCCCGAAGCGGCTGATGTCGTAGTGGGCAGCACCGGTGGCCATCATCTCGATGGCGCAGCACGCGAGACCGAACGAGGCCGGCCAGCTGCTGCGGCTGCGGGACCACTTGACGAGGTCCTCGATCTTGCCGGTGATGAAGTTGTGCTCCAGTCCACCGAGTCCGTTGTCGCGGACGTCCTGCACGATGCCCATCAGGCAGCCTCCCCTTGACGTGATGCCTGGTCCGCCTCGTCGAGGCGACCTTCCAGGCCGACCCGCCGGATGGTGCTCGTGGTGGTGCGCACGGCCGCCATCGACTCGTCGAGGCGTCGGTACTTCTGGACCGGGCCCCAGTCGAGCGCGCCGCGAGCGACGACGTAGACGAACGCAGCGAAGAACACGACGCTGAAGGCCAGCATCTCCCAGAACGCGTACGAGCCGAGGAAGCTCCGGTCGACCGCATAGGGGTAGATGAAGATGATCTCGATGTCGAACATGATGAACAACATCGCAACCACGTAGAACGTGACCGGGAAACGCTCCGGTGGCTCGCGGCTCGGCACGATGCCGCACTCGTACGGCGCTTCCTTGGCGGCGGATGGCCGCCGGGGCGCGAGGAGGCGGGACGCGAAGAAGCTCAACGCTCCGAAGACGATGGCCAGCGCCAACAGGACGACGACCGGGAGGTACTGGCCCATCGATCTATGCCTTCTGCGGGATCGCGGGCAGGCTGCGGTTGTACATGACCCGCTTGTCGCGGCTGTGCAGCAGGTAGGCGGAGATCAGGAACACGATCAACGAACCGATGGTGATGAAACCTGCCGGCTGGCGCTTCGCGCCCTTGTTGCGCACCATGTAGACGTACTGATGCGGCTGGGCCTCGTCGATGCGGGGGGTGGACGGCGCGCGGCCCGGCTCGGTGCGGACCGGCACGACCGGCGCGACCTCCACGACGATGTGGCGCGGCTTGTGCCAGAACGCGATGAAGTCGACGGCGCCGTCGGCGAAGCGGGGGTACCGCTCGCCGCCGATGTCGAACACGTTGACCACCTGGTAGTCACCGCCGGCGAAGGCGCCGGAATCGATGAGGTAGCCCTCGGCGGCCGAGGCGGCCTGGCCGAACGAGGCGGCCGACGGTGCGAGCTGCTTCCAGCCCTCTGCGACGAACTGCTCCTGCACGTTGGTGGCCGTGGCGGTGGGGTCGTCGGCGACCTCGACCGGCGAGTCGAGGACGTTCGAGGACACGAGCGCCGTCGGGTCCTGCAGCACGGTGCGACCCGGCACGGGATCCCACGACGGCTCCGGACCCTTCAGGCCGATGCCGTACATCCACCAGATGGCGCCCATGAGGAAGAACCAGCCGGCGAGGCTCGCGAACGCCACCAGGAACGCCAGGCGGGCGCCCATGTTGGTCATCAGGATGAAGTAGACGCTGCCCATGAGGACGAACACGCCGATGATGACGGTGAGGATGCCGCGAAGTTCGGGCATCCATGCGCCGGGACCGTTGTTGACGCCGGCCTCGGTGGCGAGGACGCCGATCGAGTTGACGGCGCTGGAGAGGTGGTGCAAGGCGTTCACTTACAGGCTCCGGACGTATTCGACGACGGCTTCGATCTGTTCCTCGGTGAGCATGGCACCGAAGCCGGGCATTCGACCGCTTCCCTGGGCCTGGACGCCGTAGCGCTTGCCGTACTCGGAGCCGGCGGCGATGAAGCTCTCCATGTCGGCCTGATCGGGGAAGTGCTTGGCGGTGCTGCCGCCCGTGAGGTTCCAGCCGAACGCACCCTGGCCGGTGACGCCGGGATCGCCCCAGCTCCAACCCTGGGTGTGACAGCGAGCGCACGAGTAGGCGCCGCTCGACGTGCTGAGGTTGAACAGTGCCTCGCCCATCGCGTCGTCGACGGTGGCGTACTTGCCGGCGGCGACGAGCGCCTCGGCCGCCTTGGTCGCGTCGGCGTCGATGCGCTGCTTCTCCGACGCCGGCAACGTGCCGGTGTCGCAGTTCGGGTCGTCCTCGGTGCAACCCTCGCGCGGGATCTGCAGCGACCACAGCTTGGCGATGAGCGTCTCGATCTGCTGGTCGTTCATCGGGCCACCGCCAGCGAGACCCCAGGGAGACATCGGCGAGAACGGGCGACCGTAGACGAGGATGAACTTCACCTCGCTCTCGTCGTAGCGGTAGAAGATCGTGTTCAGCGCCGGAGCGGTCCACGACACGGCCTTGACCTCACCCGTGAGGGGGTCGCTGACCGAGTACGGGGCGACGCCGCCGCCACCGCTCGCACCGTGGCAGCCGGCGCAGTTGAAGCCGCCCTCGGCCGTGGTGGCGTACAGCTGGCTACCCCAGGAGACGAAGCGGCCCTCCTTGCCGGACTGTGCGCCGGCCTGGCGGTGCGGTTCGAACACCCAGTAGAGCGGCAGGATCACGACGATGAGCGCGAGCAGCAGCACACCGAAGAGCTGGACGCGCTCGAGGCGCTTGCCCTCGAGGGTCTCATCGTCGTAGTAGGGCTTGCGGTTCGGTGCGAGTTCGACCTCGGACCCGAGCTCGGCCTGTGCCGAGCGACGGTTCGCGAAGTAGTACACCACCCACCCCAGCACGGTGATCGTGAAGATCACCCAGCCGATCGCGGTCGTACTTGCAGCCAGCATGGACTACTCGCCTTCCTTCATGATGTCGTGGGACGCGCCCGTGAGCGCGTGGGCGGCAACGGTCGCGGTGCTCATACGCAGTGCGGCCCTTCCGCTTCCTGACCGGTGGTGTTCGTACCGATCGGCTTGCCCTGGTAGATGATGCCGGTGTCGACGACGATGTCGCCGCTGGCCCCGAGCGTGAACGCGAAGTGGTCGAGACCACGAGGGGCCGGACCGGCCTTCTTCTCGCCGACGCGGTTGTACTGCGAGCCGTGGCACGGGCACTCGAACCACTGACTGCTCGTGCAGCTGGGCACGCGGCACCCGAGGTGCGGGCACTTCTGGTAGGAGGCGATCAGACCCGCTTCGAGCGAGGCCAGCACGGCCGGCTCGTAGGCGCCCTCCGCCTTGGGCAGTGCGCTCGAGGGGTACTCGGTGAGCCAGGCCCGGGCCTCGGGGGCGTAGAAGAAGCCGCCGTTGGAGCGGATGCTCGCGATGATGTCGTCACGCTTGCCGACGTTGACCTTGCCACCGAAGCCGCCCTTGGCGATCGGCCAGAGGAAGGCCACGAAGCCGGCTGCCGCGAACGACAGCAGACCCGTGGTGGTGAGGCCGACGGTGGCCCGGTTGAAGAACTGGCGACGGCTGACGCCGATGGCCTCCGGATCCGGCGGCACCCACACGGCAGGTGCCTGGTTCTCGGCCTTGACGAGCGAGTTCTCCCGCTCGGACACGGCGGCACGCTCGACCTCGCGGCCGGTGGGGGTGACGGGTCCGTCGATCTCGGCGTCGCGGTCGCGGTCGCGGCGCTTGGTCTCACGCGACAGCGCACCGGCGCCGCGGACGTCGCTGCGGCGGGCGACGGTGAGGAAGGCGATCGCGCCGAGGACGACGACGACCCCGATGACGATGGCGATGACAGCAGCGGAACTCATGCGGACCTCACAGCTCGAAGAACAGGCCGTCGCGCCACGGCAGGGTGAAGTTGAAGCCCGGTCCACGGAAGAACGAGCCGATCATGACGAGGACAGCCCAGAACATGAGGTGCACGGTCATCAGCGAGATCGCGAACTTGCGATCCTCGGGCTTGTTGGACGGGTTCTTGTCGATGTACGGGGCGAGGATCAGCACGATCATGCCCACACCGGGGATGGTCACACCGGCGACCATCGGGTGGAACATGGTGAGCAGTTCCTGCAGACCGAGGAAGTACCAGGGGGCCTTCGACGGGTTCGGCGTCTGGTTGTTGTTGGCGAGCTGCAGCAGCGGCGCGTTGACGAACACCGAGAACACGAAGGTGAACGCGAGGCAGACCAGCGCGGCGACGAACTCGGCCGCCAGCAGGTGCGGCCAGGTGTGGACCTTGTCGACCGGAGTGGCCTTGACCTCCTGGATCGAACCGCTCTTGACGACGGTGAGGAGGCGCTGGGTGTTGCCACCGGGGCCGGCGCCGACGGGCACGCCACCACCAGCGGGTGCGGCCTGCACCACGCTCGCGACCTTCTCCTGCACCGCGACGCCACCACCGCCGTCGGCGCTCGCGCCCTCGGCGCGTGCCTTCGCGGACTTGCTGCGCTCGAGCAGGTGGGCCGGGATACGCGGATCGGCAGCGGCTTCTGAAGCCGCCGGCGCAGCAGATGCTGCCTCGGCGGGCGCCTCGGCGGCGGCCTTCTCTCGCGCGGCCTGGGCCCGCTTGAGGAGGTGTTCGGGGATCTCGGTCACGAGTGACTCCCTTCGGAACGGACTGGATCGAGGCGGACGGATGCTGACGGGTGGGTCATGAACGTGCGGTGCATCAGAGCGGGCCCGAGATGCCGCCGTCCTTGCGGACACGCCAGAAGTGGATGGCCATGAAGATCACGATGACGAACGGCAGCATCAGCACGTGGAGGACATACCAGCGCAGCAACGTCTCGGCACCGATCTCCTTGCCGCCGAGCAGCACGAATCTGACCTCGGAACCGAACACCGGGGTGTACCCCATCATGTTCGTACCCACGGCCACGGCCCACAGGGCCAGCTGGTCCCACGGGAGCAGGTAGCCGGTGAACGACAGCAGCAGGGTGAGCATCAGCAAGACGATGCCGATCACCCAGTTGAACTCGCGGGGCGCCTTGTAGGCACCGTGGTAGAAGACGCGGGCCATGTGGAGGAACACGCTGAGCACCATGAGGTGAGCGCCCCATCGGTGCATGTTGCGTACCAGCAACCCGAACGTGACCGAGGTCTGCAGGTTGGAGATGTCGTTCCAGGCCTGGGTGGCCTCGGGACGGTAGAAGAACATCAGGAAGATGCCCGTGACCGTCAGCAGGATGAACAGGAAGAAGCTGAGGCCGCCGAGGCACAGCGTGTAGCTCACCTTGACCGCGTGGCGCTTCACCTTCACCGGGTGCAGGTGGTACAGCACCGAGTTCATGACCACGTAGCTGCGGTTGCGCGGGCTGTCGGTGTAGCCCTTGCGGAAGATCGAGCCTGGCCGGAAGATGCTGTTCCACGCCTGGCTGCCCTGCGTGTCGCTGACCAGCTTGTTGACGCGGTCCTTGGCGGTGGGGCGAGGTGACTCGTCGATGATCTTTGCCATCTGGGTTGTTCCTTTACCGATCTCGCCTGTCAGAGGCGCATGCCGTAGGCATAGCCGTGGTTGTTGGTACGGGTGTGGGAGTTGCCGTTGCTGTCCGGGGTGCCCACCTTCCCGAGGATGATGACGCCGGTCGGGCAGCGGTCGACGCAGAGTGCGCAGCGGGTGCAGATGTCGTCGTCGATGATGAACAGCACGTTGTCGCTCGGGTCGGTCCCCGGCAGTTCGGTGCCCGACGCCTCGGCGATGGCCGAGGGGTTGACCATGTGGATGCACTTCCACGGGCAGATGTCGACGCAGCCCTCGCACATGATGCACTCGGTCTGGTCGATGTGGATGAACTGCTTGGGCTTCACCGCCTTGGTGAGGTAATCGGCGTCGACCTCGACCAGCTGATAGGCGTCCGTGAACGGCATCAGCGGCGGGTTCGCATCGGTGCGTGCCATGTCAGGCCTTCTTCACCAGCGGACGGCCGTAGGTCGAGGTGGCGACGGCGGTGCTCGCCGCGGCGGCCTTCTTGCCCCGGTTCTGCCACATGGCCCAGAGGTAGATGATGAGGCCGAAGAACCACAGGTGGATCACGACGACGATGACGTCGCGGATGGCCTCGTACTGCAGGGTCATCGGGAAGTTGCCGCCGGCAGCCTTCGGCTTCAGCAGGTCGAAGGGACCGAAGATGAGCTTGGTCTTGTTCCAGCCCAGGTCCTTGTCGGCGTGGTCGATCCACTGGTGGGGCACGACGCCGAAGGCGAGGAACATGATGCCGAAGGTCCACACCGCGGCGAGCATCGCCTCGCCCCACGTGAACGGCGTGCCGACCGGGCGACGCTTCGCGTAGGGGACCGCGAGCAGTGCGAGCGCGGTGGTGGCGACGAAGGACACGATGAAGGCCTGGTTCATGCCGGGCCAGGTCAGGACATCGATTGCTTGCACGTCGGCGTCACTCCTTCGCTTTCTCTCATGCAGATCTTGGTGCAGATCGTCGTGCGGTGGTCTGGGTGCTTGTCGGGCTACGTGGATGTCGACGGACAGGGGTCGTCGCGCAGCCCATGTGAACCGCTGCACGAACACTAGTCACCTGACCCAGGGGTGACACCAGTTCGCTGGGGACGAACGTCGGAGGTCACCCCCCGATCACACCGAGATGCATGGGATCGACGGGGGCTCGACGTACTTCGGATGTCCGGCAGCGGACCGGCGACGACGACTGGATCACGAGAGAAGGTGTGGAAATCGGTCTACCACGCCCGACGCCGCGGACGGTGCGTTGTGAACTCGTGCATCGCGTGACGCATGCGACCGCGGACCCTCCGACGAGCGGACGTGGGCCGGACGTGGGCCGGACGTGGACGCGACGTGGACGTGACCTCGGAACGACCGCGCGGCAGATTCCGTTTTCTGGCGCTCGGGCGTCTATCGTGCTCTGCCGTGACCGAGATCCCGGAGCACCTCCTCAAGCGAAGCAAGGCCGCGAAGGCCAAGGCGGAGGGCGGCGAAGCGCCTGCCGACGCCCCTGCCGCCGGTTCGTCGTCGGCACCGGCCACGGTCGCCGCCGCCACGCCCGCCGCCGCTGCCAAGCCCGCCGCACCCGCGAAGCCCGCCGGACCGCCGCCGCCGAAGCCCGACATCCCGGTCGTCGCCGCTGCGAAGGCGCGCAAGCGAATCCCGTTCTGGGCGATGGCCACCCTCAGCCTGCTCCCGCTGTGGACCTTCATGTACGTCCGGGGTCTCACCTTCAAAGAGGCCAAGGTCTCCGGCCCGCTCGGCGAGGGTGCCGAGGTCTACACGGCCAACTGTTCGGGCTGCCACGGCGCCGGCGGCGAAGGTGGCGTCGGTTACGCGTTCGCCGGTGGCGAGGTGCTGAAGACGTTCCCGCACATCGAGGACCAGCTCCGTTTCGTCTACGGCGGCTCACAGGCGTATGCGAACGAGGGCATCGCCGTCTACGGCAACCCCGAGCGCTCGCCGCTGCACAACACCCTGGCCAAGGGCCAGATGCCGGCACAGGGCCCGACCGCCGGCGGTGGCCTCACCGAGGC
This sequence comes from Actinomycetota bacterium, assembly GCA_963169665.1. GTDB lineage: Bacteria > Actinomycetota > Acidimicrobiia > Acidimicrobiales > Ilumatobacteraceae > VFMC01. Next base: position 594 of record CAUJET010000204.1, on the reverse strand, counting down.
GCAGATCCTCGCCGTCGTCTGCCACGAGCGCTACACGCTGTCGGGCGCCGACCCGACTGCCGACTACCTCGAGGAGTACGAGAAGTGGTGCAGCCCCGAGGCCCCTGCATGGGTCGGCCTCGAGGACGGTTCGATCACCTTCGACAACGTCGCCGACGAGCTCGAGGACACCTTCGTGGTGGGCACGACGCCGGCTCCCGGTCACGCTCCCGACGCGGAGCCCTGATCCCCCCTCCCCCCGGCGCCGCTGCCGGACCGACCGCCGACGTCCTGATCGTCGGAGGTGGACCAGCGGGTGGTGCTGCTGCCGCGTGGCTCGCTGCTCGCGGCCATGACGTCGTCGTCGTCGAACGTCGGGTCTTCCCCCGGTCGAAGGCCTGCGGCGACGTGCTCACCCCCCGTGCGGTCCGCCAACTGCACGACCTCGGTCTCGCCGACCTCGAGCACACGCGCGAGCCGCATGCGGCCCTGCTCGTCCTGGCGCTGCAACGTCATGCCTGCCGCGAGCGGCTTGCCCGCCGGGAAGATGCCGCGCGAGACCTTCTGGACCAGTTCCGGCCGCCGCACGCCGTAACCTTCGGCCGCCGGAAGCTT
>CAUJET010000203.1 GCA_963169665.1 Actinomycetota bacterium | reverse complement strand
AGCGGGTGCTCTGCTCGAGGTAGCTCATGAGCCGGCCCCACTCGAGGATCTTCGTGAGCAGATTGGAGGCCTGTTCGCAGGCGAGGTGCACACCGCCGAGCTGGGCGACGGAGTCGTCGCCGTACTCGAAGAACACCTTCTCGTAGAGCTCCTCGGCCCGTTCGAGGCCCATGGTCGCGTCGACCGTCTGGTCTCCCTCGATGTCGAGGTCGCCGACGAACTCGTCGAGGAACAGCCGACGGAGGCTCTTGGGGCTCCGGCTGTACCGGGCGAAGAGGGCACCCTTCACCACCTCGGGGAGGTTGACCAACGCGAAGACCGGGCCGTCCAGGTTGGTGAAGTACCGCCGCAGGATGTCTGCTTCGGTCGGGGTGAACTCCTCGGGGACGTAGACCGTCACGACATGGCAGCCTAGAAGACCACCCCCGTCCGGGGAGGGATGCGTCCTGCCACCACGAACTGGGGATCTGTCAGAGGACGGAGACGGTGCTCGGGCGCTGCTCGAACGCCGCCGTCACCGACTCGCGCATGGCCGACGATGCCCACAGGTCGATGACGGTCATCGCCATCGCCTTGGCACCGTCGAGCACGGCGAGGTCGCCCGACTCGCTGCGGGCCCACTCGGCGAACGCCTGCGTGTGGATCGGCACGCCGTCCTCGGCCACCTTGATCATCGGGTGGATCGACGGCACGAGATAGCTGATGTTGCCCATGTCGGTCGACCCGACGACCGGGTGGCCGATCGCTCGCGGGTCCTGCACCGTGCGGCCGAGTCGTGCGGCGTTGGCCACGTAGGAGGCCACCATCGGGCCGTTGTCGATCATGTCGGCGTAGGTGACGCCCTGCCACCGGGTGTTGCACGAGCAGCCGGTGGCGGCGGCCGACGCCTCGAGACACGCGAGCACGCGTTCCTTCAGCGGCTGCAGCGACGAGATCGTCGGCGACCGGACCATCCACGTCATCGACGTCTCGGCGGGCACGATGTTCGCCTTGTCGCCGGCCTTGTCGAAGATGCCGTGGATGCGCTCGGTGGGCAGGATGTGCTGTCGCAGCGCGGCGACGTTCATGTAGCCGAGCACGGCCGCGTCGAGGGCGTTGCGGCCCTCCTGCGGCGCGGCGGCGGCGTGCGCGGCCTTGCCGTGGTAGTCGATGTACATCTCCTGCACGGCGATGCAGTCCATGCGGATCAGGTCGGCGTCGGCAGGGTGCACCATCATCGCCGCGGCCAGACCGTCGAACGCTCCCTGTCGGGCCATGAGGATCTTGCCGCCACCGCCCTCCTCGGCAGGGGTGCCCATGATGCGGACGCGGCCGCCCGCCTCGTCGGCGAGCACGGCGGCGGCGAGGCCGGCGCCGAGGCCGGCCGTGGCGATCACGTTGTGGCCGCAGGCGTGGCCGATGCCGGGGAGGGCGTCGTACTCGCAGAGCACGGCGATCTCCGGGCCCGACGCACCCACGCTCGCCTCGAAGGCCGTGTCGACGCCGTAGGCGTGGCGAACCGGCGCATGACCGAGGTCGTCGAGGATGTTCGTGAGCAGGTCGTGGGCGAACACCTCCTGGTAGTTGAGTTCGGGGTGCGCGTGGATCTGGTGGCTCGCGTCGATCAGCCGGTCGGCGAGACGATCGACCTCGGCGCACACGCGGGTCTTGAGGTCGTCGATGCGGGGGTCGGTCTGGGAGGCGTCGGTCACGGACGAGACGCTACACACAGACCACGAGGGCGTCGGGTTCGACCGTGAGCCGCAGCGAGCCGGCGGTCCCCGTCGGGACGCCGTCGACCCACACCCGCATCGGCCGTTCGAAGGTGCGCTCCAACGAGGCGGTCTGGCGCACCGCGATGGCCGGATGCGGGAGATGGGTGCCGGCCGCCAGCCGGCCTCTGGCGCGGAGCCGGTCGCGCACCGACATGGTCGGCGACACCTCGAGCAGGTCGACCCGGCCGTCGTTCGGATGTCCTCGCGGCGTCACGTCCCACACCCCGACGAACTCGGCGTTCATCGCGGCCACGATCGGGCCGCGCCACCAACCGCGCCGGACGATCACGTGCGCGGCCGACCACGTGGTCGACGCTCCGGTCGAACCGGCGGCCGTGTCGTGCAGTTCCACGCGCACCACGTCGACGGGGAGGACCGCGACCTCGCCGGCGAGTCGACGCGCGTCGCCGGTGCCGCCGACGGCCCGCATCAACGAGCCACCGAGCAGGGCGCCGGGCGGCAACGGCCGTCCCGTCGAGCGGGCGTCGTGCACCAGGCGGTGGAGCTCACCGTCGGACCGGATGATGACGGCGCCGTCGGGCAGCGGGCCGACGGATCCCCACGCCTCACCCTTGCGGATCGTCACCGTCGGCCTCGTCGGTCGTCGCCGTCTCGACAGCAGCAGCCGCCGCCACAGCAGCAGCCGGGTCGGCGGCCGGGTCGGGCGAGATCTCGATCGCGCTCGATGCCGCGACCACGCCACGGAACAGCGCCTCGGCGGCGCGCTCGGCGTTGCGGCGGGTGTCGCGAACCGGCGCCACCAACGCGAGCTGGCGCAGCACGTCGATCAGCTGTTTGGTGGTGCGCACGAAGTCGCCACCGGTGAGCTCCTCCTGCTCGACGACCTCGGCGAAGCCCTCGCCGGCGGCCCAGGCGAACGCCACGGCGATGAACGTGGGATCGGGGGCCCGGTGCAGCGACAGGCCGGCCTCCTCCTCGATGTCCTGCAGTTCGAGGCTGATCGTGATGATGCTCATCCACCGCTGCTTCGCGGTGGGGCTCGGGAACCACGGCCGGGGCGCAGGGTCGGGGCTGCGGTGCTCGTAGACGAACACCGACACGAGCGCGGCCAGCTCCGCGGGACCGAGGCCGTCGAACAGTCCGCGACGGAGGCACTCGACGATGAGCAGATCGCACTCGTGGAACGTGCGCGACAGGATCTCGCCGGCGTCGGTGAGCGACCAGCCGTCGACGTAGCCCCAGTTCTCGAGGATGCGCAGCACCCGGTCGAAGTCGCGCGAGATCGACTGGCTGCGACCGCGCATGCGCTGTTGGAGCTCGTCGACCTCGCGAGCCACGCGGTCGGCCTGCGCCGCCGCTTTGAGCCGGTCGGCGAGATCGGGGTCGTCCTCCACCGGGTGACCGTCGGTGATGTCGGGCCCGTCGCCGTCCCAGCGGGCCGTGAGACCGCCGCGGCCCTTGCGTCGGTACGGCTGCACCTCGGCCTTCATCAGCCGTTGGGCGACCTCGCGTTGGTAGTCCTGGCGGTTCGGTGCGAAGTCGTTGGGCAGCTGGATCTTGCCGATGGCCCGCGGTGGCTCGTCGAAGTCGAGCTCGCTCAACTGGATCGGGTCGCGTCGGGTGGTGAGCCCGCTGAGACGCATGCCGCCCTTGCGGTGCGCCGTGGCGAGCACCGCCACCCGACCCGCGTAGCGGCCCTTCTCGACGTAGACGATGTCGCCAGGCTTCAGCTTCAACAGTGCGAGCTCGATCGGGTTGTCGCGCCCGATGGTGACCTGGCGGTCGTCGCGGTTCGCACGGCTCTCGCTGCCACGCTTGAGGAGCCGCCGATACTCGTCGAGGTCGCCGTACGGGCTGCGCGCCGCATCGCTCAGGTCGCGCAGGTGCTGCTGGCGCCGCTCGAGGCGCGACTCGATCTTCACGACGTCCCGGTCGGCCTGGTACTGGGCGAACGACAGGTTGAGCAGGTGGTGCGCCCGCTCGCTCGAGTACGTGCGCACCAGGTTGGTGGCCATGTTGTACGTGGGCCGGAACGCCGAGTTGAGGTGGAACGACCGGCTGCCGGCGAGCGCGGCCACCTGGTCGAAGGGCACGAACGGGCTCCACAGCACGACCGCGTTGCCGAGGTCGTCGATGCCGCGGCGGCCGGCCCGACCGGTGAGCTGGGTGTACTCACCCGGCGTCAGGAACGCGTGGTGGTCGCCGGTGAACTTGGTGAGCTTCTCGATCACCACGCACTTGGCCGGCATGTTGATGCCGACCGCCAGGGTCTCCGTGGCGAACACCACCTTCACCAGCCCCTCGACGAAGCAGGCCTCCACCACCTCCTTGAACGGCGGCACCATGCCGGCGTGGTGCGCTGCGACACCGGCCTCCAACTGGGCGAGGAACTGGCTGTACCCGAGCACGGCGAGGTCGGCCGCGTCCATCGTGCCGAGCCGGGCGTCGACGATCTCGCGGATGCGGTCGCGCTCCTCCCCCGTCGTCAGCCGGGCCCCGGCGGCGAGCACCGACCGGGCGGCCTCGTCGCACTGGTTGCGGCTGAAGATGAAGTAGATCGCGGGCAGCATCCGCTGACGCTCGAGCATGTCGACCACGTCGAGTCGCGACGGCGTGTACAGCTTGCGCCGGCCCTGGGTCGCCTTGCGGTTGCGGCCACCTCGGGGTGCACGCATCGCCTCGCTGTCGAGCCGGATCGCGTCGTGGTTCGCCCGACCGTTCACGAGCACCGGCAGCAGGTGGGTGCGGTCGTGGGTCTTGTCGCCCACGAAGTAGAGATTCTCCAGCCGGACGGGTCGGCGCTCCTCCACGATCGCCGTGGTGGGTCCGCGGACGGTGCTGATCCAGTCGGTGAGCTCCTGCGCGTTGCTCACCGTCGCCGACAGGCACACGAGGTGCACCGACACCGGCAGGTGGATGATCACCTCCTCCCACACGGGACCGCGGTAGGCGTCCTGGAGGAAGTGCACCTCGTCGAGCACCACCACGTCGAGCAGGTCGAGCGCCGAACTGCGGGCGTAGATCATGTTGCGCAGCACCTCGGTGGTCATCACCACCACCGGTGCGTCGCCGTTGATCGAGTTGTCACCCGTCAGCAGTCCTACCTCGTCGACGCCGTAGCGGGCGACGAGGTCGTGGTACTTCTGGTTCGACAGCGCCTTGATCGGTGCCGTGTAGAAGGCCCGACGACCAGCCAGCCTGGCCGCCTCGATCGCGTATTCGGCCACCACGGTCTTGCCGCTGCCGGTGGGTGCCGCCACGAGTACGGAGCGACCCTCGTCGAGCGCGTCGAACGCCCGGAGTTGGAACCCGTCGAGCGGGAAGTCGTATTGGCGGATCAGGTCCGACCGGTCGGGTCGCACGTGGTCGATCGTGTCACACCGCGGCCGCGTCGCGCTTGCGCTTCGCTCGTTGCACCAGCCAGCCGATGAGCACCGACAGGAGGTAGAACAGCGACATCGGCAGCGCGAGGGCCAGCATCGAGTACGGGTCACCCGACGGGGTGATCACGGCGGCCACCACGAAGCACACCATGATCGCGTAGCGCCATCCCTTCAGCAGGGTCTGCGGGGTGACCATGCCGATGAGCTGCAGGCCGACCAGCAGCACCGGGAACTGGAACGCGATGCCGAACGCAGCGATCATCAGGCCCACCAGGCGCACGTACTCGCCCACCCGGAAATTGGCCTCCACACCGCTGCCGGCCCAGGAGATCAGGAACTCGAGCGCCTTCTCGAGCGTCCAGAAGGCGAGGAAGCCGCCGAGAGCGAACAACAGGATCGATGACGCGATGAAGGGGATCGCGTACTTCTTCTCCTTGGCGTGGAGCGCGGGCACGACGAAACGCCACACCTGCCACAGCAGTACGGGCAGCGCCAGGATGATGCCGCCGTAGGTGCTGATCGACAGTCGGGTGCTGAAGCCCTCGAGCGGGCTGATGAACTGCAGGCTCGGGGTGCAGTTGAGGTCGGGCCGATCGGCGCACAGGTTCTCGTACGGGCCGCGGAGGAACTCGAGCACGGGGTTGTACAGGGCCAGCACGATCGAGATGCCGATCACCACGGCGAGCAGCGAGCGGATGATGCGGGTGCGCAGTTCGGCCAGGTGCTCGATCAGCGTCATCCGGTCGTCGGGCGTGGCGACCTTGGGCTTGGGAGTGTCCTTGCTCCCGAAGGGCAGCTTCATGCGGGCGGCGTCCCCGGGTCGGCGGCCGGCGCATCGGTGTCGGGGCGGGCCACGACGTCGTCGAGCGTGACGGGCTTCGTGGTGCCGCCGGAGATGATCTTCGACTCGAAGGGACGGTGCTCGTCGTCGATGCCGGCGGGCGGCTTCGGCGCGGCCGGGGTCCGGTACGGCGCCGGGGTCGCGACGGGGGCGTCGGAGGCGGGCGTGTCGGCGGTCCCGGCGGTGGCCGAGTCGGCCCCTGCCGGCTCGGGTGTCGCGGTCGCTGCGGAGGCGAGCGGCGGAGCCGCACCGGCAGCGTCGGCTGCTGCCTGGGCTGCTGCCTCGGCGGCGAGGGACTCCGCTGCGTCGGCGGCATCGGCGGCCGCCAGCGACACCGCGGGGTCGACGCGCTCGGCCGTGCCAGGTGTGGCGGGTGTGGCCGCAGCGGGGCCGGGATCGGTGACCGACTTCAGCGAGGCGGCGGCCTCCTCGAGCGGGCTCGTGACGTCGAACGTGGCGGCCTGCTTGAACATCTCGGCCGTCTCGCGCATCTCACGCATCGGCTCGTCGAGGGCCTGCTTCAGCTCGGTCTGGAAGCCGGTGGTGACCTTCTTGAACTCGGCATAGGTCTGCCCGAACTTGCGGATGGCCTCCGGCAACTTCTCGGGACCGAGGATGATGAGCGCCAACAGGAGCAGGAAAACGATCTCGCTGCCGCTGAAGTTGAACACGCGGGGCAGTCTAGGAGACTCCGCCACCGGTTCATCAGCGTCCCTGACCGGCTGCGACACGCACCGACGGGTGACGGGACGGGCATTCGGTGGGGCAACCGGTGGGCACGGATCGGGGCGCGGGTGGCAGGATGCTGGGCGTGCAGCAACGGCTCCCCTCGATGCTCGACGACCCGATCACCTTCGCCCATCGCGGCGCCCGTGCGCACGCGCCGGAGAACACCCTCGAGGCGTTCGCCCTCGCGCTGAAGCTCGGCGCGACCGGGCTCGAGAGCGACGTCTGGTTGACCGCCGACGGCGAGGTGGTGCTCGATCACGACGGCGTCGTGCCGGGACGCCTGCGCAAGCGCCCGATCGCCGAGTTCGCCCGCGCCGACCTCCCCGACCACATCCCCACCCTCGCCGAGCTCTACGAGCACTGCGGCACGGGCTACTCGCTCTCGCTCGACCTCAAGACGCCGGGCACCGGCGAGGCCGTCATCGCCGTCACCCGAGAGGCCGCGCCGCACATGCTCGAGCGGCTGTGGCTGTGCCATCCGGTGTGGCAGGAGCTGCTGCCGCTGCGCGATCAGGGGGTGCGGCTGCTCGACTCCACCCGACTGAGCAAGATCAAGGAGGGCCCGGAACGACGGGCCGCGGTGCTCGCCAACGAGGGCATCGACGGGATCAACATGCATCACACCGACTGGAACGGCGGTCTCGTGGCGCTGTTCCACCGGTTCGAACGGTTCGCCTTCGGCTGGGACCTCCAGCACCACGACGACCTGCGCCCGGCGCTGCGGATGGGGCTGGACGCGATCTACAGCGACTGGGTCGACCGGATGGTCGACGCCTACCGGGCCGAGCTGGGGTGGCCCCCGATCACCCGCTGATCCCCCGACGGGTCACCCGCTGATCCCCCGTCGATCGCCACGGGCGACACCCGCTCCCGTGGCACCCATCGTCCCGGTCGGACACGGGCGAGCACGGACGATCTACAGCCAGGCCCAATCGCCGACCGGCCAGATGATGACGAACGCGCGACCGATGAGGAAGTCGTCGGCCACGGGCCCGAACGCGCGGCTGTCGCTCGACTTGCCGCGGTGGTCGCCGAGCACGAACACGGAGTCCTCGGGCACCTGGATCGGTGCCTGGTCGCTCCCGCACCCGTCGCGCTGCTGGATCGCCGGGTCGAGGTACGGCTCCTTCAGCTCCTGGTCGTCGATGTACACGACGCATGAACGCACCTCGACGGTCTCGCCCGGCAGGCCGATGACCCGCTTGATCAGGTCGCGCTCGGTGGCGTTGCCGTCGAAGCGCTTGAGCACGACGACGTCACCACGGCGAGGATCGTGGAGGCGGTAGCTGAGCCGGTTGACGAGCACACGGTCGCCGTCCTGGAGCGTGCTGAGCATTGATTCGCCCTCGACGGCGAACTGCTGCACGACATAGGCGCGGACGAGGAGAGCCGAGGTGATCGCGACGGCGACGACGACGAGCCACTCGACGAGCGGGTTCATCTTCTTCTTCGGCTGTTGGCGGTTGCTGACGCCGTCGTCGAGGAGATCGCGAGGCTGGACGCGCTCGAGTGGAGTGTCGGGCTCGTCGCCCAGCTGATCGGTCATTCGGCGCACAACGTACCGTCCTCGGTGGTCCTTCGGGCGGCAAGGAGTGTCGCCGCGGCCACGGAGCGGAAGAACAGCGGATCGTCCTCCGGGCCGCGGCCCATGGTCGTGACCCGCAGGTCGGCCGCCGCCAGGACCGCGCCGACGTCACCCGGATCGATGACGTGCACCCGGTGCGGGGCGAGCGACGCGGCCTCGTCGGCCAGCTCGGTCGGCAGGGCGACGTCGACGGGGATGGGCACCAGCGCGAGCGAGGTGCGGGTGTGATGGCTGATGCCCCGGTGGCGCTCACGGGCGTCGGCGCCGCTCACCCTGGCGATCATGATGGGCCAGGCCCCGAGTTGCAGCGCCGTGGTGGCGATGGCGGTCGTCTCGATCGCGGTGGTGCCGAGCGCACGTCCGGTGCCGACGACGCCGGGGCCCATGGCGACGACGACGAGGTCGGCCCGGTGCTCCTCGACCGCGAGCTGCAGCGCCGACGGCACGCTCACCGCTTCGAGGTCACCACCGAACGCGTGGCCCGCGGTGATCGTGCCGGCGAGCCAGCCCCGGTCGTCGAGATCGGCGACGAGATCGCTGAGCGCGATCGGCAGGGCAGCACCGTCGGTCATCACGTAGCTCACCCGCCACTCGGGCCGCACCGTGCGCAGCACGGCGAGAGCGACACCGAGCTGGCTGTGCAGGCTGCCCACGAGCACCGGTGTGCCGCCCAGATCGGGCAGCTGCAGGGCGCCGCCCTCGTCGTGGGGCAGATGTTCCTCTGCCGAGCCGGCGTCGACCTGCAGGCTCGTGTAGCGCACCTTCATGATGTGCCCGGGCCCCGGCTCGTGCAGCTCACGCCGTGACAGGTTCCAGTGCACGACGTGCCAGCCCCCGGTGCCGAGGCCCAGTTCGACCGCCGTGGTGTTGGCGATCACCTCGTCGCCGACGGCGACGTCACCGGTGAGCTGGGTGAGGACGTAGGCGCGGCTGCCGTCGTCCAGACGGACGCGCTGCAACCCACGGCGACGCAGGAGGATCTCCTCCACTCGGAACGTGCGGAACGACGGCATGCGGTACGGGCCCCGCTCAGAGCTGTGACCGCATCACAACGAGGCGATGAGCTTTTCGACCCGTTCGTCGCGACTCTTGAACGGATCCTTGCAGAGCACCGTGCGCTGGGCCTGGTCGTTGAGCTTCAGGTGCACCCAGTCGACGGTGTAGTCGCGCTTGCGTTCCTTGGCCTTCTTGATGAACTCGCCGCGCAGCCGGGCCCGCGTGGTCTGCGGCGGGACGTCGACCGCGATCTCGATGTCGGCGTCGGTGCAGATGCGCTCGACGAGGCCACGGTCCTGCAGCTTGTAGAACGGGCTGCGGTCGCGGCTGATGTCGTGGTACTGCAGATCGAGCAGCTGCACACGGGCGTGACCGAGCGGCAGGTCGTGGCGCTCACGGAACGCCTCGATGAGCCGGTGCTTGATCACCCAGTCGACCTCGCGGTCGAGCTTGAGCGGGTCGTTCTCGATGGTGGTGATGCAGTGCTCCCACATCTCGAGCGCCTTCTGCTCGAGCGGCGGGAAGCCCTTGGTCTCCGCGTAGCGAAGCGCTCGGTCGAGGTACTCGCGCTGGATGTCGAGCGCGCTCACCTCTCGGCCGTTCGCGAGGCGGACACGCCGACGGCAGGTGATGTCGTGGCTGATGTCGCGGATGGCCCGGATCGGGTTCTCGAGCGTCATGTCGCGGAGTACGACGCTCGGGTCTTCCAGCATGCGCAGCATGCACGCCGCGGAGCCGACCTTCACGAAGGTCGTGTACTCGCTCATGTTCGAGTCGCCGACGATGACGTGGAGCCGCCGGTAGCGCTCGGCATCGGCGTGCGGCTCGTCGCGCGTGTTGATGATGGGTCGGCTGCGGGTGGTGGCGCTCGAGACGCCCTCCCAGATGTGCTCGGCGCGCTGGGCGATCGAGAACAACGGACCGCGGGCGGTCTGCAGCACCTTGCCGGCGCCGGTGAAGATCTGCCGGCTCACGAGGAACGGGATGAGCACCTCGGCGTACGTGCCGAGCTCGTCGGCCCGGCTGGTGAGGTAGTTCTCGTGGCAGCCGTAGCTGTTGCCGGCCGAGTCGGTGTTGTTCTTGAACAGGTACACCGTGCCGCGGATGCCCTCTTCGCGGAGGCGCTGTTCCGCCGACACGAGCAGGCTCTCGAGGATGCGCTCGCCGGCCTTGTCGTGCACGACGACGTCGTAGAGGCTGTCGCACTCGGGCGTCGCGTACTCGGGATGCGAGCCGACGTCGAGGTAGAGACGGGCGCCGTTCTGGAGGAACACGTTGCTGCTGCGTCCCCAGCTGACGACCTTGCGGAACAGGTAGCGGGCGACCTCGTCGGGGCTGAGCCGACGCTGCCCCCGGAGGGTGCACGTCACGCCGTACTCGTTCTCGAGTCCGTAGATCCGCCGCTCCATGGGGACAACCTAGCCACACTTCCCAAACGCCGTCAGCCCATCCGAGTGCCATCCGCCCACCCGAGTGGCAGCGGTCCACCCGAGTGCCGGTGGACACCCCGGGTGCTCACGTGCCACTCGGATGAGTCGCTGGCGTCTCGGTGGGCCGCTGGCACTCGGATCAGCGGGCGGGGGTGAAGCGGACGGCGGCGCCGACGGAGCGTTGTGCGACGAGGCCGAGATCGGCCGGGTCGACCACGGCGATCACGGGGTAACCGCCGGTGGCCGGATGGTCGGCGAGCATCACGATCGGTCGCCCGTCGGGGGGCACCTGGATCGCTCCCTCGAGCAGACCCTCGCTCGGCAGTTCGTCGTGGCGCACCCGTTCGAGCGGCCGTCCGTCGAGACGCAGCCCGATCCGATCGCTCGCGGACAGCACCTCCCACGTCGTCGCGAGCAACGCATCCCAGGCGCCATCGTCGAACCGATCGAGCCGGGGGCCGGGCCACAGCCGAACGGGCCGATCGAGCGCACGAGGTACCGCCGGATGCGTCGACGCCGGTTCCTCCGGATCGGGACCCAACTGCAGGACGTCACCATCACGCCCCTCGATCCCGCCGCGCACGCACACGTACGTGCGCGCCCCGCCGCGGAGACGCCCGATGCGCAGCATCGCGCCGGCCGGCAACACCACCGGACCTCCCCATCCGACCGGAGGTCCGCCCTCGACGTGCACGTCGGCCGGGCTGCCGGTCACAGCGACCATGGTCGCCACGATGCATCGCATCACCAGGCCTCCCGAGGTCTCGATGCCAGCGGCGCACGGGTCGTTGCCCACGAGCCGGTTGCCGAGTTCGAGCGCAGCGAGGTCGACCGCTCCCCCGCGGCTGCGACCGAGATGGGCGAGCCCGGGGCGACCGGCGTCGCGCACCGACCCGGCGATGCCCCACGCCACGACCTCGAACGTCGGGCGCCTCACGTCGGCACGAACCTGACGCGCATACCCGGTTCGAGCAGACCTGGCGGGTCACGTCGCTCGTCCCACATCACGACATCGGTGTGCCCGAGCAGGCGCCAGCCGCCGGGTGAGGCCGACGGATACACGCCGGCCCACTCCCCTGCGATCGCCACCGAGCCGGCATCGATGCGCGGCCGCGGCGTGGATCGACGGGGCACCTGCAGCTCGGGCGGCAGACCGACGAGGTAGCCGAAGCCGTGCATGAAGCCGCAGAACGCCACCGTGTACGACGCGCCGACATGGAGTTCGATCACCCGCTCGACGCCGAGGCCGGTGAGGGTGGCGACCTCTTCGAGATCGAGGCCGTCGTAGCGAACCGGGACGACGATCTCCGGGCCGACGCCGGCCGCGAGCGGTGACGATGTGGCCAACAGGTCGCGAATCGTCGATGTGTCGCCGCCGTCGTGCACGACCAGCACGGTTCGGGCCCCCGGCACCACCTCGCGCACCGACGGAAGGTCGGCACGACGGAGCTCGGTGCTCGCACCCATCACCGCCTCGATCGAGTCGAACTCGGCGAGGAACGCACGCGGTCCGTACGGCAGGAAACGCACCTTCGCGTCGCCCACGTCGAGCTCACACGAAGGGTTCGACGACGTGGCCGGCATCGACCACCGCCGCTCGCACCGCACCGGCGAGCGTGGCAGCACCCGGCGTGTCGCTGTGCACACAGATCGACCGGACGCCCTGATCGACGAGGTGCAGCGCCTGGGCCACGACCTGGTCGACCTCGGTGAGCAACGCTCCAGGTTGCGATCTCGGGACGAGACGCCCGTCGGAGGTGTACCCGCGGTCGGCGAAGCCCTCCTGCACGAACCGCACACCGCTCGACGCAGCCGCTTGCTCCACCACGGAGCCCGGCAGCCCGAGCAAGGGCAGCGACCCGCCGTGCGCCACCATCGCCTCCACCACCGCCGAGGCCTGCGCCTCGTGGCGGACGATCGCGTTGTAGAGGGCACCGTGCGGCTTCACGTAACCGACCGACGTGCCCTCGACCGTGGCCAACCGTTCGAGCGCACCCATCTGGTAGAGCATCGAGTCGATCAGCTCCAGCGGATCGATGTCGATGAACCGGCGGCCGAATCCGGCCAGATCGGGGTAGCTCACCTGCGCCCCGATCACGACGCCGAGCTCGGCCGCGACATGGCACGTGCGACGCATGATCGTCGGGTCGCCGGCATGGAACCCGCACGCCACGTTCGCCGACGAGATGACCTGCAACAACCCGTCGTCGTCGCCGAGCGACCAACGACCGAACCCTTCGCCGATGTCGGCGTTGAGATCGACCGGCGCGCCCATCGGGCCGGCGCTCAGCTCTCGGGTGTGGCCGGCGGATCGGCCGGCGCGTCGGCGGATGCCGCAGCGGGCTCGGCGGACGCCTCGCCCGGCACGTCGAGCAGCGCGGCGACGTCGTCGTCGGTGAGCCGCTTGAAGCAGCGCCGCCCGTTGGACCGCGACAGGATCGCGACCTCGAGGTCGGGGCTCTTCAGGGTGCG
>CAUJET010000202.1 GCA_963169665.1 Actinomycetota bacterium | reverse complement strand
CTGTATGCTGGCGGCTCGCCGATCGTGCATCTGGCCGGCATCGTGGAGGAGGGACTCGGCCAGGCGTCCGCCGGTTTCCCGACGGGGCGCTTCAACCACGTCTCGCTGCGGGCCCGTGGGCTGGCGCAGACGCGTCGGCATCTCGCGGCCGAGGGGGTCGACGCGCAGCACGAGATCGCCGCGCGCGCCGAAGCCGTAGCGGGTCTCCGCGCCGTCGGGCTGGACCTGCGCCACGACGTGATCCCGGTCGTCCCAGCGCTGCGCCCAGACAGCACCCGTCGGGTCGACGACAGCGACCACGTGGTCCTGCTCATCGTAGCGGGCCGCCGTGACCGAGCCATCGGGCAGCGTGGTCGCGGTGAGGTTGCCGCGGGCGTCGTAGGCGTAGGAAGTTGCGAGGCCGAGCGGGTCGGTGACCGCGACGACCTGCATGTAGCCCGACTCGGTGAGCCGTTGGACCCGCTTGCGGATCGCGCCCTCGCTGAGGCCGATCTCGGTCGCGATGCTCGTGAACGGGGTGCGCCCGTCGCGCTGCAGGATCTCGACGATCGCCCGATCGGTGTCGTCGATCTTCACACGGCTCCTGACGCAGATCCCGCCGAGCGGACCTGGACGCTGGTGGTGCTCCGGGCAGCGAAGGCCTCCGACGCATCGGTGAGCACCCGCCGGAGGGTCTGCTCGATGAAGGCGAACTCCTCCGGCCCGGCGATCAGCGGCGGACTCAGCGTGATCACCGGCTCGCCGCGGTCGTCGGCGCGACAGATGAGGCCCGCCTCGTAGAGGCGCGGTGAGAGGTAGCCGCGCAGCAACCACTCGGCCTGGGCGTCGTCGAAGGTTCCCTTGGTGGCCTGATCGGCGACGAGTTCGATCGCGTGGAAGTAGCCCTCGCCGCGCACGTCGCCGACGAGCGGGATGTCGCGCAGGCCCTGCAGCAGCCGGCTCAACTCGCCTTCGTTCGCGCGGACGTGGCCGCACAGGTCCTCCGACTCGAGGATGTCGAGGTTGGCGTTCGCCACCGCGCACGACACCGGGTGGGCACCGAAGGTCTGGCCCTGCATGAACGTGGCCGTGTTCTCCATGAACGGCGCGGCGAGCCGGTCGCTGATCATCACGCCGCCGAGCGGGGCATAGCCCGACGTGACACCTTTGGCGAACGTGATCATGTCCGGCTGGTAGCCGTAGCGCTGCGAGCCGAACATGTGGCCGAGCCGACCGAACGCGCAGATCACCTCGTCGCTCACCAGCAGCACGTCGTAGTGGTCGCAGATCTCGCGGATGCGCTGCCAGTAGCCCTCGGGCGGGGCGAACGCGCCGCCGGTGTTCTGGAGGGGCTCCATGAAGACCGCGGCGATGGTGTCGGGACCCTCCATCTCGATGCGCAGGGCGAGGTCGTCGGCGCATCGGAGCGTGCAGGCGTCGAGATGCCCGCAGTCGTGGCAGCGGTAGCGGTACGGGGTCTGCACCTTGATCGCCCCCGGTACGAGCGGCTCGAACGGTGTCTTGATCGACGGGACGCCGGTGATGCTGAGCGCGCCCATCGAGGTGCCGTGGTAGGCGAGGTAGCGGGAGATCACCTTGGTGCGGCTCGGTTGGCCGCGCAGCTTCCAGTACTGCCGTGCGAGCTTGAAGGCGGTCTCGACCGCGTCGCCGCCGCTCGGGGTGAAAAACGCCCGGTTGAGGTCGCCGGGCGCGTGTGCGGCGAGCCGGGTGGCGAGTTCGATGGCCGGTTCGTGGGCGAACGACCAGGTGGGGAAGTAGGCGAGGCGGTCGGACTGGCGCTTGGCGGCGTCACCCAGCTCGGTGCGGCCGTGACCGACCTGCACGGTGAACAGGCCGGAGAGCCCGTCGAGGTAGCGCTTGCCGTGCTGGTCGGTGACGTAGCAGCCCTGGCCCTCGACGATCACCGGGACCTCGTGGTCCTGGAACCCGGCCAGGCGGGTGAAGTGCATCCAGAGGTGGCGTGCGGCGCGATCGGACAGGTCGGAGCTCATGTGCGGAAATCGTACTCGCGGGTACGAATATCGCAAGTGAGATGGCGAGGTCCGTCAGAGTGGTTCGTAGACCAGGAGGGCGTCGGTGCGATGGGTGCGGGCGTCGAGGACCGCCTTGCCCATGATCGCCACGAAGATGATCGTGCCGCCGATCCACGTGGTGACGGGCGGCCGGTCGTCGAGGAACGTCACCGACCACACCGGGACGAGCACCATCTCCGTCTGGGCGAACACCGTCATCGCCGACGCGGGCACCTGGCGCGACGCGACGTTGAACAGCAGCGTGCCAACCACGATGATCACCGCGCCGTGGAACAGGGCGTAGGCGAGGTCGCCGGCCGGTGGCACGAGCGTGTTGCCGCCGGCGACGGTGACGGTGCCGCAGATCACGATCATCATCACGCCGTAGCCGGGCAGCACCGGCGACCAGTCCTCGTCGGGGTCCGACCGGACGCACACCGCGTACCCGGCGAAGCCGATCGCCGCCGCGAGTGCCGAGAGGTTGCCGACCATGCTCCCCGCCTCGAGGTCGCCCGCCACCATGATGAACAGGCCGACGAACGCCAGGCCGATCGACGCGAGCGTGATGCGCGTGAGCTTCTCGCGGAGGAACAACCGCGCGGCGATCGCGCCGAACACCGGTGTGGTGGATCCGAGGAACGCGGCGTTGGCCGCCGTCGTGGTCTTCACCGCGTAGACGAAGCCGAGCGATGCGATGAGCAGCATCACGTTGGCGGTCAGCATCACCCGCCCCGACGTGTACGCCCGTACGGTCTGGATCGGCTTGCCCTGGATCCGGCCGAGGATCTCGATGACGACGATGATGCCGATCGACCGCCAGATCAGGTACTGGAACGCGTCGCTCTGGTCGGCCAGACGGGCGGTGACGGCGCCGAGGCTCCACACGGCGCCCGCTCCCAGCGCCATGGCCGAGGCGACCAGGGGGATGCGGCGGGTGGACATGCGTTGGTCACACTACGCGGCGAGGTGATCGCGATCCCGGGACGAGCGTTCCGGTGAACGGCCGCCCTGTCGCGGTGAGGTGGTCAGCCGGTGAACGCCGCCAGTTCGGTGCGCAGCTGGGCGAGACCGAGCGGGCCGAGGGCCAGGGCGAAGGTGTGGAACGA
>CAUJET010000201.1 GCA_963169665.1 Actinomycetota bacterium | reverse complement strand
GATGTCGGCCGGCGAGGTGCCCATCGAGTCGTCGGTGGTGCGCTCGAGCAGGTCGAGCAGATCGTCGTGCAGCGCGAGTCCCAGCTGAGAACGCAGGACGGCGAGTCCGGTGGCGACGCCGTCGACGTCGATCGACGCTTCGCGATCGCCGAGCATGAACTCGTCCGGGAGCGCGAGCAGTTGGGCGAGCTGCATCGGCTCGGCCGTGCCCCGCCGCAGCACCGCTCGCAGACCGTCCGCGAGCAGCGCCACCGTGGGGCCCGAGGGATCGTCGCCGGCGCCGTGCCGGTGCTGGTCGATCGCCCGGATCATCAACTCCTCCGACGCCCACCACTGGGCGACGGCATCGGGGTCGTGTTCGAGCAGCACCGAGAGGTGCTGGGCCGAGAGGTCGGTCGCGAGGTCGACCGGCGCCGAGTACCCGCGCAGCGGTGAGATCACGGGCGATGTCTCGGATGCGACCTCC
This sequence comes from Actinomycetota bacterium, assembly GCA_963169665.1. Lineage (GTDB taxonomy): Bacteria > Actinomycetota > Acidimicrobiia > Acidimicrobiales > Ilumatobacteraceae > VFMC01. The sequence continues at coordinate 46,358 of CAUJET010000201.1, read as the reverse complement.
ACCCGCATCGACGGACCGGTGAGCACGACGGTGTGCTCGGAACCGACGACGCCGTCGATGGTCACGTCGAGCGGTCGCCCGTCGTCGGCGAGGAAGCCGAGCACGATCGGCATCGCCACCGGCGGGTCGTCGGTGAGCGCATCGGTGCGGGTGATGTCGACGACCGTCGTGCCGTCGGACGTGGCGACCGAGAGCGACAGCGACGGTCTGCCGCGCAGGGCGAACCAGCGGGCGACGCCGTCGATGTCGGCGCTGCGGGCGGGAGCGGTCTCGCGCAGCACGGCGACGAAGTCGTCGACGCCGGCCGACGCGAGGTCGTAGCGGCGGACGAACTCGGCGAACCCCTGCCGCCACGCCTGGTCGCCGAGGAGCGTGCGGAGCATGCCGAAGACCTCGGCGCCCTTGAGGTAGGTGGTGCGTGTGTAGAGCTGTTCGGGGTTGGCGACCTCCCCGCGAACCACCGGTGCGCCGATGGTGTTCTCCTCGGGGAACTGCAGGCGGCGCAGGTCGACCACGTCGAGCACGCGGCCGACCGGACCGAACAGGTGCCGACGGACGTCGTTCTGGCCCATCAGGACCGTCAGCCCCTCCTTCAACGCGAGCTGCCCCCAGGACGACACCGTCACCCGGTTGCCGCGCACGTGATGGCCGTACTCGTGCGCCACGTTCGCCATGATCAGCAGCAGGTCGTCGTCGCTGAAGCCGCGGTGGTCGACGACGAGCAACGACGAGTCGAAGAACATCAGGCCGTGGTACTCCGTGGCGTCGGGATAGCCCGGCAGGGCCACGAAGGTGAGCGCGTCGAGGTCGTGCTCGATGCCGCCGTTGGCCTCGTCGAACGACATGGCCGCGTCGAGCACGTCGAGGGCGAACGATGCGCCACCGATCTGCTCGGGCAGCGCCGCGACCCGGAGGTCGACGGTGCGGCCCGTGACGGTGGTGTGCGGTCGGGCGACGAGGTCGAGGTCGCCCGCCACGAACGCGAACAGGTACGTGGGCTTGGAGATCGGGTCGACGAAGCGCTCCCAGACGCGGCCGTCCTCGAGTTCGCCGCCGTCGACACGATCGCCGTTGGCGAGCAGGGTGCGGAACTCGCTCGGGTCGGCGACGAGAGTGACGTCGAAGGTGGGCCGGTGCGACGGGTGGTCGAGCGACCAGGTGATCCGTCGGAATCCTTCGGGCTCGCAGTTGGTGCTGATCAACCGAGGGCGGTACGCCACGCCCTTGTCGCCCGGCCCGCCGGGAACGACGGCGACGCGGGTGCTCACGACATGCGCGTCGTCGGTGAGCGCGAGCGTGAGGGTGCGGTCGGCGAGCTCGCAGCCGTCGGCGCCGAGGACCGTGCCGTCGACGGCCACCTCGAGCGTCTCGAGGCCGCGACCGTCGAACACGAGCGGTGCCGTGGCACCGGGAGCGCCCTGCCACCGAACGTGTGACGAGCAGTCGACCACGACCCGGTCGCCGCCGAGCTCGACGCGCAGGTCGAGGTGCTCGACGGTCCAGCCCGCACCGTGCGTGTCCACGGTCATCGCCCGAGGAACTCGGCGACGAGGGACACGGCCAGATCGATCTCGGCGACCGTGTTGTAGTGCGTGGGGCCGATGCGCACGACGCCGCCGGCGTCGGCGATGCCCAGGAACTCGACGACAGGGAGTGCGTACGAGTGGCCGTTCCACACGTACACGCCCCGACTGTCGAGGAATCGCGCCATCTCGGCCGGGACCAGACCGGGAGCGGTGAACGACACGGTGGGGACGCGCCGGGCGAACGCAGCGCGGTCGGTGATGCCGTGGATGTGCACCCCTGGGATCGACTCGAGCCCGGCGATGAGGCGCTCGCTGAGGATCTCCTCGTACGCGACCATGGCCCGCATGCCGGCGTGGAGGTCCTTGGTGCGCTCGCGGAGTCCCTCGCCCGTCGGGCGGAGATCGACACCTGCCGTGCGACCCAGCCATTGGATGTACTCCAACGCACCGATGGTGCCGGCCTGTCCCTCGAGCGACTGACAGCCGGTCTCGAACCGGTCGGGCGTGACGTCGGGGACGACGCGCAGCTTGTACGTGGGGAGCGACTGCAGCAGTTCCTCACGGCCCCACAGCACGCCCTGGTGCGGCCCGTAGAACTTGTAGGTCGATGCCACGAGGAAGTCACAGTCGATCGCCTGCACGTCGATCACCCCGTGCGGCGCGTACTGGACGGCGTCGAGGTAGACGAGCGCGCCGACCTCGTGCAGACGACGGGTGATCTCCTGCACCGGGTTGATCGTGCCGAGGAGGTTGCTCGCGTAGTTGATGGCCGCGAACCTCGTGCGTTCGTTGATCATCGACCCGAGCGCGTCGAGGTCGAGCTCGTAGGTGTCGAGGTGGAACGGCACGGTGCGCACGACGAGGCCCCGCTCGGCGGCCATCGTGCGCCACGGGGTGTTGTTGCCCTCATGCTCCATGTGAGTGGTGATGATCTCGTCGCCGGGCTGGAACCGCGGGGCGAGCGCTCTGGCCATCATGAACGTGAGCGTCGTCATGTTGGGGCCGAACACGATCTCGCGGTCGGAGCGGGCGTTGACGAAGTCGCCGACGGCGAGGTGCGCCTGACGCACGAGCTCGGTCGCCTGCACCGACGTGTTGAAGTTGCCGTGCATGTTGGCGTTGAACTCGACCAGCGCCTCGGTCATCCGGTCGACCACGCGCTGAGGCACCTGGGTGCCCGCCGGGTTGTCGAGGTAGGTGCGCGGGTGCTCGTCGTGGCGCAGTGCGAGGGCGGGGAACTGCGCCCGCACGGCGTCGATGTCGAACATGGCTGTGGTCATCGCTGGACTCCCCGCGTCTCTTGTACGGTGTGCAACACTAGCCCGATCGACGGGGAGGGCGCGGTGACCGGAAGCCGGGACGCGAGCAGTCAGGAACGGCGCGACGCCGTGGCGAACGGGCTGCTGCCGATCATGCGGATCGCCGACCAGCCGCTGCGGTGGAACGTCGATGAGCGGCTCACCCATCACGGCTGCCCGGCAGTGTCGATCGCCGTGATGCGCGGTGGCGAGATCGACTGGGCCGAGGGCTTCGGCCGCCGTTCGGCCGACGCGGACCGCCAGGTGGGCGCTGACACCGTGTTCATGGTGGCGAGCTGCAGCAAGCCGGTGACGGCGATGATGGTGCTGCAGCAGGTGGACCGAGGCGTGCTCGACCTCGACGTCGACGTGAACACGTACCTGCGCCGCTGGCAGGTGCCGGCGAACGAGTTCACACAGCGCTCCCCCGTCACCCTGCGCCGCATCCTCAGCCACACCGCCGGCCTCACGGTGAACGGTTTCGGCGCGACCGTGAACGACGGGCGACCGGTCGCCGACGTGTTCGACCTGCTCGCCGGACGCCCACCCGCGACCAACGCGCCGGTCGTGGTCGACAAGGCCGACGACGGCACCGATCGCTACTCGGGCGGCGGTTACGTGATCGCCCAAGTGGTGATGGAGGACGTGCTCGGCCGACCGTTCGACGAGATCGCCGACGAGTTCGTGCTCGGGCCGTTGGGGATGACCCGATCGTCGTTCCACCACCCGCTCCTCCCCCGCCTGCGCGACGACGTCGCAGCGGGACACGGCGACGACGGCCGGCCGCATCCCGGCGCATGGATGATCAGCAGCGAGATGGCCGCGGGCGGGTTGTTCAGCACGGCGGCCGACTACGCACGGTTCCTGCTCGGTTGCCGCGACGCGTGGCTCGGACGCCCGGGCGCGATCCTCGGCCAGGCGCTCGCCCATCAGATGACCACCCGCCATGGGCAGGGCGGGTTCGGCCTCGGATTGAAGTTGATGGGCGACGGGCCGACGGCTCGCATCAACCACGGCGGCTCGAACGACGGGTACCAGAGCGAGACGAACCTGTACCTCGAGTCGGGCGATGGTGCGGTGGTGCTCACGAATGCGACGTCGGGCATCTACCTGTTCCGCGAGGTGCTCAACGGCATCGCCGACGTGTACGACTGGCCCGCCTACATGCCGGCACCCAAACGGTTGCGCACCCTGTCGGTCGACGAGCAGCAGGCGTACGTGGGCGAATACCGCATCGAGCTCGGCATCGAACTGCCGCTGCTGAAGGTGTGGTCGGAGGGCGGGAAGCTCTACAACGAGATCCCCGGACTCCGCTTCGGCGTGCAGGAGGTGTTCTGCGACACCGAGGGGATCCTGTTCAACCAGACCGGCCCGTTCGAGACGCGGGTCGCACTCGGCGACGACGGCCTCGTGTCCGCGCTGCACGTGTTCGAGGGCGACGTGGAGATCATCCGCGCCTCGAGGGTCTCGCGTCTGTGAACGCCCGATGACACGCCGCACACACGTGATCCCGTTCTTGTACGGCGTGCAATAATGACGACCGCACCACACCCAGGGGGAGCTGCCATGGTCACTCGATCGCATCCATCACGTCGGCGGGGCATCGCCGTCGCTCTGCTCGCCTCGGCGGGCCTGCTGCTGGCGGCCTGCGGCGGCAACGATCCGTCCGCCACCACGGAGGACACGGCGACGGCCACCACGGTGGCTGACGCCGGATCCGACACGACCGCACCTGCCGACACGACGCCGGCCTCCACCGCCCCGGTGTTCACCAACCCGCCCACCACGGTGAACGAGGAGATCGTGCCGGTCAGCGGCGGCACGCTCGTCGTGGGCATCGAGGGCGAGTCGAGTGGCTACAACCCGACGGTCGACCCGTGGAGCAACGCCGGCCACAACGTGGCGAAGGCGATCTTCGACCCGCTCGCAGCCGCCGATGCCGAGGGCAAGGTCGTGCCGTATCTCGCCGAGTCGATCACCGGCAACGACGACGCCACCGTGTGGACGATCGTCCTTCGTCCCGACATCGTCTTCCACAACGGTGAGCCGTTGAACGCCGAGGCCGTGCGCCTCAACTTCCAGGCGGTGCTCGACAGCGCCCAGTACAAGGACCAGTTGTCGTTGCTCGCCGGCATGACGGTGGTCGACGACCTCACCCTCGAGCTGACGATGAGCAGCCCGTGGGGCACGTTCCCCAACGTGCTCACCGGCGTGATCGGATCGCAGGTCGGCTACATGGCCGCCCCGGCGATGCTGGCATCGCCCGACGGCGGCCGCAGCCCGATCGGCACCGGCCCGTTCGTGTTCTCCGAGTGGATCCCCGACGACCACCTCACCGTCACCCGCAACGACGACTACTGGCAGGGCGCGCCGTACCTCGACGGCATCGAGTTCCGTCCGATCTCCGACTCGACGGCGCGCAAGGCGGCCTTCGACGGCGGCGACATCGACGTGTACTACACGGGCAGCTCGTCGGAGATCACCGAGTACTTCGTGCAGCAGGAGGCCGGCGAGGTCGGTGTCACCATCGGCGCGCCGAGCGAACCCGACGTGGTGATGTTCAACACCGCCGCTGCACCGCTCGACGACGTGCGGGTGCGCCGGGCGCTGGCGATGTCGGTCGACATCCCCCGCCTCTACGACTACCTCGAGGCGACCGGCGTGAAGCAGCCGATGACCGGACCGTACGCCGACACCTCGTTCTGGTTCACCGAGAGCGACTACCCCGACTACGACCTCGCCGAGGCGACGGCCCTCATCGACGAGTACGAGGCCGAGGTCGGGCCGGTCGTGTTCGACTTCGCCGGCGGACAGGACCCGTTCATCGTCAGCTACCAGGAGCTGTTCCAGTCGATGTGGTCCGAGATCGGCGCCGAAGCGAACATCGTCAGCCGGGCCCAGAGCGAGAACATCGACGCCGTCGTCAACGATGCGTTCCAGGTGATCCTGTGGGGCGGCATCGGCGGCGGCGACCCCGATGCCGACTACACCCAGTTCCACTCGGGTGGGTTGAACTTCACCAACTTCACGTCGCCCGAGATCGACGCGGCGATGGACGCCGGCCGTGCACTGTCAGACCCGGAGGCCCGCAAGGAGCAGTATGCGATCGTGCAGACGATCCTCGGCGAGCAGGTGCCGTACATCTGGACCGGCACCAACCAGTTCGGCGTGATCACCGCGGCCGACGTGCGTGGCATCGCCGACTTCACCCTGCCCGACGGCAGCGCCGGCCAGCCGATCGACGGTGGCCGCTTCTACCTGAAGGACGTCTGGCTCGACGCATGACGTACACGGCCGTGGGGGCGAGCGAGACGCGACAGGGGATCCGGTGACACGGGTCCTCGCGTCGCGCCTCGCTCGCCTCCTGGCCGTCCTCATCGCCGTCACCTTCGCGTCGTTCTCGATGGTGAGCCTGCTCCCCGGCGACACGGTCACGGCAGTGCTGGGAGCTCGGGCCTCCGAGGAGGACAAGGCGGCGGCACGCGAGGAACTGCACCTCGACGATCCGCTCCCCGTGCGCTACGTGCAGTGGGCGGGCGACGCCGTGCAGGGCGACCTCGGCACCTCGTTCCGCACCCGGCAACCGGTCACGGAAGCCATCGGCCAGCGCATCTGGGTGACGCTCGAGCTGGTGCTCATATCACAGCTGATCGCACTGCTGCTCGCTGTGCCGATGGCGATCTTCGGTGCGCTGCGGCCCGGTTCGTGGCTCGACCGGATCCTCAGCGGCACGCAGTTGGCGATGTTGGCGACACCGGGCTACCTGGTGGCGGTCGGACTGATGGCGATCTTCGCGGTGCAGCTCGGATGGTTCGACACCACGGGATACACGCCGTTCGGCGAGAGCCCGTTCGAGAACCTGAAGTCGCTCCTGCTGCCGTCGATCGCGCTCGCACTCGAACAGGTCGCGCTGTACGCCCGCGTGCTGCGCACCGACCTGGTGAACACCTTCGACATGGACTTCATCTGGTTCGCACGAGCCAAGGGCAACACGACCCGCCGCATCGTGTTGCGCCATGCATTGCGGCCGTCGTCGATCGGTGTGGTCACCCTCACCGGCATCTCCGTCGGTCGCATGATCGGCGGCACCGTCCTCGTGGAGACGATCTTCGCCCTGCCCGGTCTCGGTCGGTTCACGATCGACGCGATCAACAACCGCGACTTCGTCTCGCTGCAGGGCGCCGTCGTCGTGCTCACGGTCGGCTTCGTGCTCGTGAACTTCCTCGCCGACGTGATGCACGGGATCCTCGATCCGCGCATCCGCCACCAGGCACGGCCGACATGACCGCCGCCCTCGAACGGGGTGCGCACCCGACCGATGCGCCGGCGCCCACGATCGAAGCGGCGGACGACCGGCGCGGCCTCGGGGTGATGGTGTGGATCTCCGTCGGGTGGCTCGTGCTGCTGTCGTTGTCGGCGCTGCTCGCCGACGTGTTGCCCCTCGCCGATCCGGCCGACACCCGTGCGGGCATCCCGCTCTCGATCCCCACCGGCCAGAACTGGCTGGGCACCGATCAGCTCGGGCGCGACCTGCTGTCGCGCACGATCTACGGCGCCCGGGTGTCGATCGTCGTGGGCGTGGCGGCGGTGCTGATCTCGTCGTTCGTCGGCGGGATCATCGGCCTCGCCGCCGGCTACTTCCGTCGCCGCCTCGAGATCGTGTCGATCTTCGGCGCCGACGTGTTGATGGCGTTCCCCACCGTGTTGCTCGCCGCGTCGATCGTGGCGTTCACGCAGAGCCGCGGCCTCGTCACCGTGGTCGGTGCGATCGCCTTGATCTACCTCGGTCCGACGATCCGCATCGTGCGTGCGCTCACCCTGTCGATCGCGACCCGGGAGTTCGTGTTGGCTGCCCGGTCGCTCGGTGCCACCAACGCCCGTGTGCTCCGCCGCGAGATCGCACCGAACGTCATCCCCACCCTGCTGTCGATGATGATCGTGGCCGTCGCCGGCGCGGTGGTCGCCGAGGGTGGTCTCGCCTACCTGAACCTGTCGGTCGCGCCGCCGACGCCGTCGTGGGGGTCGATGATCGCCGCGGGTCAACCCAAGCTCGACGAGAGCCTGTACCCGGTGCTGATCCCGGGCGGTGCGCTGTTCCTCACCGTGCTGTCGCTCACCCTGATCGGCGACGCCATCCAGAAGCGCCAAGGCCGCGACATCGGCGCCATCTGAACGACGTCGTCAGGAGGTCGTCAGGATCTCGGCCGGTTTTCGGTCCCAGACGACAAGAAACCGGCCGAGATCGCGGGAATGGTGCTTGCAGCGCCACGCCAGGCCGTCGATCGATCGGTGCGCACACCCACTCGCGCTTCCGTGCGGGGTTGTGGTCGCTGGACGACCACAACCCGGCCGAGAACGAACGCCGGCCTCTCCGCACCCGTGGGAACACCAGTGCCGTGCTGACTTCCCGCGGGAAAGCCCGCAGATGGGAAGGACTCCAGCGAGAGGCGCCGAGCGATACTGGCTGCGTGAGTCACCCCGCGATCGAAGGTGATGGAGTCGTTCTTCGTCCGACGACTCTGCAGGACTTGGGAACATTGCAGGCGTTGTTCACCGACCCAGGCGTGTACGAGCGATGGGGAGGTGCGCCGATGTCCGATTCGGAGATACGTGCGAAGTACCTCGGTTCGCGAAGCCCGAGCGTCGAATGCTTCATCGTCGAGGAAGGCGTGCGAGCCGTCGGGTTCGTTCAGTACCACCTCGCCGATGACGGACGACAGGGCGGAGGGATGGATCTCGTCCTGAGCCCGTCCGAACGTGGGCGTGGGCTGGGGACCGCTGTCGTCGAGGCGCTGGTCCGGTTCGTCGAGCGTCATCTCGGATGGGAGCGGCTCACCGTCGACCCCGATCTGTCCAATCCTCGAGGTGTCCACTTCTGGCGCACGGTCGGGTTCACGCCTGTCCGTGTCGTCACCGACGACGGCGAGCGTGAGCCGTACGTGCTGATGGAGCGGTCACCGTCGCACGAGTGACGACCACTCCGGACTGCCCGATCCCGAGGGTCGTTCTCGTGAAGGAAGCCGACCGCCTTCCGAACCGCGCCACGACTCGGTGTCAGCCGGCCAGACGTCTCGTGACAAGGGGGCGCGCAGCGGCAAATCTGGCCGTACCGGACTCAGCCCGCAGGAGGCCCCAGGACCGCACTGGTCACAGCGCAGCGCGGCAGCCCCTGTCGCTCCGCTTCATCCAGCAGCTCTCCGCACTGCTGGGCAAGCTGGATCCGTCCCTCGTGCTCCGCCGCCGCGCGGAACAGCGTCAGCGAAGACACCAGCTTGACGTCGTCCGGGCTGCCGAACACGTCGTGCACGAGACGACCCCGACGGACGACGACGTCGTGAACGATGGCCACGAGTCGTTCGTAGGTCGATCCGAGTTCGGCATGCACCACGAACCGGCGTGCCTCGTCGAGATCGGCGAGCCCGTAGCGTCTCGCCATCTCGCTGCGACCCAGTGCGCGCAGCTGAGGGAAGACGAACCACATCCAATGCGTCCGCTTCCGTCCAGCACTGAGCTCCTCCACCACATCGTCGAGGTGCTCGCGTACCGGGTCGAGGAACCGCTCGAGGTCGATGTCTTCCACGGTGCCGGCGTACCACCGAGTCGAACGTCGAGCAAGGGACCAGCCCGTACGAGACGACCGCGCGGGCCGACGCGGATCGGCAGCTCTGCCCTGCGTGGGTTCGGTCGTGAGGGCGGGCTGCCGCCCGCTGCTACTTGGTCGCGCGGCGGTGTGGGAGCGCCAGTGTGAGCACGCCGAGTCCGACGAGGATGCCGCCCTCGGCGTACCGCAACGCTCGAACCTTCGCCACATGTCCGCCGAACCATGACCCGATTCGTGATCCGAGGAGTGCGTACATGCCGTCGGAGCACAGGCCGAGCGCGATGTAAACCAGGCCGAGTACCAGGGTCTGGGACCACACCGGTCCGCGTGAGTTGCTCACGAACTGTGGAAGGAACGCGAGGAAGAAGATGGCGACCTTCGGGTTCAGCAGGTTGACGGTGAACGCCTCGGCGAAGAGTCGCCGCTCCGGCTTGATGACCGGAGGCGTGATCGCCGTGAGTCTGCGCGCACTGCGAATCGACTTGATCCCCAGGTGGATGAGATACAAACCGCCGACGACCTTCAGCGCCGTGAACGCGAGAGCTGAGGCGACGACGATCGCGGACAGCCCGGCAACCGCGGCCATCACGTGGACCACCGATGCACTGTGTACGCCGAGCACGGAGACCAAGCCGGCTCGAGTGCCTTGCGAGCTGCTGCGGGCGACGATGAAGAGCACCGCCGGTCCAGGCACCACGAGCAAGGCCAGTGATGAGGCGATGAAGATCGGAAGCGTCGACAACGAGGGCACGCACCGACGGTACCGAAGACCTCCCGGCGCCGTGAGTGAATTGTCGCGGTCGGGCTGCGTGTTGCACGCTCCGGAGCAGCGCTCAGGCTCCTCAACACCAGCACGTGGGCAACCCGTGCCGATCGGAGGTTCGGCGTGCGTTGCACCGACGTGTTGTGCGCTGTGGAGCGCCCAGCGCTCCACAGCGCACATGACGTCTCGGCTGGCTGTTCGAACCGCCGACGGCAGCCCCACGATGGCGAGCATTTCCCGCGGAGATCAGCACCACCAGCAATGGACGGTGGTCAGGGTCGGAGCTGCCAGAACGGGGTCGTGAGGCCGACGTCGTCGAGCAGACGTTGGGTCGCCTCGAGCGACCTACCGCTGAACGACCGTTCGAGGCGATCGCCGTACCAGGCCTGCGAGAGGCTCCACATCCGGGCCAGATCGACCGCTTCACGACCTGGCGCGTGCATGTCCTCCGACCGGAGGAACGTGATGTTGCCTCAAGTGAAGACGATGTCGTCCCACCACCGGCTCGCGGGCAGTGGGAAGGAGATGAAACCGGCGGTGTCGTGGAGGTCGCCGCCGGTGACGGTGAGCTCGAGCGGTTCTCCGGTGTCGGACCAGGTCGATCGGATGCGCCCGTCGCTGTGCAACGCAGCGAGGATCGCGAGCGAGTCCCAGGCACAGTTCGCCCACCAGGCGCCGCCGTCGGTGGTGACCCGGAAGGCGGTCGGCTCCGCCGCGAAGGGCAACGCCATGCGGATCTCACCACGACGAGCGGGACGATCGTCGAGCACCAGCATGTGTCGATCGTGGAGTTCACGGAGCAAGCGATCGGAGGTCTCCAGATCACCGACGAGCTCACCGAGGTGCTCCCGCGTCGGAGCGGACCCCGTCTCGACGAAGTGTCGATACACCACGAATCGCAGTTCGAGCACGTCCACGCAGCGATCGTATGCCGTCGCCAAGTGCCGATCAGCTCTCGCCGCCCGATCCGCGCTTGGCGACGGCAGTAGTTTCGTGCTCATGGCTCGCCTGGTGGTGCTGGTGAACGGACTCCCCGCTGCGGGCAAGTCCACGCTGGCCCCAGGGGTCGCGACCGCACTCGCACTTCCCCTGCTGAGCAAGGACGTCATCAAGGAGACCCACGCCGAGGTGCTCGGCGCTGATCCGCCGATCGGCCTCACCCAACGTGAGTGGAACCGCAACCTCGGCGCCGCTGCCAGCCGAACGATGTGGGCGTTGCTCGCTATGTCGCCTCCCGGAGCCGTCCTGGAGAGCTCGTGGCGCGCTGACGTCCGTGGACTGGTCGAGGCCGGTCTCCGTCACGCAGGCGTCGGCCACGTTGCCGAGGTCTGGTGCGAAGCACCGGTACCGCTGTTGCGCGATCGGTTCGCTCGCCGGTGGGCGTCATCGCACCCGATCCACGGGGCAGCACCCGACGACGACGAGTGGACCCGGATGATCGAGCACGCCGAACCGCTCGGTCTCGGGCCGGTGCTCCGCGTCGACACGTCCGCCCCGGTCGATCTGGCGTCGGTCGTGGCGTGGTGCCGATCGAACGCTGGGACGGGCGAGACGTAGGAGCCGTCCGTCGAAATCGAGGGCGATCGGTGGAAGACTCTCGCGATGACGGTGGTGCTCGCGCAGATCTCGGACGTGCATCTCGGCGGGCCGAACCCTGGCAGCGGCGACCGGCTCTCCGATGCTGTCGATGCGATCAACTCGATGTCGCGTCGACCGGACCTCGTCCTCGTCACCGGTGACCTGACGCACTCCGGGAGCCGGGAGGAGTGGACCGAATTCAACGAGCGGATCGCCCCGTTACGGGCACCGTGGGACGCGGTGCGGGGCAACCACGATCGCAGGATCGACGCGCACGCAGGCCATCGCAGCGTCGAGCTCGATGGGCTCCACGTCGTGCTGCTCGACACCAGCACCGACGAGTTCACCAGCGACGACGCAGCCTGGCTCGACGCTCATCTCGGCGAGCACCGATCCGTCCCGACCGCCATCGCGCTGCACCACCCACCGTTCGAGACCGGCATCTGGTGGATGGACTGCGTCGGCCTCCGGGGCATCGACCGTTTCGAGGCCGTCGTACGTCGGCACGAGCAGGTGCGCCACGTCATGTCGGGTCACGTGCACCGTCCGATCACCACGACGTGGGCGGGTTGCCTCGTGACCGTGTGCCCCTCCACGTCGGTCGCGGTGGCCGGTGACCTCGACCCTCGTCACGACCCTGCCGAGACCGACGAACCCCCGATGATCGCGCTGCACGTCTATCTCGACGCCACGGTGATCTCGCACACGGTCGCCGTCGGCGCTGCGGCGAACCGCACGCCGATCTCCATCGCCGCACCGGCGTTCGTCGATTGGGCACGAGCCGAACGCGCACGCCGCACGAGTCCGTTCGACCTCGCGCCCACCCACTGACCGGCTGGTCGGGCTCGGGCCGGACGTCGGCCGCACGGCGTGGACGTCACTGCAGGGCGATGAGGCCGGCGTTGGTCGGTCGGAAGCCGCAGGCGTCGTAGTAGAAGCTGCGGAGGTCGTCGTCGAAGTCGACGTGCATCCATTCACAGCCGGTCTCACGAGCAGCGGACACGGCCTCGGCCACGAGTCGGGTGCCGACGCCCCGCCGGTGGTCCCGCGGGTCGACCATCGTGTCCTGGATCCATGCGTGCACCAGACCGTCCCAGATCACGTTCACGAATCCCGCGAGCCGATCGCCGTCTCGCGCGACGACCCAGCCGAGGCTTCGTTCGGCCGTGAGCTGCACCCAGTTCCACTCGTCGTCGCTGAACACCCTGGTCTCGAACGCAGCTGCGTGCAGTTCGTTGACCTCGCGGTTGGTGAATGCACCGCGCCACTCGAAGGTGAGACTCATGCGGCGAGCGTAGGGATTCGAACCACGGCGTCAGCGTGTTGCGGAGGCACGCCTCGATCGGGACGGCGCTGTCCTGCGGTGGATCGTGCCGCCGGGCGCATACCAGCCGGCCTTCTTCCGAACCGCCGGCGACGGGTCGTGATCGCGGCAACGGATGAGTGCCGTCTCGGCCTCGGGGTGGGTGTGCACCCAGCGACCGACGAGCTCGATGGCGTAGGCCCGGACGTGTGCACCCGGATCGTCGAGCATCACCTCGATCGCCCTCGGGAGCACGGCGGCTGCGTCGGGACGGCACGCGTTGTCCTTGCACCGATCGCAGGCGAGGGCGTGGCACGCCTCGAGCCGAACGCCCGGGTCGGGATCCTCGAGCATGCGGACGAGCGTCGACAACCCATCGGCATCGACGAGGTGGTCCATCGCCTTCGTCGACCACCGCCGAACGTCGTCGATCGGCGAGTCGAGCCCGCGCCGCACGCTGTCGAGCGCCTCCGGGCCCGTCAAGACGAGGTGCCAGAACGCCCGCTGCGCGCGGATCGGGTCAGCGAGCAGACGGACCCATCCGTCGTGGTCGTCGTGATCGGGAAACGCGGACACGGGCAGAGTCTTGCGCTCGTGCCGGAACCCGCTCGACCGAGTTTCCCAGCCGATGCGATCGGAGGATCGAACCGGAACTCGTCGCGTTCCCCGCGTCGACGCCTGGCAGGATGCCGCCGTGAACGCCGTCGACGTCGTCCTCGCGAACAACGACCGGATCACCGTTCGCGCAGGGGACGTCTTCCTCAAGGTCGACGCTGATCCCGGCCGATCCGAGCGGGAGGTCGCTGCGATGGCGCTCGCTCCCGTGCCGACGCCGGAGGTGCTGTGGCGCACGCCCCCGGTGCTCGCGCTCGCGAGAGTGCCCGGCGCACCGCTCGACGAGCCGGGTCGACCGTCGATCGCCCCGAGGGCTGCGTGGACGGCGGTCGGATCGACGATTCGACGTCTGCACGACGCTCCGCTCCCGCCCTGGCCGTTGCCGTACACCAACGCCGCTCGCTGGGCGAGCGATCGATCGCTCGCTGCGTCACTCGACGAGGAGTGCGACTGGCTCACGGCACACCAGATCCTCCCGACCGACGTGATCGAGCGCAATCGCACGCGAGCGCTGACCGTGCTCCGGCCGTGGCGACCGGTGTTCATCCACGGCGACCTCCACATCGAGCACGTGCTCGTCGAGGGAGGAGACGTCACCGGCGTGCTCGACTGGTCCGAGGCGGCCCCGGGCGATGCGGCGTTCGATCTCGCATCGCTGACCCTCGCTCATCCCGACCGCCTGGGCGACCTGCTGGCGGGGTACGGCGACGACATCGACCGCGACCGTGTCGTTGCGTGGTGGTCGTATCGATGCCTCACAGCGGTGCGCTGGCTCATCGAGAACGGCTACGGACCGCCCGCGAGCTATCCCGAGGTCGCGATGCTGCGGTCGGTCCCGTGATGCACGCACGATCAGGGCTTCCCCATCGGCGAGCGGGCATCACGAGGACCTCGGGTGGGGACGTTCGCCAGGTGCACGCCGATCCGGCGGGTCACCCGCTCTGTCTCTGCTTCCTCGTCGGCGACGCCAGGTACCCCGAACGCAACGACGGTCGACGCCCCACGGCGCCGGTGCGTCAGGGGCGGCGACGGGTGGACGTGCGGGCGGCGATGCCGTCGAGCAGCAGGCCCAACAGGTACTCGAACGAGTCGTCGAGCGAGTCGCCCGACTCCTCGCTCCAGCGGATCGACAGCGCCCGGTCGGCGAAGAGGTGGAAGTGCTGGCTGATGTGGGGGAACCGATCGGGGTCGATGCCGCGCATGTCGTGCTCGACGTCCTCGGCCTCGGCCGGCGGCGGCGGATCGATCGCCATCGACAGTTCGAGCACCACGAACCCGCGCACGGCGCCCATGAGCGCGTTGTACGCGTGCACGATGTCGTCGCCCAACCCGAGCGTCGACAGCGTGCCGATGATCGCGTCGGGGATGGCGAGCGACTCGACGTTGCGCGCTCGCTCGACGCTGACGAGGCGCGCCACGTTCGGGTGACGGCGTGCGTGCGCCCGATAGCGGCGGGCGAGCTCGAGCATCCACGTGCGCCAGTCGTCGGACGCCTCCGGCATCTCGATGCCGTTCACCCACTGCAGCTCGACCAGGCCGAGCAGCTGCGCCCGATCGCCCACGTGCCAGTAGAGCGTCGCCGGGAACACGCCGAGCTCGGTGGCGACGGAACGCATCGAGAACGCCTCGTGACCGCGCTCGTCGATCATGCGGAACGCCGTGTCGACGATCGACTCGGCCGTGATCGGCGTCTCGGCTCGCGCGCCCCGTTTGCGAGCTGGGGATGCTGCAGTCATCTGGTCTCCTGGAATGGCCGCGTTCCGCCCGGCGTACGACCGTCGATGGTACTCGTTCGCACCGTCGCGCCCAGGTCCGCAAGGGCGCCACGGTCGACCGTGACACCGAGGCCCGGGAACGTGGGCACGGCGATCGTGGACCCCGAGAGCACGAACGGTTCGGTGATGTCGCGACGCCAGTAGCGCTCGCTGGCAGAGATGTCTGCCGGGAACGTGAAGCCCGGTAGCGACGCCAGCGCAACGTTGGCCGCGCGCCCGACGCCGGTCTCGAGCATGCCACCGCACCACACCGGTACACCTCGCTCCCGACATGCGTCGTGGATGCGCTGCGCCTCGAGCACCCCGCCCACACGGCCGACCTTGATGTTGACGATCGAGCACGCTCCCTGGTCGAGCGCGGTGCCGGCGTGGAGCGTCGACAGGATCGACTCGTCGAGACAGATCGGTGTCTGCATCCGAGCCGCGAGCTGGGCGTGGAGCTGCAGTTCGTCGGGCTCGTACGGCTGCTCGATCATCAGCAGGTCGAACTCGTCGAGCGTCGCGAGCAGGTCCGCGTGTTCGGCCCGGTACCCCGCGTTCGCGTCGACCTGCAGTGCCAGGCGCGGCTGCGCTGCCCGCACCGCGCGCAGCGGCTCGACATCCCAGCCGGGCATGATCTTCAGCTTCACCCGTCGGTACCCGTCGGCCACATAGCCGTCGACCTGGGCGACGAGCTCGTCGATCGTGGGCGTGATGCCCACCGAGACACCCACGTCGATCGCCGCCCGCTCACCACCCAGGTGACTCGCGAGCGAGACGCCGGTGGCGCGCAGCTCGGCATCGAGCACCGCCATCTCGAGGCCCGCCTTCGCAGCGCGGTATCCCTTCACCTGACCGCAACGTGCGGCCACCTCGGCGGCAGTGAGCTCCACGCCGAGCACCGCCGGCACCAACCACCGTTCGAGCACGAGCGCGGCCGACTCGGTGAACTCCTCGTTGTAGAACGGTTCGGCGTGAGCGGCGCACTCTCCCCACCCCTCCCCCACGTCGGCGACGACGTGCAGGAGGAGCACGTCGCGCGCCTCCTGCACCCCGAACGACGTGCGGAACGGACGCACGAGCGGCATCGCCACCCGGACGAGCGAGACCTCCTCGATCCTCACCCGGCGCCCCCGAGGATCACGTAGCCGCGCTCGCCCATCATCACGCGGTGGCCGTCCGCGATCGCCGCAGCGAGCGCAGCGCTCACCTGGCGTCGCCACTCGTCGGCCCTCGCCACGTCGCCCGCACGGAGTGCGTGATAGTCGGTCGGCAGCTCGAGCTGCAGGTCCTCCGACGCGGCGACCGTGGCGGCGCCACCGACGGCGTGGTCGAGCGCCCACGACACCTCCAGGCGATCGGTGGTGTCGCCGGTGTTGAACGCATCGCGGCGATCGCCGTAGCAGTGCGGCAGGAACGCCATCGGCCGGGCACCGAGCCGCACGAGGTTGAACCTCGCGTTCGTGAACAGCATCGGATCGTACGTCCACCGCATCTCGGTGATGCCGTGGCGCAGCGCCTGTGCCCGCTGAGCGAGCTTGAGCGCGTAGCCGACCCCGGCCGCACGCAGTTCGTGGAGCACACCCACCTGGTGCGAGTGCAGGTGCATCCCGCCCTCCCATCCGAGGAAGCCGAGGGCGAAACCGACCGGTCGCTCGTCGAGCCGGGCCAGCTGCAGGCACGCGCCACCGATGGCCATGCCGCGCAGGAGGTTGCGCGGCGGCACGATCTCCACGCCCCAGATGTCGTGCAGCACGCCGCGCAGCTCGTCGAGTTCGTCGGGGCTGTCGATCTCGGTGATCACGACGCCGGCTCGCGTCGCGGCCACCAGCGCCTCGACCTGGGCCACCTCGGTGTGCGGGTGATGGCGATCGGGCGCGCTCATGCGTCACGCTCGGCGTGGGCGCGCAACACGTCGGCCACCGACGCGGTGACGCGTCGAGCGGTCGGCAGGTCGAGGAACTCGTCGGGCCCGTGCGCGTTCGACCCGGGCCCGAGCACACCGACCAGCAGGAACTGCGCGTCGGGCAACGGGCCGCCGAGCATGCCCATGAACGGGATCGTGCCGCCCACCCCGCACGACGCGACCGGCGCGCCGAAGTGCCGCAGGCTGGCATGAGCGGTGGCGTCGGCGAGCCACGGCGCGAACGCCGGCGCCGCCCAGCCCGGTCCACGAGCACCGTCGCGCAACCCCACACGTGCGCCGTACGGCGGGTCGGCCTCGAGCGTCGAGCGCATCTCCTCGCCGACGGCCCACGTGTCGGCCGTCGGCGGCAGGCGCAGCGAGAGCTTCACCGCGAGCCGTGAGCGGAACACGTTGCCGGCGTCGGCCACGGGCGGGAGACCGTCGACACCGATCACCTCGAGCGCCGGTCGCCAGGTCTCCGCGATCAGCTCCTCCGCAGCATCGGCGCGCATCGAACGCACACCGGGCAGCGGACGGAACGAACCCGACAGTGGAGGGAACGACCCGGCAGCGACGCGTGCCTCGTCGATGCGGTACGACGGGATCGGCACGTTCGCAGTGCCGAGCAGCACCTCGCCGGTGTCGGCGTCCTCGACGCGGTCGAGCAGTTGGCGCAGGATGCGGAACGACGACGGCAACACACCGCTCGCCCGGCCGCTGTGCGGGTCGTCGAGGCACACCTCGATCTCGAGCACGCCACCGCACACACCGCGCGTCGACGTGGTGGTCCACAGACGGTCGTAGCTCTCGCAGAACGAGTCGAGCGCGATCACCAGATCGGCACCGGCGAAGCGGGGCAGGAGCCGCTCCATGTGCTCGGCCAGGTGCACGCTCGAGCTCTCCTCGCTCGCCTCGATCATCACGATGATGCGGGCGTGATCGCCTCCTGCTTCGCGCACCGCCCGCACGGCGATGAGCGCAGCGATGATCGAGTAGCCGTCGTCGGCACCGCCGCGGCCGTACAGCCGCTCGCCGCGCAGCACGGGGATCCACGGCCCCAACCCGTCGCTCCACGGTTCCATCTCGGGTTGCTTGTCGAGGTGGCCGTACATCACGACCGTCCGGTCGGCCAACGACGGGCGAGTCGCAGGGATCTCGACGAGCAGCACGGGGGTGAGACCAGCGGGCTCGATCAGCTCGACGATGGCGCCGTCGATCGCCTGCGCCTCGGCCCAGTCGCGCAGCAATCGTGCCGCACGGGCGATGTGCCCGGTGGTCTCCCATGCCGGGTCGAACATCGGCGACCGGGCAGGGATCGCGACGTAGTCCATCATCGTCGGCAGCGCTGCGGCCCACGCCTCGTCGACGAAGCTCGTGCCCGCGGACGATGCACTCATGACCGCACCGCCGGTGTGAAGGCCATCAGCTCGGCACCGTCGACCAGCACGGCGATGCGCTCGACCGCGCCGCCCACGGCGTGCACTTCCAACGTCGCCCCGGTCTCCTCGTCGACGAAGGTGGTGGCGCTCAGCGGGAACATGCGTCGACGACCGTACGGGGCGGGGCTGTACAGCTCGCCGTCGGCGACCAACAGCTTCATCGGACGGTCGAACGGACCGACGTACGCGCCGGTGTACGAATCGAGCACCGCCGGGTCGACGTCGGCCAGCTCGAGCGGCGGCGCACCGAGATCACCCCAGCCGTACTCCTCGGCGAACGCACGACGCACCTCGCCGCACAAGGTGGTGCCGCCATCGGCGTTGGTGAGCACCACACCACCGACGGGCCGATCGACGAGTGCGTCCATCTGCGAGCGAAAGCCCTCGTTGCCGCCGCTGTGACCGAACCGTCGCAGCGATCCCTCGCCGCCGAGTTCGGGCCCGAGCCCGAACGCGCCGTCACCGATCGGCGTGATCATCAGCTGCGCGGTCTCCTGCGAGATCGGACCGGAACGCTCGCCACGCAGGATCTGCTGCATACCGATCAGCCAGCGGGCCAGATCGACCGACGTGGTCCACAGGCCGGCCGCCTGGAGCTCGGGATACACATGATGGCCGCCGGGCACCGGTCGTCCGGACGCGTCGTGCGCGACCGCGGCGCGGGCGCGCCGGTCGTCGGCGATCGGCTGGTCGTACGCGCTGTCGACCATGCCGAACGGTCGGAGCACGAGATCTGCCACGAGCTCGGCGAAGGCCCGACCCGTCACGTCGCCGAGCAACACCTGCACGATGGTCGTGCCGCCACCCGAGTACTGGGTGAGCGTGCCCGGCGCGATGAACGACTCGACCGCCGGCGTGTTGGCGCCGCCGGTGCCGGAGATCACCTCGACGGCCGAGGGCAACGCCGTGCCGACGGGATAGCCGGGGAAGCCGGGCACCGTCGTGCCGGCCGTGTGGCTGAGCAGGTGGCGCAGCGTGACGGGCTGCGTCGCTGTGTGCTCGCTGTCGGGGAGCCGCCACGAGCGGAGCCGGTCGTTCACCGGCTCGTCGAGGTCGACCTCGCCCCACTCGACGAGCGTGAGCACCGCGACCGCGGCGACGGCCTTGCTGATCGAGGCCGCCTGGAACAGCGTGGTCGAGTGCACCGGGCTGCCGCCGGCGCGCACGACGCCGTAGCCACTCGCCCACGACACCTCGCCGTCGTCGACGACCGCGATGCTGGCGCCGGGCACCTGGTAGCGAGCCATCCGTTCGAGGATCGAGTGGCGCTCGGGCGTACGGTTGGCGATGCGGATCGCCGGCACCAGGCCGTGCTCCACACGGTGGCGGCGTTCGGAGGCGGTCATCGGCGATCCTCTCGGGCGGTGAGGTCGAACGGGACGAACGCGTCGGCGGGAAGGTGCTCGCGCAACGCCGCAGCCGCGCCGTGCATGAGCGCGTCGGGCCGACGTGACGACTGGTTGATCGTGCCGGTGATCGTGATGCCGGTGACGGGGTCGACGTGCATCAGCACGCCCCAGTGACCGCGGTGACCGCGGAACACGAAGCCGTTGCTCTCGCGTGCCTCCACACCCATGCCGTAGCCGAGGTAGCCGGGCGAGTGCAGCTCGGGGTCGAGCGTGCGGAACTGCCAGTGCAGCACCTCGTCGAGCAGCGGCGCCGCGACGACCCGACCGGCGACGAGCGCCTGACCGAACACGGCCAACTCGTCGACGGTGGACACGAGCCCACCGCCTGCCCAGTCCGACGACCCGTGGATCGCCATCGCGTCGTACTCGCCCTCGTGGGCGTGGGTGATGTCGGGTCCCCGGTGTGGCTCGAACCCTTCGAGGTACGTGCCGTGCATGCCGAGCGGATCGAGGATGCGCGCCCGGTAGCTCTCGTGGAGCGGGCGGCCGTCCAGGTCCTCGATGATCACACCCGCCAGCACGTAGCCGGTGTCCGCATAGGCGTAGCCGTAGCCCTCACCGGGCGGGAAGTGCGGGGTGCCCCACTCGATCGCACCCTCGATCATCTCGCGAGGCGTCCACGCGTGACCGGGGTCGCGGAACAATGCCGCCCCGTACGACGGGCTCATCGCGTAGTCGAACAACCCGCTCGCATGGGTGAGCGCCTGACGCATCGTGATGCGCTCGCCGTACGAGACGCCGTCGAGCACGTGCAGGCGCGGCACGAGATCGGCGTACGACGACGGCAGCAGATCGGCCAGCCGGTCGTCGAACGACAGCCGCCCCTCCCCCACCAACTGCGCCACCACCACCGACGTGAACGGCTTGGTGATGCTCGCGATGCGGAACGGCGACGCCACCGTGGCGGCAGGCGAGGGACCCGCATCGCTGCTGCGGGCGAGCCCACCCGCGACGTGGCGCGAGACGAGCCCGAGCGCGGGCACCTCGACGCGCAGGAGACACGCTTCGTCGCCGACGGCGTGCTCGGTGTCGACGAGCGTCTGCAGCGTCCCGGCGAGCGCGGCGGGCGCGGCGTGATCTTCGGTCATGTGGAACTCCGATCGTGCGAATCGAACACCTGCCGGTGCCGGTGGAGGACGGCGACGGCGTCGTCGCGCGAGGTCGTGGAGCCGAGCGCGGCCATGGTGGCGAGCCGTGCCTTCTGGGCGGTGAGCCCGCCCGCACCGACGGCGCCCAGGAGATCGAGCCCCTCGCCACGTGCCGTGTGCGTGAACGGTCGCGAGGCGAGCACGACCAGGCAGCCCGCGTTCCAGGCCTCGTGGATCGGGCCCCACAGCGGCACCGGCACGTTGAGATCTCCGAACACCTCGAGCACCGCGCCACGGCGATCCGCCAGCGCCGTCGCGACGTCGGCCGGCGCCATGCCGGGGTAGCACGTGAGCAGCGGCACGTCGGGTGCGAACATGAGCACCGGTGCACACGGCGACGGCCGCTCCTCGGTGAACGTCACGATGCCGTCGACGACCGAGCCGATGGGCGCGAACGGCGACGACGTGAACGCGTCGACGGAGGTGGCGTCGCACTTCTGGACGCGGTCGGCGGCGTGGATGGCGCCTTCGAGGCACACCAACACCTGGCGACCCGCTGCAGCGCGATTCGATGCGACCGCCACCGCGTCTGCGATGTTCCTCGGCCCGTCGGGTCGAGGATGCGAGTGGACACGCATCGATCCGGTGAACACGACGGGAGCCCGACCTGCCTCGGTGCCCAGTACCAGCTGGGTGACGAATGCGGTGAGCTCCATGGTGTCGGTGCCGTGCAGCACCACGACGCCGTCGACGCCCTCGGCCAGCAGATCGCGCACGCGATGGGCGATCGCGAGCATGTCGTCGACGGTGAGGTTCGACGACGGGCCGGTCGCGACGTCGGTGACCGTCACCTCGATGCCCGCGAATCGATCGGCGACCTCGTCGACGAGGGTGCGCCCGTCGAGGCTCGTCCACCCCGCGTCGGTGAGGTGCGAGGAGATGGTGCCGCCGGTGGCGACGACGGCGATGGTCACGTCGCCACCGCCCGGGTGTCCGTCGCGCCGGTGCAGTTCCGTCGGCGGTGCACCCTCGGGGTCGCCGCTCGCGCTGCGGCGACGTCGATCTCGTCGAGCGGGAACACCGGGCGGGGCAACCACTGCCACGTCAGGGTGTGCAGCTCGGGCGTCGCGACGCCGGGCGCGCCCACCTCGACGATCTGCTCGGGCGTGAACAGATGGTCGAACCCGGCGCGGAAGTGACCGCGTGACTTCACCACCACGACCCGGGCCGCAGCCGGATCGAGGCCCACGTGGCGCAGCGTGTCGTCGTCGGCGCACTGCACCGGCAGCGACGACACACCGATCTCGATCCCGCCGATCCGCAGCGCGCAGCACCGCCCCGGGTGGCGGGTGCTGCCGGCGTAGACGCCGCGCATGGGACACAGCGGTTCGTCGACCAGCGCGACGACGGTGGCCGCAGCGGTGAACGGCACGGCGAGCTCGCTCGTGCTGCCCGCGTTGAGCGTGACGTCGACGGTGGCCCCCATGCCCGCCTGCCAGGCCACGTCGACCACGGCCGAGTCGCACTGCAGCCCCATCACGACCCCGGTGACACCCGCCGCGGAGAGGGCATCGAGCACGAACGTGCTGTTGGCCGGGGCCCCGCCGCCGGGGTTGTCGGCGACGTCGGCCAGGAGGACCGGTCGACGGGCTCCGGTCGACGCAGCGATCGCCACCGCGATGCTCTCGTCGAGCGGCGTGGCGTGCAGGCGGTAGCGGTGGCGCTGGTCCCAGAGCGACCCCGTGAGGGCGCACACCACGTCGGCGGCCTGCTCCTCGCCACCGGCGTCGACGGTGACGCACACCGACACACCGCTGTCGGGCACGTCGGCCAGCGAGAAGCCGCCAAACACCGACACGTTGCGCACCGGGGCGACGCACCGGGCCTGTCCCGACGCCACCACCTGGCCGAGCGGTTCGTCGCCGGAGGTGAGCTGCGCGATCTGCGGCAGCACCATCGGGAGCCGATGGGAGACGACCACCGATGGCACGCCGTTCAGCATGCGGTGGACGTGGTCGGCCGCCTCGGCGACCCGCTCGGCGATGTCGACGTGCGGGTTCGTCCGGTACCCGACGACGGCGTCGACCGCGTCGCACATGCGGTCCGAGACGTTCGCGTGGAAGTCGAGCACCACGACGACGACCGCATCCGGGCCGACCGTCGAGCGCAGGGCGTCGAGGAACGTGCCGTCCGAGTCGAGGTCGTCGGTGGTGCGCCCGGCGCCGTGGCCGAGCACGATCACGGCGTCGAGCGGCTCCTCGGCCGTCGCAACGGTGACGGCGTCGACCACCTCGGACACGATCGTGCGGAAGTCGTCGTCGACGAGCGGGCCGCTGGCACCGAACTCCCAGACCGGTAGCTCCACGATCTCGAGCGCGGCACCGAACAACTCCCGCAGACGGGCCACCGCCGGGCCGGCTTCCCAGGTCGCAGCCAGACCACCCGGGTGTCGGGCGGCATCGATGCCGTGGCGGCGCGTGACCGCGTCGGCGAATCCGTTCACCTCGTGCGCGTAGCCGGTGATCCCGACCCGCACCGTGTTCGTGGCCCCACGCGTCATCCTTGAACAGCGTACAACGGCGCGCTGCCTCGACCGAGACGTCCGCCGAGGTGATCAGCGAGGGCGGGCGAACGGTCTCAGCAGTACTTGCGCACGGTCGGGTACGGGTTGACCGCGGCACCGCCACCGGGGTGGATCTCGAAGTGGAGGTGGTTGGCCTGCGCGTTACCGGTGGCACCCACGTAGCCGATCACCTCGCCCGCACCCACGCTGCGCGACCCGCCCTCCCAGGAGGACAGGTGGGCGTAGTAGTACTTGTTGCCGTCGACCCCGGTGAGCCAGACCGCGTTGCCGCCGAGGTTGTTGGTCGACATCTTCACCGAGCCGGCCACGACGGCGACGAGCGGCGTGCCGTGCGGGCTCATCATGTCGACGCCCTGGTGCTTGCGGCCACCCGAGCGCGCCGCTCCCCAGGTGTCGCCGAAGGCGCGGGGACCGGCGACCGGACAGGTCCAGTCGCTGTTCGAGATCACCGGCGCCGGCGCCGGAGCCGGCGCTGGGGCCGGGGCGGGCGCGGGCGCCGGAGCCGGGGCCGGGGCCGGCGCAGCTGCGGGCGCGGGCGCCTGGGTGGTGACGGGTTGCGCGGCCGGCGCTGCCGGGGCGGCTGGCGTCGGTGTCGCGACGGCGGGTGCGGGCGACCCGGCGCCACTGCCGCGGGCCTGCTGCACCGGCACGACCGCTGCCTGCTGGGCGGCCGCTTCGCGCGCGGCGGCCTGCCGTGCCGCCTCGGCGGCAGCGGCTTCCTGGGCAGCCTTCTTCGCGGCGAGCTGCGCCTCGTAGGCGCGTCGCACCTCCTCGTCCTTCAACTGGACGTACAGCACCTCGAGATCGCCCAGCTGCTCGTCGAGCTGGGTCTGGCTCGCGGCGAGCACCGCCAGCACGTTCTCGTTCTCGGTCTGCAGCGCCTGCAATCGGTCGCGGTCGGCGGCCAGGGCGTCGCGCGCCTCGTCGACCGCGTCGAGGTCGGTGGCGCCGGTGTTGAGCGCCACGGCGCGCAGCACGCTCTCCTCGATCAGGTCGCCCGGATCGTCGACGAAGAACAGCTGCGAACCCGACCCCGCACCGGTGAAGCGGCTGATCGCGATGCGCTCGAGCTGCGACTGCATCGCGCCGAAGGTCGCCTCACTGGCGCCCACGGCGGCCTCGGCCTCGGCGATCTCGACCACGAGGTCCTCGGCGCGTTGCTGGGTCTCGGTCCAACGCTGCGCGGTCTCGTCGGCCTTGTCCTCGAGGCGGAGGATCTCGGCGGCGACATCCTCCGACGTCACGCCTGCGGCGGCCTCGGCTCGCACGCCGACCGCCAGGGGCACCACGAGGAGCGCGACCATCGCGAGCTGCGCCTGGGCGCGCCAACGCGGTCCGCGCGAGCGGCCGGTCGACGTCGTCGAGGAACATTGCGATTGCATGACGGCGCAAGGCTAGTTCGTACACCGATCCGTAACACGTCGGGAGGTCACATCACCCGAGGGTCACCACATGGTCACTCCGGGTGTCACCCGCTGCGACACAGGCGCCCGGTCGGCCCCATGTCGGGCGCGACAGCCGCCCGCGAGCCAGGAGGAGCGCTGACGGCGCTACCGTGCGCGCCATGACGACGTGGCGACGGATCCGCACCGGGGTGCTGATCGTCGTCGGCGCGTTCACCGTCTCTTCGATGCTCGCGTCCTGCGGTGGCCCCGACCTCGCCGTGCCCTCCACCGACACCGAGGTGGAGGTCACCGACTACGCGACGTTGCCGCCGCCCACCACCACCATCCCGCCCACCACCACCCTGCCGCCCCAGCCCGGCTCGGTTCTCACGTCCGAGGCGACATACGTGGTGGTGTCCGGGGACTACCCGTTCCAGGTGGCCGCCCGGTTCGGCGTCGACTTCGAGGAGTTCGTCGCGCTGAACGGGTGGACGATCGAGGACGGCCAGGTGCCCGACTGGCCCGTGCCGGGCACGGTCATCCGCATCCCGGCAGGCGCGACCGTCCCGGGCGGACCCTCCGTCCTCGAGCCGGTCCCGACCACCACGACCACCACCGATCCGTTCTCGAGCATCCCGCCTGACAGCTCGGTGGCACCCGAGCCGGCCACCACCGTCGACAACGGCGTGGGCTGCGGCACCTACGAGGTGATGGACGGCGACTACCCCGTGCTGGTGGCGACGAAGCTGAACACGACGGTCGAGAAGTTGAACGATGCCAACGAGGACACCTCGGGGTACGGCGCCTTCTACGTCGGTCTGAAGATCAACGTCCCCTGCTGACCCGCTGGCTCGTCAGCCGTCGCGGTGCAGGAAGTCCACCAGCGCGGCGTTGAACGCCTCGGCATGGGTGACGTTGCACCCGTGGGGCGCACCGTCCAGCACCACGAGTTCGCTCTGCGGGATCGCTCGATGCGTGCGCAGACCCGAACCTTCGAACGGCACGATCGCATCGCGGTCGCCGTGGATCACCAGGGTCGGCACGGTCACCCGGCCGAGGTCCTGTCGGAAGTCGTCGGTCCCGAACGACGCCATGCAGGCGAGCGCCGCCTTGTCGTCGGACTGACGGCACAGGTCGATGGCCTCCTGGCGTTGCTCCTCGGTGATGAGGAGCGTGCCGTCGGCGCTGAAGAAGTCCCTCGTGAACGTGTCGAAGAAGGCCTCACGATCGGCGGTGAGCGCCGCGCTCATCTGCTCGGCCTTCGCCGCCGTGAGGGGGCCCTCCGGGTTGTCGTTCGAGCGCATCATCGCGGGCGTCACCGCTGCGGCGAACACCGCGCTGTGGATGTCGGAACTGCCGTACGTCGAGAGATACCGGGCCACCTCCCCGCCGCCCATCGAGAACCCGACCAGTGTGACGTCGGTGAGCTCCAGCTCGCGGAGCAACCCGTGGAGGTCGGCCGCCAGCGTGTCGTAGTCGTAGCCGCCTCCGGGCTTGTCGCTCTGGCCGAAGCCGCGCCGGTCGTACGCGATGACCCGCGAGCCAGACGTGGCGATCGTGGTGATCTGTTCCTTCCACGAGGCGCTCGACAACGGCCACCCGTGGATGAGCACGACCGGGCGACTCGTGCCGCCGGTGTCCACCACGTGGACGCCGACCTTGCTGAGGAACCGTCGATTCACTGCGATGTCAGGCATGTGGTCGCGGTACCCGAGTCGCCGCTCACCTACACCGACGGGCGGCGGCCACCACGGCGTGAGCCGGCGTGTCGTCGGTCAGCCCGTCGCCGCCCCGCCGTCGTCGCCGGTGTTGTTGATCAACGACCCGACCTCGTCGTTGGCGTCGCGTTCGTCGGGCTCGTGCTCCGAGCGTTGCTCGCCGAGGGCCTCGGTCGGCTCGTGGTCGGCCGCCGGCTCGGGGTCGCGCTCGTCGATCCACGCCGCGACGTCGTGCGGGATCTCTTCCGATGTCGATGGCGAACGGTCGGCGCGCGGGTCGTTCATCGCCGAACTCAGAGGTTCGGCTCGGCCGCGCTGATGTCGGCGAGCACCGAGTCGGGATCGTGTTCGACCGCGAGGTCACCGAGGCTCACGATGCCGATCGCACGCCCGCCCTCCACCACGGGGAGGCGACGGATCGCGCTCTCGCGCATGGTCCGCGCTGCGTCGTCGGTGGTCGTGTCGGGGCCCACCGCCAGCACACCGCCGGTGCACACGTCACCGAGCGTCGACCGCGACGGATCGACCCCACCGGCGATGCAGCGCACCACGATGTCGCGATCGGTGACGATGCCGCGCAGCGTCTCCCCGTCGCACACCAGCACGTCACCGATGTCGTGGTCGCGCATCAGTCGGGCCGCGGCTTCGATCGTCGTCGACACCTCGCACGTCACCGGCTGTCTCGTCATCACGTCTCGTACGGTCGTCTCCATCGCGTCCTCCTCGGGGTCGTCGAGGCGCGAGTACCCACCAGCCGTCGGTGTCACACGGCCTCCGCGGCGGCCGCGTGCAGCAGGTGCAGCGTGCGCCGCTCCGCGGTGGCGAGACCGGCGGTGGGCCGGTTGGGGCCCGCTCGCCAGATCTCGGCGAGCGTGCCGTCGAACCAGGCCCGTTCCACGACGGGATGTACGTAGCTCGAGCGGCAGACCGATCGGGTGTTGCCGAGCACCCCTGCGGCGCGGTCGACCGCGGTCAGGAACTCCCGTTTGGTCGCCGCGGCCGATCGTGCCGCCGCCAGTTCGGCCGACACGGTGGCCGTCGCGATCCACGTCCGGAAGGTCTTCGCCGTCATCGGCTGCCCGGTCGCTGCACGGATGTAGTCGTTCACGAGGGTCGAGTCGATCGCGCGCGGCCGCCCCTCGTCGTCGAGGTAGGTGAACAGCCGTTGTCCCGGGAGGTCCTGACACTGGGCGACCAGACGGGCGAGCCGTCGGTCCTCCAGCACGATCGTGTGCGGCCGGCCGCTCTTGCCGACGAATCGGAACGTGATGCCGGCGCCGTTGACGCGCGCCTGGCGCGACCGCAACGTGGACAGGCCGTAGGAGCCGTTGGACCGAGCGTAGGCCTCGTTGCCGATGCGGATGCCGGTGCGGTCGAGGAGGTGGACCACCAGCGCGGTCTGGCGTCGTTCGGTCGGACGCCGATCCACGAGGTCGTGCGCGACCGACGTCCGCAACCTCGCGAGCGACGAGCCGAACAACACCAACTGGTCGAACTTGGTCTGTTCCTGCGCCAGGCGGAACGCCGGGTGATAGCGGGACTGCTTGCGACCCTTGGCATCGCGTCCGGTCGCCTGGAGATGCCCGTCGGGGTCGACGCAGATCCACACGTCGGTCCACGCCGGTGGTATCGCCAGGGTGGCGATGCGTTCGAGCGTCGACGGGTCCACCACGCGTGACCCGTCGGGGTGCTCGTATCTGAATCGGCGGGTACCGCGCCGCGAGATCCCGGGAGCCGCGTCGGTGGAGTGGACCAGTGACTCGGTCACGGGTCGCACAGGAACGAGATCCGCCCGTTCGGCTCGAGGATCGCGAGCCGTACCGACGACAGGTCGGCGATGCCCTGCTGGCGAGCCGCCTCCATCACCTCGTCCACGGGGAGTCGCTCGACGCGCAGGGCGTCCGCGAGCGGGGCGCCGTCGCGCACGATCACCATCGGTTCGCCCTTGACCGCTCGTGCCACCCGCCGCCAGCGCCACGTGGCGTAGGAGAGCACCAGTGCCCATGCGGCGAACGTGCTCACGGCCAGCACGCTGCCGGTGACGGAGTAGTCCTCCTGCGTGATGCCCTGCTGCACGATGTCGCCCAGGGTCACCAACAGCAGCATCTCGAACGGCGCCATGTCGGCCAGCGTGCGCCTCGGCATCCCTCGCGTGATGGCCAACAGGACGGCGAAGGTCACCGTGGCCCTGAGGACGATCTCCATCGCTCATCCGCTCCTTCGCCGCCGTCTCGCGGCGATCCGTCCTCGCGGCCGCTGGAGCCACCGGTCGCGGGCTTTCATGGCATCACCCGCGTGTGCAACGTGACCTCGACGACGGGCCGATCCGAGTCGTCGAGCAGCGCCACATGACCGGTGCGCCCGGATTGCACGGCGGGCTCCAGACGTCCGTCGATCTCCACCACCAGCGGATCGCCGGCCGCCTCGAACTCCCACACGATCCACGGCTCGACGCTGCGCTCGTCGGCCGGCGCCGGGAACACGGCGTTGTGGTCCCAGATCGCGAGGTAGGTGCGCTCGATGCCGATCCGCACCGTCTCACCATCGGTCACGCCGAGCACGGTGATGCGCAGCGGGCTCGCGAGGGCAGGCCGGGTCACGGAGGCGTGGTCCACCTCCAGCACCCGGCCGTCGGCCGCCGCCTCGCTGACGGTCACGATGTCCACGCCGTAGCTGTCCACGACGTCGACGCCGTCGAGGACCGCGAACCCGAGGATCACGGCGATCACGAGCGTCGTCGTCCGGTAGAGCACGCGCCGGCCGGCCAGGTGGCCGGTCCGCTCTGCCGGGTCGACCGGCACGAGGACGTGCTCATCGCTGCGATCCACGGATGCCTCTGTCCCTTCTCGGTGCGCGGCGGCCGACGGGTGGGATCAACCGACGCGCTGCTTGGCCTGCTCGATGCGCGCACCGAGCCCCTCGAGTTGTGCTGCCGTGGCCCGCTCGACGAGGGCCGGGAGCAGGGCTGTCTCCTCGTCGGCGACGTGCGCGGCGACGAGGGCTTGCAGCGCCTCGACCGCGTCGAGCAGCGGCTGCCCCTCGAGCTGGCGGAGCTGGTCGATGGCGGTCTTCACCGCCGAGTGGGCGATCATCGATCGCTGCAGCAGCGCCTCGTCGGCGAGCACGACGCGAGCCAGCGGATAGAGGGCTGCGTGCTCGGCCTGGTCGTGGTCGGTGAGCATCGCGACGATCCGCCCCACCAGTGAAGGATCGCGGGTCGACTCGAACTGTCGGAACAGTTCCTCCACCTGACGGTGGTCGGCGAGGACGAGGTCGATGCCGGTGGTCATGCGTGGGTCTCCGTTCGGTCGGTCGTGGGTGGCCGGGTGGGATGGGGCTCGAGCCGGTCCCACACCCGGTGCATCGCGAGATGGGCGAGCAGGTCGGCGGCAGTGCGCTTGCCGACCTTGTCGACGACGAGCACGCCGGCTGCGTCGGCCGGGACCCCAGCGGCGGCCAGTACGTCGACCCCGTCGCCCCACACCAGGATCGGCTTCAGATGTCGGTACGCGACCCGGACCCATTCGATCGCGGCCGGCGACGCACCCAGGCCGGCGCCACCGGCGATCGCGATCGCGTCGAGTTCGACGGGGCTCGCGGTGTGGAACGAGCGGTCGACGGTGTACTCCTCGGCGCGGCGCCGCCCGGTGATGGAACCCTTGTGGGGCGCGACGACGTGGGGCACCGCGCCCGCTGCGACGAGCGCATCGCGAAGCAACCTGATGCCGTTGAGGTCGGCACCATCGCCCGCGAGGATCTGGACAACCCGACCGTCCACCGGGAACGCTTGCGCGGTGATCATCGCGAGCGTCGGCGAATCGACCAGCGGTCCGGCACCACCCTCCCCCGCTGACGCGATGCCGAGACCGATCCCGCCGTCCGGGCGGAGCTCCACGGCCACACCCAACCCGACACCGACACGGCGGGCGAGCTCACTGTCGACGGCGCCGAGGCGGGAGAGCACGCGATCGACGACGGCGGGGATCTCCACGTGACCGAGCTCGAAGGTGAAGGCGTCGACGATGTGGTCCTGCTCGATCTCGGTCATGCTCCGCCAGAACACCGTGGCCTGCGTGTACGGGTCGTCCGGCGGGCGCTGGCGCACCTTGGCGCCGGCGACCGGCTGCGGGTGGTGGAGGTAGCCGCCCTCGTCGGGACCGGCGAGGAACGGGCAACCACCGCCGACCGAGTTCGGCAGGTAGGGCGAACGCCCCTGGTGCACGCCCTGCTGCATGAACCCGTCCCGGTGGTTGTCGTTCACCGGCACCGTCGGCCGGTTGATCGGGATCTGCGAGAAGTTCGGGCCGCCGAGTCGGGTGAGCTGGGTGTCGAGGTAGCTGAACAGGCGGGCGTGGAGCAGCGGGTCGTCGGTGACATCGATGCCGGGCACGACGTGGCCGACGTGAAACGCCACCTGCTCGGATTCGGCGAAGAAGTTGGTCGGCGCTCGGTCGAGCGTCATCCGCCCGACCGGGAGCACGGGAGCGAGCTCCTCCGGCACGAGCTTGGTCGAGTCGAGCAGGTCGATGCCTTCGAACATCTGGTCCTCGGTGTCGGGCAGCACCTGGATGCCCAGCTCCCACTCGGGCAGCGCGCCGGCGCCGATCGCGTTGTAGAGGTCGCGCCGGTGGAAGTCGGGGTCGACACCGGCGAGCATCTGCGCCTCTTCCCACAGCAGGCCGTGCACGCCAAGCACGGGCTTCCAGTGGAACTTCACGAGCACGGTCGACCGGTCGGCGTTCACCAGCCGGAAGGTGTGCACCCCGAAGCCCTCCATCATCCGGTACGAGCGCGGGATGCCCCGGTCGGACATGGCCCACATCAGCATGTGGGGAGACTCCGGGATGAGCGACACGAAGTCCCAGAACGTGGTGTGCGCCGTCTGCGCCTGTGGGATCTCCCGATCGGGCTCGGGCTTCGCGGCGTGGATCAGATCCGGGAACTTGATGCCGTCCCGGATGAAGAACACCGGCATGTTGTTGCCCACCAGATCGAGGACTCCTTCGTCGGTGTAGAACTTCACCGCGAACCCACGGACGTCGCGCACGGTGTCGGCGGACCCGCGCGATCCCACCACGGTGGAGAACCGGGTGAACACCGACGTCCGCCGACCCGGCTGCAGGAATCCGGCCGACGTGAACTCGGTGGCCGTGCCGTACGACTCGAACACGCCGTGCGCGCCGGCGCCGCGGGCGTGCACCACGCGCTCGGGGATCCGCTCGTGGTCGAAGTGCATGATCTTCTCGCGCAGGTGGAAGTCCTCGAGCAGTGACGGACCCCGTGCACCCGCGGTGAGCGAGTCGTCCGTGTGATGGAGACGCACGCCCTGCGCGGTCGTCAGGTACTCGCTGTCCTGCGCCGGCAACCTGCTCGCCCTCGGGGTCAGGACCGGTCCCCGCTGGGCGCCGGGTGCGACGGCCGGGCTGCCGTCGCGGTCGGTTCGTGTGTTCTTCCGTGCTGCCACTCGGTCCTCCGGACTCGATCGCCGCCGGCGGGTGCCGGGGTCTGGTCGCTGGCGTTCCCGTCGACGTCCCGACGCAAACAGGGCACCTGGCTGGTTTGCCGGCCGACGGCCGGTGGTACGGGTCCGCTCATGCAACTCGGTTACACCTGCTCGAGCGAGGAGTTCGAAGCCTCGGATCTCGTGCGCCTCGCCGCCCGGGCGGAGGACGTCGGCTTCTCGTTCGTCACCGTCTCGGACCACTTCCACCCGTGGACCACCTCGCAGGGCCACAGCCCGTTCGCATGGACCACGCTCGGCGCGATCGCCGCACGCACCCGGTCGGTGCGCCTCGGTACCGGCGTCACGTGCCCGCTCATCCGTATGCACCCCACGATCGTGGCCCAGGCCGCGGCGACGGTGTCCGAGTTGAGCGACGGTCGCTTCTTCCTCGGCGTCGGGACGGGTGAGGCGCTCAACGAGCACATCACGGGCGACCGTTGGCCGCCCATCGACGTCCGCCTGGAGATGCTCGCCGAAGCCGTGTCGATCATCCGCGAGCTGTGGACCGGCGAGACCGTCGATCACCACGGCGCTCACTACACCGTGGAGAACGCCAAGCTGTTCTCGGCGTCTCCGCACCCGATCGACATCGTGTGGGCGGCCGGGGGTGCTTCGTCCGCGAAGTACGCGGCCGAGCACGCCGACGGGATGTGGGCGACGAGCCCCGCCCCGGACACGGTGCAGGCCTACCGCGACGCCGGCGGCGACGGCGACGTCATCGGCCAGCTGACGATCTGTTGGGGGCCGAAGGAGCGAGCTGCCCGGACGGCGTTCGAGATCTGGCCGAACGCGGCGGTGCAGGGCCAGCTCTCCCAGGACCTCCCGACCTGGACGCACTTCGAACAGGCGGCGCGGATGGTGACGAGCGACGACGTGGCCAAGAGCGTCGTCGTGGGCGACGACCCGGGAGCCGTCGTGGAGGAGATCGGCCGTTTCGCGGACGCGGGCTTCACCCACCTCCACCTGCACCAGGTGGGCCCCGACCAGGAGGCCTTCTTCGCTGCCTGGCGCGGCGAGCTGGGGGCGGCGGTCGACCACCGCCTCGGCGCCACGGCTCAGGCCGGTTCGCAGGAGCGTCGGTCGTGAGCGACGACGGCCGCGAGCGCCTCCCGTCCCGTTCCGAGGACGACCCCGAGCGCGAGCGGGTCATCCGCCGGCCCGACGATCCGGACGCCCCCGGCCATGGGCTGGACGAGACCGACGACCCGATCCCGGAGCCGAACGAACCCGCCTGAGCGGTCGCCAGCGCCGCGGCGGCCAGGAAAAGAATTTCTTCTTGCTCTGGTCAGACGGCCGAGTTCGCTTTAGATTCCCCACATGCGAGTCCACCTCGATTCCGAGAAGTGCCAGGGCCACAACCGTTGCTACGCGTTGGCGCCAGAGTTGTTCGACGTCGACGACTACGGCCAGGCGGTGCTCCTGGTCGACGGCGACATCCCCGTCGAACTGCAGGAGAAGGCACGCCTGGCGGCGTCCAACTGTCCTGAGTTCGCCATCAAGGTGCTGGAGAGCTGACATGACCGACACCGTCGACAGCCGCCCCGAGCGCCCCGGCTACGTGCCGCCCATCTTCGGCGACAGCCCTGAGGGCACCCACGTCTGGCAGCGCGTGCCCTACGACCCGGCCCACTACGGCCCGGTGTCCGACTTCACGTCCGACTTCGACCACGGCGATCCGGCGTACAACCCGGTGGCCCCCACGGTGTGGAAGGAACTGCGCGACGGCGGATGCCCCGTGGCGCACTCCGACCGCTATGGCGGCATGTGGGTGCCGATCACCCACGACACCGTGCACGAGGTCGCCTACGACACCGAGCACTTCACGAGCCGCGCCGTCGTCGTGGCCGTCGGCCGCCCGGGCGATCTCGCCCTGCCGGCGCCGATCGGTGGCGCGCCGCCCATCACCAGCGACCCGCCGTTCCACGGCATGGCCCGCCGCCTGCTGCTGCCCGCGTTCGCGCCGAAGCAGATCGAGCCGTGGGAGCCCGAGGTGCGCAAGCTGTGCCGCGAACTCCTCGACCGCATCGGCGACATCACCCCGGGCGAGAGCGTCATCGACGCGGCCGTGCAGTACGCACAGCACATCCCGGTGAACGTCATCGGTCGCATGCTCGGCTTCCCGGCCGCCGACGAGGACCTGTTCCGCAAGTTCGTCCACGACGCGCTCGAGCGCATCGCCGAGGAGCCCGGCACCCGCGACGGCATGGACGACCTCGGCGAGTACATCTACGACCAGATCCAGGACCACCGGGCCAACCCGCGCGACGACCTCACCAGCTACCTGCTGAACGTCGAGATCGAGGGTCAGCCGGTGAACGACGACATCGCGGGTGGCATGATCATCCTGTTGCTGATCGCCGGCATCGACACCACGTGGTCGGCCATCGGTTCGTCGCTGTGGCACCTCGCCCAGCACCCGGAGGACCACCAGCGGCTGCTCGACGATCCCGAGGTGATGACGTTCGCGTTGGAGGAGTTCCTCCGGGCCTATGCGCCGGTCACCATGGCCCGACTGGTCGCGAAGGACATCGACTTCCACGGCTGCCCGATGAAGCAGGACGACTGGGTGCTGTTGCCGTTCCCGGCCGCCAACCGAGATCCGCTGAAGTTCGAGGACCCCGACACCTTCGTCGTCGATCGGCAGGAGAACCGTCACGCGGCCTTCGGGCTCGGCATCCACCGCTGCATCGGCTCGAACCTCGCACGGCTCGAGCTGAAGGTGGCGATCGAGGAGTTCATCGCTCGCTTCCCCCGCTTCGAGCTCGCGGGCGACGTGCGTTGGAGCGTCGGCCAGATCCGTGGGCCGCGCGAACTGCCCGTCCGCATCCTCGCGGTCGCCGACTGACGCCCGGGCGAGCACCGACGCACGTGACAGCCGTTCCGGTCGTCGCCCACCCGGGCGACGACCGCGCACCCGAACCCGCGAACGACCCGTTGCGCGGCCAGTTGCTGGCCGCCGCGGGTCGGGTGTTCGCGTCCAAGGGCTACGACGGCACGAAGATCATGGACATCGTCCGCGAGTCGGGGCTGTCGAGCGGCGCTGCGTACGGCCGGTTCGCCTCGAAGGACGAACTGCTCCTCGAAGCCGTGCTCGTCGCGGTGGAGGAGCATTCGATCGCGGGCCGCTTCGACGGCCGACCGGTGGCGGAGATGTTGGCCGAGGCCAGTCGTACGGACGGGCCGCTCGACGACCACGAGGCGATGGAGCTCGAGGCGTTCATCGCCGCCCGTCGACAGCCGACCCTCGCCGCAGCGCTGACCGAGGCTCGGGCCCGCTGGCGCGAGACGCTGGTCGCGCCGCTGATCGAGCAGGCGTCGCGGGACGGTTCCGCCAGTCCCGACGCCGACTTCGACTCGCTCGTCTACCTGTTGCAGACCCTGCACCTCGGTCTGCTCGTGCAGCGCGGCGCCGGCCAGCACGCTCCGGACGGCGATGCGTGGGAACGCTTCATCGAACGCCTCCTGCGTTCGATGGCGCACCCCACCGACCCCGACCACGGGTGATCACCGGCCCCTCGCGCCCCGGTCGGTGACGAGGAGACGAACGACTCACCGGGCCCTCGTCTGTGTGCGACCGGCCGCGGGTATCGAAACCGGATGCCGCCGACGCACCGCTCCCCCGCCTGCATCCCCTGCCCACCGCCCGCGTGTCCACCCCGCTCGACCGGAGCGGCACGGTGAGCCGCCGACGCCGTGCACTCGGGCGCGCCGACCGGCCGAACGTCGGCCTCGTGCTCGGGGCCGGCGGCACCGTCGGGGCCGCCTACCACGCCGGCGTGTTGTTCAGCATGGCGCACCACACCGGCTTCGATCCGCGGGACGCATCGCAGATCGTCGGCACGAGCGCCGGATCGCTCGTGGGTGCACTCCTCCGGGTGGGGGTGAGCGCCGAGGAGCTCGTCGCACTCGCGCGACGCGATCCGTCGCTGCCCCTGCCCGCCCACCTCCACGCGTTGCAGCGGGCGTCGGTCGCCGACACCCCGTCCGCGCTCGATGTCCTTCTGGGCGTTCGCCCGCCGACCCTCGGCTCGGTCGCAGACACGTTGCGTCATCGGTCGCCGTGGCCGTGGCTGCTGTCGTGGTCGCGCGCCGCGCCGGTCGACCTCCGTCCCCTGTTCGCCGAACTCGACCGGTTGTCCGGCGCGTCGTGGCCCGACGGTGATCTGAAGGTGTGCGCGGTGTCTGCATCGGACGGCGAACGGCGCGTGCTCGACGCGACCAGTGGGGTCGAGCTGTCGCAGGCCGTCGCGGCGTCGTGTGCGGTGCCGGGGCTGTTCCGACCACAGCTCGTCGACGGCGAACGGCTGGTCGACGGAGGCGTTCGCTCGGTCACCAACGTCGACGCGCTCGACTTCAACTCGCTCGAGCACCCGATCGACGAGGTGTGGGTGGTGGCTCCGATGGCGGGGTCGACGTTCCGGAGCACACCGACGGCGCTGCTGCGACGCCGTATCGAGTACACCCTCCGGCAGGAACTGGCCGCACTTCCGATCGGGATGCCGGTCCGCGTGTTCGCGCCGGGGCGTGAGAGCAGCGCCGTGATGGGCGTCGATCTGATGTCCGACGATCGCGCGGCCTCGGTGATCCTCGCCGGCTTCCTCGAAGCGGGCTCACCCGAGCCGGCCACCGCCTGAGGAGAGTCGGCCCCGGACCGCCGGGCTCCGGTTGGGCGCTGACGTCGGATCGGACGGCGAGCCGTCTGCGAGGCTCAGGACGGGAGGCGGGCGATGGCGGTCAGTGCGACGTCGTCGTCGATGGAACGATCGGTCCGGTTCGTCGAGCGCTCGTGCAACAGGCGCTCGGTCAGCGTGTGTGGGTCGTGCGAGCCGCTCACCGCGCGGCGGAGGCGGTCCACGCTGACGTCGAAGAGCTCGCCGCGTTCCTCGATGAGGCCATCGGTGTACAGCAGCAGGGTCGAGCCGGGCGGGAACCCCACCACCGTCGGGAGTGTCTGTGCACTTGCGACGCCCAGCCATGGACGGTGGACTTGGTCGAGGACGTCGACCTGGTCGCCGTGCAGCAACAGCGGCGGCGGGTGGCCGGCGTTCAGGTACGCGAGCTCCTCTCGCCGCCGGTCGATGCTCACGAGCACTGCCGATGCGAAGGCATTCCTGCGCTCGAGCGCGGCGCTCGCCCGATGTGCGGCTTCCACGATCGAAGATCCGGTGGAGAGCAGATACCGGAGGATCGTCTTCACCTCCGCCATCAGCGCCACCGCACCCGGTCCGTGACCCGCGATGTCGCCGATGACCGCATGCATCACCATGCCGTCGTCCATGACCGAGTACCAGTCGCCCCCGATGCCGACGGCCTCCACCGCGCTCCGGTATCCGACCGCGACGTCGAACCCGGGGACCGTCGGCGGTTCGCTCAACAGCGACTCCTGCAGGCGCTGCAACACGGTTCTGCCGTGGTCGTACAGCTCTGCCCGGGTCCACGCGCCGTCGATGAGATCGACGACACCGCGGGTGAGGGATTCGTACGTCGGGTTCCAGGTCGAGAGCCGGCCGAGGACCACCTGCAGTTCCATGTCGCCGCCCTGCCGCAGTCGATACGTCCTGAGCGAGGCGGTCGACTCGCGTTCGATGCACGCGACGACGTGCGCTGCCTCCACCCCGAGCAGCTGCGGCACGAGATCGGCGACCGCCGTGGAGATGTCGTCACGGGTGCGAGCGGCGGCGAGCTGACGACTCAGGTCACCGAGCAGGTCGATGCCTCCCTGCACTGCCTCGCGCACGCGCGCCCGTTCCAGCGCCCGCCCGATGATCTGGGCGACCGAACGTGCGGTTGCCAGGACGTCGTCGAGCCGGTCGGACGCGATCGCCGACGGGAACATGAACCCGACGGCACCGGCCGACTCCTCCGAGCCCAGGCTGAGCGGCACACACACGTGTGCCTGCACCGACAGACGGTCGAGCATCGTCGCCGCATCGGGGAACTGCCGAACGCACGAGTCCCGATCGGGAAGCACCACGGCCGTCGCCCGATCGACGCATGCGCTCAGCGGAACCGACTCGTGCACGCCCACGACCTGCGGCTCGGCACCGGCACCATCGGTCGACGTGAGGTCGTCGACCACGATGAGCTTCCAACGGTCGACCGGGTCCCGTGTGCCGACAACCGTGTGGTCGGCGCCGATGACGTGGCCCGCGGACGCGACAGCCGCAGCGATCACGCTCCCTGCGTCGGGCGCTGCAGCCAACTGCTCCGCCAGATCCGCCAGGCGAGCGTTGCGGAGCGAGATCCAGCGCTGCCGGTCACGTTCGCGCCGTTGACGCCGACCGGTCGTGAGCGCACCGAACCACAACGCGAGGGTGCCGGCGGCGATCGCTGACGGCAGGACCGGATTCGGTCCGATCGAGGTCCGGCCCTCCACCGTGAACGTCCTGCCGCCGAGGTCGAACGTGGCCGTGACGGAACCGCCGCTCACCGGCACGATCGTCTCGCCGTCGATCGCGAGGCCGATCTCCTCGATCTCGTCCACCTCCAACCCCGACTGCAGGGCGGTGTCGACGCTCACCCCGCCGGCGACGTAGCCGACCACCTCTCCGTCACCGGCGCGGACCGCGTTGATCACGAACAGGCCGAGGGTGCCGGAACTCGCGAGCGGCGACGGCCCCACCACCACCGGATCGGTCGACCCGCGCGCCTCGGCGACCGCTCGCGTTCGAACCGGATCGCCGTTGAAATCGAGCCCGACGACGCGACTGCTCGTCGCAGTCGCGGGAGCGACGTAACGCACCACCACGTGTTCCGAGCGCTCACTCGACGGGACGAAACCACCCGCACCGTCGGAGTCGACGATCGGCGTGCCGACGACGGCCTCCCACGTCGTGCGGTCCGCGTCGGGCACCGGTTCGGCGAACGCGAGCGCCGTGAACTCCGATCCCGGCACCACGTCCGCAGCGAAGGCGGCGAGCTCACGTTGGGTCACCACATCATCGGCGGCGAGGACGTCGACACCACGCAACGACGACAGTGCGTTGAGCAGATTCGACGACACGCGCTCCGCTGCGACCCCGACCGCACGCCGATCCCGGTCACGCGTGTCCGAGACCGCTCGCTCGACCGACAGCACGGTCGCGGCGATGCCGAGGATCGCGAGCCCGGTGAGGGTGACCACCGCGCTCGACGGAACCAACCGGCGGGTCATCGCGAGAACGTAGCTCGTGAGCGCGACCAGGTGCTCGAGACATCACGACCGCGACGAGCACCAACTCGAGCGGGTCTCCATTGAGTGCACAACGGTCACGCCTCCAGTCGACTCGCGCCCGGCTTGGGCGAGAGCAGATCATGGTTGCACGACCGTCGGCCGGGTACCTCCGAACGGGTGATCGACGCTCGGCGCGACGATCACCCGTTCGGTGGCAGGATCAGGCGTCGACGTCGTGCTTGACCGTGCTGACGACGTCGTCCGCGCCGGCGCGCACCCGATCGGCGACGGGCCACTCCCACCGACGACGCCTCGGGTCGATGGGCGGCGGCTGAGATGCGCGGGATCGGGGTATCTGTTCCTCGATTCCGCGAACGAGACGCGGAGCACGCCAGGAGGCGCATGATGTCCGATCGTTCCGACGACCAGGCAGGAGCCGAACAGCTCGACGAGGACGTGACCGGACTCGACGACCCCGTCACCAGCGACGAAGTGGCGGCCGACTATCCGCCCGACCACCTCGAGGGCGTCCCGTTCGCCGACGCCGACGTGACCGACGAGTCGATGGAGGACCGTCTGGCGCAGGAGGAACCCGAGCAGTTCCCCGAGCCCTGAGGGGCCCGTCGATCAGGCCGTGTCAGGCCGTGTCGGGGCGCCGTGCGCGCATGGCGTCCGCGACGGCGGATGCCGCAGCGTCGCCCGTGTCGTCGAGGCCGGCGATCACACCGAGTCGATCGGGTTCGGGTCGGTTCTGGCTGAGCTTCGCCTTGCCCTCCACCCGCTCGACCGCCAACTCGACACCGACGATGGCCTGCAGCAGGCCGTCGACGTACTCGGTCGGCGCGTCGGCGACCGTCCACGGCTCGGCCCGACGTCCTTCGTGGCGGTCGGTGAGTTCAGTGACCATCGCGCGCAGCCAGGCCGCCTCACGGTGCACCGTCACCGTGCCCGTGAGGTGGACGGCGAGGTAGTTCCAGGTCGGGACCACGCGCCCGTGCTCCGACTTCGACGGGTACCACGACGGCGACACGTACGTCTCCGGACCACCGACGATGACGAGCGCGCGCCTCCCGTCGAGGTCGCGCCAGTGCGGGTTGGCCTTGGCGAGGTGGGCGATCACCCGGTCGCCGCGCCACAGGATCGGGAGCAGCGTGGCGATGGGAGCGCCATCGGATCCGACCGTGACGAGCCACCCGCTGCCGACTGCGTCGACCAGTGAACGGGCCTCGAGCTCGTCGATCTGCATCGACGCCGGTGTGTACATGGCTCGAGCGTATGCATTCCGTCGGTAGCGTCGATCACCGATATGGCAGCTTCGGACACGACCCGTACCGGGGTGTGGTTGTTCTCGGATGCACCTGCGTCCGAGCTGGTCGACGCGATCCGGTTGGCCGATCGGGCGGGCATCGACGAGGTGTGGGTGGCCGACGAGGGTGTGTCCCGCGAGCCGGTGCCGGTGCTCGCGTATGCGGCGGCCGACACCACCCGCATCGAGCTCGGCGTGGGCATCACGTCACCGTTGCTCCGCCATCCCGGCGCCATCGGCTCGACGATCAGCACACTCGACGAGCTCAGCGGCGGTCGCGCCCGACTCGGGCTCGGCATCGGTGGCGA
The DNA here is from genome assembly GCA_963169665.1 of Actinomycetota bacterium. Lineage (GTDB taxonomy): Bacteria > Actinomycetota > Acidimicrobiia > Acidimicrobiales > Ilumatobacteraceae > VFMC01. Next base: position 5,121 of record CAUJET010000201.1, on the reverse strand, counting down.
GCTGTCCCTCGCGCCGTTCGGCATCGAGATCGAACGGCCGATCGCGGTCGTGCGCGAGGCCGTCACGATCGCCCGTGCGGTGATGACTCGCACCGCCTGCGAGGGGTACGACCCGCCGGCACACGCCGCGCCCGCACGGGACGTGCCCATCCACATCGGTGCCCGTGGCGAGCAGATGAACCGCCTGGCGTCGAGGTACGCCGACGGTGTCTTCCTGTCCGGGTTCGACCTCGACCGGCTCGGCGATCCGGTGAGCTGGGCCAGGTCGGTGCGGCCGATCGAGGTCGCGATCTACGCCTCGGTCCGATTCCGGGCCGACGCGCCGGCCGATCCCACCTGCCTCGCGGGCACCCCGGCATCCATCGCTCTCGGACTCAGGGAGCTGATCGACCGCTATTCGCCGACGACGGTCGGGCTCGCCCTGGTCGACGGCGACGCCCCCACGTCGATGATGGAGCTCGCGGCGGAGACGTTGTCGCTGCTGCGCTGAACGTGGCCGCGGGGCCGTCGCCCGTCAGCGGTACTCGCTGATCTTGAAGTAGTGGCGGCCGGCGTCGTGGCCGACCTGGACCAACCGCACGTTCTCCGCCCCGACAGCCTCCTGGAACGCTGCCTCCTGGGCGTCGAGCCAGGCGGGGTCGAACCGCTGCCAGTCGTCGAGGGTGCGCCAGTGGATGACGATCGAGATGCGCAGCCATTCGCCGCGGTCCTGCACCCAGGTCTCCTTGTGCAGCAGGCCCGGTGAGCGGTCGGCGAGCGCCTTGGTCCACATCTCGAACTCGATCGCCTTCCAGCGCTCGAAGCTGTCGGCACGCACCTCGTACACGAGATGCTCCACCGCAGGCGGTGTCTCGAACTCGTGGAGCTGCCGCTCGTTCACCCAGCCGTCGGGCACGTCCATTGCGATGTTCCGTCCGTGATGCGTCGTCGTGGACGACGCTACCGCGACCACTCCCCGGGCGGCTGCAGCACCTCGGCGTCGGGGCGTGCGAGGAGCTGACCGATGAGTGGCTGCTCGTACCGGCGTTGCACGGTGACGCCGTAGAAGTTCTCGTAGAGGTCGGGCACCACGGCGAGCTCGACGAGCCGACCGCTGCGCAGCTCGTCCTGGGCCACGATCGTCGGCATGAGCGCCACGCAACCGGAGTCGCGGGCGAGCAGTCGCAGCAGCGCCATGTCGTCGACCTCGGCACGCACGTGCGGCCGGAGGCCGAGCTGCTCGCAGCGCAGGTCGAAGGTGAGCCGCATCTCGTTGTCGCGTCCCGGCAGCAGCAGCGGCACGCTCGCCAGGTCGTCCGGGAATCGGAACGGCCGGGTGGAGGGGTGGCCGACGAGGCTGACCGGTTGACGAGCGATGCGTCGACAGCGCCACGGGTCGGTGGCGCTCGCGTGCACGCGCTGGTTGCACAGCACGAGGTCGAGCGAGTGGACGCGTAGGCGCGACAGCAGCTCGGGCAGGCTGCCCGACACCAGCACCAGGTCGACGTCGTCGCGGTCGAGCACCGGGCGGATGAAGTTCTCCTGGAAGTTGCGCGAGGTGGTGGCGACGGCGCCCACGCGGAGGATCTGCCGCTCTTCGCGCCGCCCTTCGCGCAGCACCTCCACCAGCTCGTTGCCCGAGGCGAAGATGCCCTCGGCGTACGACAACGCCACCTGTCCCGCCTCGGTGAGTGTGAGCGTGCGTCCCGTCCGCTGGAACAGGGGCTGTCCGAGGTCGGTCTCCAGCTGCTTGATCTGGGCCGACAGGGCCGACTGCGACACGTGCAGCTGACGTGCGGCGCGGGTGAGGTTCCCCTCCTTGGCGACCGCCCAGAAGTAGCGCAGGTGATGGAAGTTGAGCTGGCTCATCGCGCCTCGACCGTTTCGTTCCGTGTGGTCACGTCACCCGACGTTCATTCGTTTCAGGTGAACGAATCGTATCGGAACATGTATTGGACGGAACGTTCGCCATCCGTCACGCTGGCACGGCCGATCGCCCCGGCACCACCCGCCAGCCACTCGCCAGCCACCGGAGGTTCCATCCCGTGCTCGACTCCCTCGCCCTCACCCTGCTGCCGGCAGCGATCCTCGTCATCGCCGCGCTGGTCGTCGGCCGATGCACGACTGCGTCGGCCGCGTGGCGGGTCGCCCGGGCGGCAACGGCGATGGTGGCGGTCGCTGCGGTGGCGGTCGTGGTGGCTCGGGTGGTCGACGGTGTCCGGGCCGATGATCTGGTGCGGCTCGACTCGATCACGGCCGTGATGCTGGCACTGGTGGCGATCGTCGGGTGGGTGGTGGTCCGCTTCTCGGCCACCTACCTCGCCGGTGACGTCCACGAGCGGCGGTACGCCGGCCGGATGCTGGCCACGCTCGCCGCGGTCTCGTTGGTGGTGGTGTCGAACCACCTCGTGCTGCTCGTCGTCGCGTGGACGGCGACCAGCATGGCGCTGCACGGCCTGCTCACCTTCTTCGGCGATCGGCCGGTCGCGGTGGCGGTGGCGCACAAGAAGTTCCTGCTCGCCCGCTGCGCGGATGCCTGCATGGTGGGCGCCACGATCGCCTTCGGTCTGAGCTTCGACACGCTCCGGATCGACGAGATCGCTGTCGCCGCTGCCGGTGCCGACTCGTTGTCGATCGGGGCGCATGTGGCGATCGTGCTCGTCGCGACGTCGGCGCTGTTGAAGTGCGCCCAACTGCCGTTCCACGGCTGGTTGATCCAGGTGATGGAGGCGCCGACCCCGGTGTCGGCGCTGTTGCACGCCGGCGTGGTGAACCTGGGCGGGTTCGTGTTGTTGCGCTTCTCCCCGGTCGTCGACCAGTCGGTCGTGGCACGGACCGTGCTGGTGGTGGTCGGCGTCGCCACGGCGGTCGTCGCATCGCTGGTGATGACGACTCGGGTGAGCGTGAAGGTCGCGCTGGCCTGGTCGACCTGCGCCCAGATGGGCTTCATGTTGATGCAGTGCGGGCTCGGCCTGTGGGAGATGGCGCTGCTGCACCTCGTCGCCCACTCGCTCTACAAGGCGTACGCCTTCCTCTCCGCCGGCGGGACCGTCCGCCAGACCCAGCGGCGGCGGCTGGCGCCGATCCCCTCGGCGCCGACGGTGCGGGCGCTCACCGCGTCCACCGCCCTCGCGCTCGCCACGTCCGCACTCGTCGGGGTCGTGTGGCAGTCGCTGCCCTGGGCCGATCGGTTGTCGGCGGGCGTGTGGGTGCTGCTCGGGGTCGTGGCGCTGGCGACCGTCCCCTTCGCCGCATCGATCGGTCGCACGTCCTCGGCCCGCCGCATCGGTTCGTCGGTGGGCCGGATGGCCGCCGTGCCGGCCGTGTACCTGGCGCTGCACGAGGTGTTCGCCGAACTGACGCCCAAGGGTGCCGACGCCCCGATCGCCCTGCTGGTGTTCACCGGCGCCGGGTTCGTCGCCCTGTTCGTGCTGCAGGCAGCGGCCCGGTCGAGGCCCGACGGCCACCTCGTCCGCCGCGTGCGGCCGTGGGTGTACGGCGGCCTGTTCCTCGACGAGGCGTTCACCCGGCTCGCCTTCACCGTCGCTCCCCCGCCTGCACCGCAGCCTCGGCAGGCTCCGCTGCCCCGGCCCCACGCGGTCGCGATGGTGCCCGTCGCTGCGGGCGTGCGCCGGCACGGCGCGACGACGGACGCCACCCATGCCACCCTCGCTGCTGTCACCACCGGAACGGACCACTCATGAGCCCGCACGCCACCGACCTCCACGCCGCCGACTTCCACGCCGCCGACCTCCGGGCCGTGCACCTCCACACCGACGTGGACGACGAGGCGTTCGGGCGAGCGGTGGGCGATGCCTGCTCCCGCATCGCTCCGACCTGGCCGCTCGACCAGTTCATCGCGGTGAACCCGTACTGGGGATGGCGGTCGGCGTCGATCGCCGGTGCCGCGGCGCGGCTCACCGCGCTGGCGGGCACCACGCTCACCATGCCCCGGTCGTGGTTCCGTGAGGAGCGACGTGCCGGTCGCCTCACCGACCGGCACCTGGTCGACGCCGCGGCAGAGCTCGGCTCGGTCGAGCTCGCCGACATCGCGCTGGCGATGCTCGACGCGGCAGACGAACCCTGGCAACCACCGCTCGTGCGGTTCGCGCTCGTGACCGATCTCCGTGATCAGGGCCTCGGGCCTGTGCCCGGTCGCACCTGGACCGATCTGGTGGTGCATCAGATCAGCCAGCTCTGCGCGGCCCACTTCGACGAGTGGCAGGCCTCGTGGACCCCCGATCGCAGCGCCGGCCTGTTCGGTGCGTGGCGCGAAGATCCCTCCGTCACCCACGGCTTCAGTTGGCGTCACGGGAGCACCTGGGCACGCGCCCGGATCGACGCCCTGCCGGCCGACTCCCTCGGGGCGATCGCTCGGATGCTCGACGAGCTCGGCGTCGCTCCGGAGGGACGCGAGGCGTACCTCACCGCGCTGTTGTGCTCGGTGAACGGGTGGGCCGCGTGGTGCGCGTACCAGCGGTGGCAGGCACGCCTCGCCGACACCGACGACGACTCGATCGTCGACCTGCTCGCGATCCGAGTGGCGTGGGAGTGGCTGCTCGCCCACGATCATCTCGAGTCCGACGGCGCATCCGAGCGCCTGCGGGAGTGGGCTGCGGCGTGGACCCTGCTCGACGACGTGGCGACCGAGTCGGCCGACGACCAGCGGCTCGACTGGGTGCTCCAGACCGCCGTGGAGCGCACCTGGCAGGACTCGCTGATCGCCGGTCTGCCGGCCGCGACGCGCCCAGACGCCTTCCCGGCCGTGCAGGCGGCATTCTGCATCGATGTGCGCTCCGAGGTGTTCCGTCGGGCCTTCGAGTCGACCGACCCGACCGTGTGCACCCGAGGGTTCGCCGGCTTCTTCGGTCTGCCGATCGCCTACACCCCGGCGGGGAGTGCGCTCACCCGTCCGCAGCTGCCGGGCCTGCTCGCGCCCACGTTGGAGGTGACCGATCTGCCGTCCACCGACGACGCGACGGGCGACCACGACACGGGTGCGCTCGCAGCGGCGCGCATCGATCGTCTGCAGACCCGTGAGCGTCGCCAGGCGTTCCGCAAGGACCCGTCGTCGATGTTCACCTACGTCGAGTCGATGGGTCTGCTCGCCGGCGTGAAGCTGTTGAAGGAGAGCTTCCCCCA
>CAUJET010000200.1 GCA_963169665.1 Actinomycetota bacterium | reverse complement strand
GGCCTCGACGTCACGCTGTCGGGTTCGCGCCCGACGTTCAACTTCGCCTTCGCCGGCATCACGGGTGGCTCGCTCACCAACGCGACGATCGCCCTCGACTACGCCGGCAAGGGTCCGGAACTCTGCATCGACGCCACCCTGGTGGCCGGTGCCAACGTCTGCCCGGTGCTCACCGGCCTCGATGGCGCCCTCATCGACAGCGTCCCGAACCCCGACGAGACCTTCGCCGTCCGGCGCGAGTTCACCATCGGCACCGACGTCAACCTGTGCCCCGAGGACATCCAGCCGATGACCGTGCCGAGCGTCCCCCGTGACCTCGGCGGCAGCGCCGGACCGAGCGGCACCGGCAGCCTCACCTTCAAGGCCCCGGCCGACGACGGCGGCAGCCCGCTGCGCGAGTACAAGCTGTCGATCGACAACGGCACCACCTGGACCACGCCGACCGTGGTCGACAACGGCAACGGCACCTTCACCATCAACCTCACCGGCCTCACCCCGGGCGACACCTACCCGGTCGAGCTCAAGGCCACCAACCTGATGGGCCGCAGCGTCGGCGCCACCCTGTCGCTCCTCGTGAGCAACGCCCCGCCGCCCTCCCCCGAGGTGGACGTCGACATCCCGCTCGAGCCCGGCACGCCCGCTGACGGCGCAGGGATCGAGATCGGCGGCAACGACCTCAAGCCGAACACCACGGTCGAGGTGAAGCTGTACCCCGGCGGCATCGTCGTCGGCACCGCGACCACCGACGGCGACGGCAACTTCGTGCTCGACATCGTGCTCCCCGAGGGCATGGAGCCGGGCAGCCACGAGCTGCGCCTCGAGGGCACCGGCCCGGACGACGCGCCCTTCACCAGCACGAAGGAACTCTTCGTCGACTGGTCGGGTTCGATCGCCGACGCCTCGCCCACCACGGGCGGGTACCACCCCATCGCCCCGGTGCGAGTGCTCGACACCCGCGTCGACCCGGGGACCAAGGTGGCCGCCGGCACCACGCAGCGGGTGGCGTTCCCCGCCGACCTGCTGCCGGCCGACGTGAAGGCGATCGCCTTCAACCTCACCGTCACCGAGCCCGAGAAGGCCGGCTTCCTGACCGCACACGTGTGCGGCAGCGCCCGCCCCTCGGCCGCTTCGCTGAACTTCTCGGCGGGCGAGACGACGGCGAACCTCGTCGAATCGGTCATCCGTGACGACCAGGAGCTGTGCGTGTTCTCGATGGTCGACGCCCACGTGGTGATCGACATGGCGGGCTACCACAGCGATTCGGCCACCGAGCTGCTCACCGCTCGTGCGCCGCAGCGCCTGGTCGACACCCGGCTCACGCAGCGGGTGCCCGCCGGCTCGACCCTGGTCGTCCCGGTGATCGGCGACGGGCTCGCCCCGTCCGACACCCAGGCCGCCTACCTCGACCTCGCGGTCACCACACCCGAGGGCCCCGGCTTCCTCACGGTCTTCCCGTGCGGCACCGAGCGCCCGTGGGCCTCGACGCTGAACTACGCCGACGGCGACCTCGCCAGCAACTCGGCCATCGCCAAGCTCGGCACCGACGGCACGGTGTGCATCTACACGCTGCGCACCACCGACATCGTCGTCGACCTCACCGGCACGTTCAGCACCTCGGGCGCCGGCCGCTTCGCCGGTTTCGTCTCGGGCCGTATGGAGGACACCCGCGTGACCACCAAGCTCGAGGCGTTCCAGACACTCGAGCTCACCGTCGTCGGCGACGGCGCCACGCCCGCCGGCACCGACGCCGTGGCACTCAACATCGGCGTCGACCAGCCCGAGCGGGCCGGCTTCCTCACGGTCTTCCCGTGCGGCACCGAGCGCCCGTGGAGCTCGGCCCTCGACTTCAAGACCGGCGAGACCGTGAGCAACCACGTGACCGCCACCCCGAACGCGGACGGCAAGATCTGCATCTACACGATGTCCACCACCCACCTGGTGGTCGACATCGAGGGCATCTACTGGGCACCCCCGGTGACCTGATCTCACGTCCCACGTGATCGACCGCAGCCGGTCGTGGCAGCGCCTCCGGGCGCCGCTGCGGCCGGCTGTGTCGCGTGTCGGGTCGACCGCGATCAGGTCGACGTGGTGGCGGCCACCCAGGCCTCGTACATGCGGGCGTAGGGGCCGTCGACGGCGACGAGCTCGTCGTGCGGACCGTCCTGCACCAGACGGCCGTGCTCGAGCACGAGCACCCGGTCGGCCCGGGCAGCGGTCGAGAGGCGGTGGGCGATCGAGATGGTCGTGCGGCCGGCGGCCAGCTTGTCGAGCGCCCGGGTGAGGCGCACCTCGGTGAGCGCGTCGACCGACGAGGTGGCCTCGTCGAGCACCAGCACGTCGGGGTCGACGAGCGAGGCGCGAACCAACGCCACGAGCTGACGCTCCCCCGCCGACAACGACGACCCGCGCTGGCCCACCTCGGTGTCGAGGCCGTCGGGCAGGCTCTCCAGCCAGTCGCCGAGATCGAGGTCGATCACGGCCTGCTCGACATCGGCCATCGACAACGCAGGTCGGGCGAAGCCGAGGTTGGCGGCGATCGTGCCCTCGAACAGGAAGGGCTCCTGGGGCACCACGACCAGGCGGGTGCGCAGCTCGGCGTTCGCGACCTGGGTGAGTGCCACCCCGCCGACCTTCACGACACCGGCGGTGGGATCCGCGAGGCGAGCCACGAGTCGGCCGAGGGTGGTCTTGCCCGAGCCGGTCTCCCCCACCATCGCCACCTGCTGCCCGGCGGGGATGTGCGCATTGACGTCGATCAGCACGGGCGGTTCGTCGTCGTCGGTGCGCGACCGGTAGGCGAAGGTGACGTGTTGGATGTCGACGTCGAGTTCACCGGCGGGGATGTGGACCGGGTGCGAGGTCTCGGGCGGGCCGGCGGGGATCTCGAGGATGCCGAGCACCCGGCGGAGGCCGGCCACCGCGGTCTGGGTCTGGTCGATCACCTCGGTGAACTGGGCGATCGGCTCGAGGAAGCGGTACGTGAGGAACACGAACCCGATGAGCGCACCGGCGGTGAGGCCGCTGTCGGGGCCCCGCAGGAGGCCGACCGTCACCACGGACGACACGGTGAGCACGCTGAACACCTCGCCCGACGGGAACAGGAAGGCGCCGATGGTGCCCGCCTTGATGAACGAGTTGGACCGCTGGTGGCTGTCGCGCTTGGTGAGCGCTGCGTACTGCTCGCCGGCGTCGTACGTGCGCAGGGTCTCGGCCCCGGAGATCACCTCGCTGATGCTCGTGAGCACCTGGGCGTTGTCGACGCGGGCCCGTTCGTACGCCTTCACGAGGTGGCGCTGCACGCGGTGCAGCACGAACGCCAACGGTGCGGCGACGACGAAGGCGACGATCGCGAGGATCCAGTCGTAGGCGAGCATCACGCTCGCGACCATGAGCATCAGCGTGCCCTCGAGCAGCCAGGCGAGCGCTCCCCACGAGAAGAACTGGGCCAGCGTCTCGACGTCGCCGGTGACCCGGGCCACCAGTGCGCCCTTCTTCTCCTCGTTGTGATCGGCGATGCTCAGCCGGTGGATGTGCTCGAACAGGCGCACGCGCAAGGTGTAGAGCGCCTCCTCGCTGCGGGTGCCGAGACGGAGCACGGCGGTGCGTTGGGCGATCGTGCCGATGAACACGGCCGCGAGCCCGATGAGCGCGAACGTGGTGATGGTGCCGACGCGCACCTCACCCTGCTCGAAGCCCTTGTCGACCGACTGCTGCACGAGGATCGGCATCGCCAGACGACCGGCCGCGCCGACCATGGCGAACGCGAGCGTGAGCCCGAACCCGCTCTTCAGCGCCGGCGCCTCCTGCACGCCCTTGCCGATCGTCTCCACCGCGGTCCAGCGGCCCAACGGTTCGCTGACGGTCATGGCGCCACCCCCGTCCCGTCGGCGGACGCCACGGTCCGCACGTCGTCGGACTCCAGCTCGTCGCGGTCGTGCTCGAAGGCCTGCATCAGCTCTGCGTAGTCGGCGCTCGACACCATCAACTCGTCGTGGGTGCCGTGGGCGACGACCATGCCGTCGGCGAGGTAGAGCACCTCGTCGGCGAGCGCGATCGTCGACGGTCGCGAGGCGACGGCGATGACCGTGGTGTCGTGCAGGGTGGCCCGCAGGTTCGACAGCACACGGGCCTCGGTACTCGGGTCGAGCGCCGACGTGGTGTCGTCGAGCAGCAGCAGGTCGGGGCGACGTACGAGTGCCCGAGCCAGGGCGATCCGCTGCCGCTGACCGCCCGACAGGCCGACGCCGCGTTCGCCGACGATCGTGTCGAGACCGTCGGGCAGCTCGTCGACGAAGGCCGCCTCGGCCGTCGCGAGCGCGGTGCGGACCGCGTCGTCGTCGATCGGCGCGCCGAGGGCCACGTTGTCGCGCACCGAGCCGGCGAAGAGGAACGGCTCCTGGAACACGATGGCGGTGAAGCCGTCGGGCACGGTGATCGTGCCGGCCGAGGTGTCGACGAGCCCGGCGATGGCGTGCACGAGGGTGGTCTTGCCCGCGCCCGTCGAGCCGACGACGGCGACCGTGCGGCCGGCATCGACGTGGGCGTCGACGCCCTGCAACACGTCGCGTTCGCCATCGTGGCTGACGACGACCCCGGCGAGATCGACCGCATTGCCCGGACGGCGGTGCAGCTTCGACGCGGGGTCGACCTCGACCGGCTCGTCGAGCAGCTGGCGCAACCTCGCCCAACCGGCCTGCGAACGCGGGAGTTCGCTGAACGCGTAGCCGATGATGCGCAGCGGGAACACCAGCAGCGTGAAGAGGTAGATGAAGCTCGTGAGTTCGCCGACCGTGAGCGCCCCGGCACGCACGCGGTAGGCGCCGCCGATGAGCAGGCCCACGTTGACGATGTTCGGCACACCGTCCAGCAACGCCTCGAACGCCGACCGGAGCCGCACGGTCTCGATGCGCGCCTGACGCAACCGGGATGCGATCACGGCGAGGCGCTCGGTCTCGCGGCGCTCGGCACCGAACGCCTTCACGACGTGCACGCCGTCGAAGCTCTCGTGCACCGCGGAGCTGAGCTTGCCGAGCTCGACCTGTGCGGCGTCGAAGTACCGGTCGACGTGGCGCTGGTAGAAGATGTTGAGACCCAGCATCACCGGGAACACCAGGACCGCGGCGAGGCCGAGCACCGGGTCGGTGAGCACGAGCCACACCGCTGACAGCACCAGCATCACGACCACGCTGCTCGCGAACGGCAGCGGCTGCAGCACGGCCGTCGCGGCCTCTGTGTCGACACCCGCTCGGGTGATGAGGTCGCCCGTGCTCTGCCGCCGGTGCCACGGCGCCGGTTGCTCGACCACACGGTCGATGACGTCGCCGGTGAGTTTCTCGGCGATGCGCCAGCCCGTGCGGCCTGCCCACACTCGCCGGACGACCACGCCGGCGCCACGGACGATGCCGACCAGGATCAACGCGCCGAGCACCAGTGCCACCGTCCCGGTGCCGACGGATCCGTCCTCGAAACGGGGCCGGATCAGGTCGTCGGTGATGCGGCCGACGATCTCGGCCGACAGCACCGTGCACGCGGCGAACACCGATGCGCCGGCGACGGCCGTGAAGAACAGACGCTTGTGTCCCGCCAGCAGCAGTCGCAGCAGCCGCCATGCGGCGCGGAAGGTGCCCGTCGTGCCGAGCGAGCCGTCCTGGGGCGCGACGAGATCGGGGGAAGCGGACATGTGAATCATGTCTACCACCGCCGCCCGGTCGGACATCCACACGTTTTCGGCCATAGCGTGTGCGCCGTGCATGACCTCTCCTTCGGTGACCGGTTCGACGTCGGGGTGCTGGTGCTCCGAGTGATCTTCGGCCTGTTCCTCGCCTACCACGGGCTCAACAAGGTGAAGAGCGGCATCGAGGGCACCACGGGCTGGTTCCGCTCGATCGGCTTCAAGTGGCCCGGCGTGCAGGCCCGCCTCGCCGCTGCGACCGAGATGGGCGCGGGCGTGCTCATGGCACTCGGCCTGCTCACCCCGCTCGCGGCCTCGGGCATGATCGCCGTGATGTTGGTGGCGATCGTCGTCGCCCACTGGAAGGTCGGCTTCTTCATCTTCAAGCCCAACCAGGGCTGGGAGTACTGCGCATCGATCGCGATCACCGCGTGGGTCATCGCCACCGTCGGTCCCGGCCGGTTCTCGCTCGACCACGCCTTCGACATCGAGTGGTCGGGTTGGTGGGGATCGGCCGTGGCCGGCGTGATCGGCATCGGCGGCGCCGTCGCCCAACTCCTCGTCTGCTACCGCCCCGCCCCCACGGAGACGACATGACCATCACCGACACCACCACCGGAGGCCCCGGACCCCGACCGTCTGCGGACGAGCCGCGCCGCACGAAGGGAGCGATCGCCGCCCGCGTCGGCCTCACGTTCATCGTGCTCGCACTCGTGGGCATGTGGGTCTACGCGTTCGGCTTCGCGAAGAAGCAGGGCGTCTACGTCCTCGACGACGAGGCGTGGACCGAGCGGGCCCAGCAGATCTGCGAGACCTACGAGGCCAAGCGGCTCGAACTGGTCGACATGGACGCGGGCTACATCGAGAACCCCACCGAGGAGCAGATGATCCAAAGGGCCGACGTGGTGGATCGTGCGACCGACATCCTCGAAGAAGAGCTCGCCGAGGTGTTCGCCGTGCTCCCCGAGAGCGAGCGTGACCAGAAGATCGCGACCGAGTACCAGGGCTTCTACAACGTGCTCATCGCCGACCGACGGGCCTACACCGAGCGGCTGCGCAACTTCGAGCTCGGCCCCTATCTCGAGACCAAGATCGACGGCGGCCCCGTCACCAACATCCTGCTCGACTTCACGACGGCGAACCGGATGAAGCGCTGCGCGCCGCCTGGCGAACTGGGCGGCGACGCACTCTGACCGGGGCCGGACCGGGCCAGACCGTTCAGGCCCGCTGCCAGCCGTCGCCCGGCACGTAGCGTCGGATCACCTTGGCCGGGTTCCCCACGGCCACGCTGAAGCTCGGGATCACCCCGGTGACGACGGAGTTGGCACCGATGGTGACGTGCTCGCCGATCTGTGCGCCGGGCAGGATCACGCTGCCGTGTCCGATCCATGAGCCGTTGCCCACCGAGACCGGTCGCTCCGGCATGGTCTGGCGCGAGATCGGCAGCGTCACGTCCTCGTAGCCGTGGTTCTGGTCGGTGATGTACACGTGGTGCCCGGTCCACACGTCGTCGCCGATCTCGACCGAGAAGTGCCCGACGACGCCGCTGCCCTTGCCGATCAGGCAGCGCGACCCGATGCGGACGACCGGATCGCTGAGGCACACCTGACCGGGCACCATCCCGGCCGAGAGCGTGCTCTGCGGGCCGATCATCGTGCCCTCGCCGATGTGGATGTAGCGCTCGTTGAAGATCGTGTTCGTGGGGAAGCAGATGATGCTCCCCTGGCCGAACGCACCGAACCCGCGGCCCGTGGAACTGTTCGGTCCGATCGCTCCCCAACGTCCGATGGTCTCCCACGCCCGGCGGATCGCGACACCGGCGAGATCGTGTCGTCGCGTCACGGGCCGTGACGCTATCGGCGGCTACGTTCGACCCGTGACCAGCGAGCCGGCCATCCCACCGACCATCGGGCCGCCGATCCTGTCGCCGATCGAACCCGGCGACCGGCAGGCGATCGTCGATCTGTCGTACGCGTATGCCGCGGGCATCGACCACCGCGACTGGGGCCTCTATCGGGGCATCTTCACCGACATGTGCGAGTACGACTTCTCGTCGTGGAGCGGGCGGGCGCCGGCGACCATGCCGGCCGACGACTGGGTGCAGGCCGTCCGCAGCGTGAACGGCAACTTCGACGCCACCCAGCACCTCATGTCGAACCACCGGTTGCAGCGCGTCGACGCCACGACCGTTCTGGGGATCAACGAGCTCCAGGCGCAGCACTGGTTCCACGCCGACTCGATGGTGTCGTTCGGCCGTCCGGCCGAGCACGCATGGTGCCTGCTCGGCGGCCACTACACCAATCGCTATGTGCACACCGATGACGGCTGGCGCATCGCCTCGTGCCGGCTCACCGTGCGCTGGCGCACCGGCGACGAGACGATCTTCGCGTTCGCGAGACAGCGCTCGCGCTGACGCTCACATCGCGTCGAGCATGCCCTTCAGCTGGATGAACTGCGGCAGGTTGGCCTCGATCTCCTCCATGCCACCGACGACACCGGTGAGGTTGGCGAGCACCACGTGGTTCATGCCCTGAGCGGCGTAGCCCGACATGCGCTCCGCGACGTCGTCGGCGTTGCCCATGAACACGACCTCCTCCACCAACTCGAACGGCATCTCCGGCGCGAGCGCACGGAGCTCCTCGGGATCGAGATCGTGGATGATCAGGTCGATGAAGCCCTTGCAGTCGTCGCCGAACGGGTGCTTGTAGCCGTGCTTGGCCCACCGGTCGGCGGGGCAGAACAGGGCGAACAGCTTGCCGAGCGGATCCTTCTCCATCAGCTCGGCGATGTACTCCTTGCTCTGGCCCAGCACGACGAACGGCAGCATCGACTTCGTCGCACACGTACGACCGCTCTTGGCCGCCCACTCGTCGATCGTGCGGCCCTTCTGGCCGTACTCCTCGGCCGTCATCGGCCACGCCGGGATCCAGCCGTCGCCGTACTGGCCGGTGAGGCGGAGCATGCGCGGCCCGTGGCCGGCGACCCACACCTGCGGCTTGCCCTTGTCGCTCTCGAGCGGCACACCCATGCGCCCGGCGAGGTTCATCTCGGCCGGCATGCGGCCCGTGTCGAGCAGCGAGCGCAGTTCGTGCAACACCTTCTCGCACTCGCCGACCGGCGTGGAGAAGTCGTAGCCGAAGGTGACGAGGCTCTCGGCCTCCCCCGAGCCGACGCCGAGGATGAAGCCACCCGGCACCATGTGCTGCAGCGTGAGCGCGGTGCGAGCGAGGTCGGCGGCCTTGCGGCGGGCGGTGTCGGTGACGCTGATGCCGACGGCCTTGTCGGTCATCGTGCCGATCACGCCCGACACGATGAACGGGTCGTAGAAGGCGTCCGGGTCGGCGGCCATCTTGGAGTACGCCATGTCCGACCAGAGGCCGGGGTGGAACACGCCGAGGATGTGATCGGGGAACCACACCGACTCGGCCCCGATGGCCTCGGCCAACTGCAACTGCATGGCCGTGCCCTCGAAGGGGTGCTGTCCGCCGATGGTGATCCCGACCCGCATGGGTCCTCCCTCTCTGAAAGTGCCGCCGGTGCAGGCGGAGCGAGACCGTAGTGGCTGGTCGCAGGCTGCGCCATGTCGTACCGTGACCGCGGATGGCACACAACGCCGCCCACCCCGATCGCGCCCGGCAGTCCGACGGTTCCCTCGTCGACGTGCCCGGTGTGCGCGTCGGCCACGTCACGGCACGACGGCGAGGATGGCAGACCGGCACCACGGTCGTGCTCACCGAACACGGTGCCGTCGGTGGCGTCGACGTGCGCGGCGGCGGACCCGGCACCCACGAGACCGACCTCCTGCGCCCGGAGAACCTGGTGCAGCACGTGCACGCGATCTGCCTCACGGGCGGCAGCGCCTACGGCCTGGCCGCGGCGGCCGGCGTGATGGCCGAGCTCGAGGGTCGCGGGATCGGGTTCCCGGTCGGTGCGCCACCGATGTCCGGCGTCGTGCCGATCGTGCCGGCCGCCGTCATCTACGACCTCGGCCGCGGGGGTGTCTTCGCGAACCGACCCGACGCCGACTTCGGCTCGCGTGCGGTGCGTGCAGCAGCGCGTTCACGCGGCGTCGTCGACGAGGGCGCCGTGGGCGCGGGCACCGGCGCGGTGGCCGGGTCGCTGCAGGGCGGCGTCGGCACCGCCAGCATCACGCTGGCCGACGGCACGGTCGTCGGCGCGCTCGCGGTCGTCAACTCGGTCGGCGCCGTGATCGATCCGACCTCCGGGCTCCCGTGGATGCCGTCGGCGCATCGGCTCCGGCGCCCGAGCGCCGTCGATCGCGCCGCGCTCGCGGCCCGTCTGGAATTCGTGCGTGCCCCGCTGAACACGACGATCGGCGTCGTGGCGACGTCGATGCCGTTGTCGAAGGCGGAGTGCTCGAAGATGGCCGGCGTCGCCCACGACGGCATGGCCCGGGCGATCCGCCCGTCGCACACGATGTTCGACGGCGACACGGTGTTCGCGCTGTCCACCGGCAGCGGCGCTCCCGGACCCACCGATGCCCTCGCCGCTCGGGCGAGGGCCGTCGAGCTCAACGCCGTGTTCGAGGCCGGTGCCCAGTGCTTCGCGATCGCCTGCACCCGGGCGATCGTCGAGGCGAGATCGGTCGCCGGCGGCCCGCCCGCGTACCGGGACCTCTGCCCGAGCGCCTACCGCTGAGCCGTCCACCGGGACACCGGAACGCGAGGGATGCGTGACGAACCCGACCGGCCACTAGGTTGCCGGGCGTGCTGCAGCCAGAGCTGATCGACACACCCGGCGCGATGCGGGCCTGGTCCGAGGCCCATCGGCTCGCCGGCCGGCGCGTCGGCTTCGTCCCCACGATGGGCGCCCTGCACGACGGGCACCTCGCGCTGGTCGACGAGGCGCGACGGCACGCCGACGTCGTCGTGGTCTCGGTGTTCGTGAACCCGCTGCAGTTCGACGTGCGGGCCGACTTCGACCGGTACCCGCGCCCGATCGACGACGACCTCGCCGCCTGTGCGGCCGCCGGCGTCGACGCCGTCTACGCCCCGACCGCCGGCGCGATGTACCCGGCCGGCTTCCAGACGCACGTGGAGCCCGGGCCGCTCGCCGACCGGTTGGAGGGCGAGCACCGTCCCGGCCACTTCCGTGGGGTCACCACGGTCGTCACGAAGCTGTTCGCCGCGGTGCGGCCGCATGTCGCGGTGTTCGGCCAGAAGGACGCCCAGCAGCTGGCCATCATCCGCAGGATGACGCTCGACCTCGACCTCGGCATCGACATCGTCGGCCTGCCGACCGTACGCGAGGCCGACGGGGTGGCGATGAGCAGCCGCAACCGCCGCCTCACCCCCGACCAGCGTCGGGCCGCGATCTGCGTGTCGCAGGGGCTCCGTGCCGCCGAGCGGTTGCTGCACGACGGCGCGATCGACGCGGCGTCGCTCGTGGCGGCGACGTCAGCCGTCGTTGACGGCGAACCGCTCGCCCGGCTCGAGCACGTGGCGCTCGTCGATCCGGACACGCTCGACCCCGTCGACGAGGTGCACTCGACCGCGCTGCTGTTGATCGCCGCGTGGTTCGGCGAGGTCCGCCTGATCGACAACCTGCTCATCAGCCCTCGCTGATCACGCAGGCCCCCAGCCGGTGAGCGCGATCGTCATCGCGATCGCATTGATGATCGCGTGGGCGATGATCGTCGGGGTGATGCGGCGGAACAGGTAGGCCGCACCGCCCATCGTGACGCCGACGCCTCCGAGCACCACGATCAAGCCGATGTTGCCGGTGCCGCGCACGGGGTCGAAGTGCGCCATGCCGAACAGCACGCCCTGCAGGCCGATCGCGATGACGGGGTGCATCGTCGCCAGGAACGACCGCAGCACGATGCCGCGGAACACGATCTCCTCGACCAGCGGCGCGGCGACCACGGCGAGCACGAGCGTGGCGATGACGTAGCCCCGCTCGCCGCCGACCGCGTCGATGCCCTCGGTGTTGCTACTGAACGGGATGCCGGTGGCGACGACGATGATGCCGAGCACGATCTGGGTGCCGAGGCAGCACAGCCACGTGACCGGGCCCCACCCGGTGTCGGCCCACTTCGCGAACAGGCCGCTGTCGGCACGCAGCGAGCGCCGACCCCATCGGTGGCTCGCCCACGTGCAGAACACCAGCACCGGCCCGTAGCCGATGACGCCGGCGATCACGACGTAGATCGCGATCGGCCAGCGATGGTGCGAGAGCGCGTCGATCACGTAGCGGCTCGCGACCAGCGACACGAGGATCGTGAGGAGTGCGCCGACGCCGGCCCAGAGCGGGATGGTCGGGTGCGGCGGCGCCGGCGGCTTCGGGCGTTCGGCCACCCAGGGGGTCCACGCGGCGCCGTCCCAGTAGCGAACGACGTTCGAGAAGCTCGGGTCGACGTACCAGCCCGCCGGGAACGCCGCACCGCCGGGCACGGCAGCGGCGGGTGCGCCGGGAACCGACGACGGGGGCGGTTGCACCCCGGATGGATACATGGCCCGAGGCTACCGGCGGTACTGTCGGCGAGCGATGAGCCTCCGCGACCTGTCCCTGTGGCACGACACGCTGCCGACCGACGACCAACTCGCACCGCGGCCGGCGCTCCCGGGCGACACCGAGGTCGACGTCGCCATCGTGGGCGCGGGGTACACCGGGCTCTGGACCGCGTACTACCTGCGCCGCCGCAACCCCGATATGCGCATCGCCGTCGTCGAGTCGCAGGTGGCCGGCTTCGGTGCCAGCGGACGCAACGGTGGCTGGTGCTCGGCGCTGCTGCCCATGGGGTTCGACGCGATGGCGGCGACGCACGGCAAGGACGGCGCCACGCGACTGCAGCGGGCCATGAACGAGACCGTCGACGAGATCGGCGCGGTCGCCGCCCGCGAGGCCATCGACTGCCACTTCGCGAAGGGCGGCACGTTCCGCGCCGCACGCAACCCGGCACACGTGGGACGGATGCAGGACGAGATCGCGGAGCACCGCGCCTACGGCTTCGGCGAGGACGACATCCGCTGGCTCGACCGCCATGAGGCCCAGCAACTCGTGAACGTCACCCACGCCGAGGGCGGCATCTACACACCCCACTGCGCGGCCATCCATCCCGCACGCCTCGTGCGTGGCCTCGCCCACACGGTCGAGGCGAGCGGGGTGCGCATCTTCGAGCACACCAAGGTGCTCGAGATCCAGCCGCGACGCCTCGTCACCGATCGTGGCGTCATCCGTGCCGACCACATCGTGCGGGCCACCGAGGGCTTCACCCCGATGCTCCCCGGCCAGGCGCGTCAGGTCATCCCGATCTACTCGCTGATGATCGCCACCGAACCGCTCCCTGCCTCGTTCTGGGACGAGGTCGGCCTCCGCCGCCGCGAGACGTTCTCGGACGCACGCCGTCTGATCATCTACGGCCAGCGCACCGCAGACGACCGCATCGCCTTCGGCGGTCGCGGCGCGCCGTACCACTTCGGCTCGAAGGTCCGCCCCGAGTACGACCGCAACGACCGAGTGCACGACGACATCCACCGGACGTTGGTCGACATCTTCCCGGCCCTGCGCGACGCCAAGGTCACCCATCGGTGGGGCGGGCCGGTCGGGGCCCCGCGCGACTGGTACTGCTCGGTGGGCCACGACCGCACCACGGGGCTCGCGTGGGCGGGCGGCTACGTCGGCGACGGCGTGGGCACCACGAACCTGGCGGGCCGCACCCTGTGCGACCTGATCAGCGGCGACACGACCGACCTCACGGACCTGCCCTGGGTGAACCACCACTCACGGTCGTGGGAGCCGGAACCGCTCCGCTGGATCGGCATCAACGCGATGGTCAAGCTGCCCATCGGCGCCGACGAGTACGAGGCGAAGCACCAGCGCCCCGAGCGCTGGCGCAGTGCGGTGCTCAGCCGGGTGCTGGGGCACTGACCAGAGGGAACCCGGCCGGCGGCGGATCGCCGAACAACCAGGCGTCGAACAACTCGTCGAGCTGCTCCCCTGCCACCGTCTCCGCCAGATCGACGAAGTCGTCGGTGGTGCGTGACGTGCCCTCGTTCTCGGCGGCCCACCGCTGGAGCAGTTCGAAGAAGTCCTCGTCACCGATCGTCAGGCGCAGGGCGTGCAGCACGATCGCGCCACCGTCGTAGCTGTTGTACCCGAACAGGTCGTCGGCGGCCGGCGCTCCGGTGGCGTCGCCGTCTCCCCGCTGACGGTTCTCGAGCGCGAAGGCCGTTTCGTCGGCGACCGTGGTGAGCCCGATGTGTTCGAGCCACAGCCACTGCGCGTAGGTCGCAAAGCTCTCGTTCAACCAGATGTCTCCCCAACGAGCCGGCGACACCGCGTTGCCGAACCACTGGTGGGCGAGCTCGTGCGAGAGCAGCAGTTCCTCGATGAAGCCGTTCGGTGCGCGCAGGTCGTCGCGGGAGAACAGCGAACGGCCCTGGGTCTCCATCGCGAGGCCGCCGAAGCTGTCGGTGACGGCGAGGCCGTAGCGGTCGAGCGGGTAGGGGCCGAAGATGGTCTCGAAGAAGTCGATCTGCGCCTCGATGCCGTCGAGGAACGGCTGCATCTGTTCGAGGTCGTCGCGCAACACGACGCTCACCAACGGCAGCCCGTCGGCGGTCGAGCTCTCGACGATCTCGTAGTCGCCGGTGACCAGCAGCATCAGGTAGGTGGGCATCGGCTCGTCCTCGCGCCACTCCCACGTCTCGCCCTCGCCGTCGTCGGTGGGCGTCGTGCCCACGAGGCGACCGTTGGCGACGGCGGTGACGTCGTTCGGCACGGTGATCCTGAACGTCCACGTGGCCTTGTCGCTCGGGTGGTCGTTCGACGGCAGCCAGGTGCGTGCGCCGTCGGGTTCGTTGAGCACGTAGGAGCCGCCCGGCGTGGTGAACCAGCCGGACGGCAACCCCGACAGCGACGAGGCGCCGTCGGGTGCGGCGGTGAAGTCGACGACCACCTCGTGGGTGTCGCCCGCCTCGATCGGCTCGGCGGGCGTGATCCGCAACTCCGGCTCGTCGGCCGCGAACGAGACCTCGTCGCCGTCGATCGTCACGCTCGTCACCGACGGTCCGAGCGAGTCGAGCGTGAACTGCTCGCGGTCCTGGGTGAACTCGATCTGCAGGGTGACGGATCCGTCGATCACACCGACGGAGCGGTCGTAGTCGATGTCGACGAGGTAGTCCTGCACGTCCACCCCGGGGTTGCCGAGCGCCGGGTAGAGCTCGTCGCCGATGCCGTCGCCAGTGTCCGCGACCGGCGGCCCGGACGGGTCGGTCGGGTCGGGCGTGGTGGACGGTTCGGTCGACGGTGGAGACGAGTCGGCGGGAGCCGGGTCGGTGTCCGGCACCGTGGTCGCCGTGCCCGGGAGCGACATTACCGGGCCGCTGCCGGCCGAGGTGGAGCGGCCGGCGGTCACCCCGCTGTCGGTGCCGGCGCAGCCTGCGAGTGCGACGAACGACGCGACGACCAGCGTGAGCGCACCGGGACACGACCGTCGAACCATGTGGGCGAGGGTAGTGACCGCGACGGCCCGACGGCGGTCAGCCGTGATGAGCGGCGGTCAGCGGTGCACGTGGTGGTCGCGCACGTGGGCGCGTGTGCGCACCGTGTGCACCGAGTCGCCCGACAGCACGCCGCCGCGGGCGAAGAGGCGACCCGACTGCCAGTTCGACAGGCCGAGCTCGGGCTGGTCGAACGCGAACTGGCCGTCGACCCATCGCGTGAAGCCGTCACCGACGAACGGGGCGTCGATGCTGTCGTAGAAGCGCTGCTGCTCGTCGTCGTCACCACCGACGAGCGATGCGGCGAAGCGCGGGCTGTACCGATTGAACAGGGCGACCGCCTCGGCGACGTCGTCGACCACGACGACGGTCAGCTCGGGGTCGTCCTCCCACTCCCACTCGGTGCCGAGTTCGTCGACCGACTGGTCGGTCGCCTCGTACCCGGTTGCGGCCACGACATCGGCTGCGGAGGGGGTGGTGTGGAGCACGAGCCGTGCCCCGCGTGCATCGGCGGCGGCACGGGCCGCATCGAGTACGACGGGGACGAGTCGTTCGGCACCCGAGCGCACGAGGCAGCAGACGTTGAGCGTGTTGCACACCTTGCGGTCGAGCGAGTGCCGGACGGCGAGGGCGAGCTGCTCCGGGTCGGCGTCGGGGGCGACGACCATCCATGCGCCACCGGTGCCGTGCAGGCTGGCCGGCACGCCGTGCTGGCGGGCCACGGCACCGAGCTGGGCGACGGCGCGACCGGAGCCACGCGCCACGGCGAGCCCGAGACGGGCATCGGCGAACAGCGCCCACCCGGCCGCGTGGGCGGCAGCGTCGACGAGCTGCACCGCGCCATCGGGCAGACCCGCCTCGGCGAGCGCCGGCGCGACGGCGTGGGCCATGATCGCCCGCGCCGTGCCGAGCGCGTCGCTGCCGATGCGGAACACCACGGTGTTGCCCGTGCGCAGCACGCCGGTGGCATCGGCGAACACGTTCGGTCGTCCCTCGAACACGAACCCCACGACGCCGAGCGGCGACCGCCGCGTCTCGACCCACCACTGCTCGTGATCGACACGGCCGACCTGCACGTCGCGGCGACCATCGGTGTGCTGCCAGACGCGGAGACCGGCGACCATGTCGGCGCGCATCTTCGGCGACAGCACGAGCCGCGTGGTCGACCGGCCGCGGGCGTCGGCCGAGGCGACGTCGGCAGCGTTGGCCTCCGCGATCGGGGCGAACACGGCATCGTCAGCGAGTCGATCGGCGAACCCGGCGAAGAACCGGGTGAGCTGGTCGTCGGTAGCCGCTGCGAGCGCATGGAAGGCATCGAGCGCCGCGCCCACCGCAGCGTGCACGCGGGCGTGCTCGGCACGGGGGATGTGCAGCAGGTCGCCGGTCTCCTGCACCACCACCAGGCGATCGCCCTCGACGAAGGCCTCGGCCAACTCGGGGCTCACCGTCGCGACCCGGTCGCCGCCGAAGGGAACGAGCTGGCCGGGCGTGAGAAATCGCAGGATGCCGGTCGACATGGCGTTCTAGCGTACGGCCATGGACCCGTTCATCCCGAGCCTGCAGGGCAGCGTCGCCCGGTTCTCCACCGCCATCCGGACCGGCCCCCTCGACGCACCCGTACGCGGATGCCCCGGGTGGGACCTCGCCGAACTCACCCGCCATCTCGGCTTCATCCACCGCTGGGCACGACTCGCGGCCGAGACGGCCGGACCGCCCGACGCGAGCCGCATCGACGCGGCCCCCGAGGACCCGGCCGGTCTCGCCGACTGGTTCGACCGTGGTGCCGACGCGCTGATCGGCACCTTCTCCGCGCTCGACCCGGACGGGCCGACGTGGCACCCGTTCCCCGTTCCGCTCGTCGGTCGCGTCTGGCCGCGCCGGCAGGCGCACGAGGCCTTCGTGCACGCGTGGGACGCGGAGGACGCGATCGGCACGGTCGGTTCGATGGACCCGTGGACCGCCGCCGACGGGGTCGCCGAGTACTTCGAGGTCATCGTGGGACGCATCATCCAGCGCGACGCGCGGCCGGCGCCGGTCGGCACGCTCGCGATCGAGTGCACCGACACGAACTTCCACCACGGCTCCGACCGTCTGGTGGTGCGGGCCGACTCGCCACTGGACGTGGTGGTCGACACCACCGCCGTCCCGGACGCGGTGCTGCGCGCGACCGCAGAGGAGCTCTCGCTCGCGCTGTGGGGCCGGCGCCCGCTCGCGATGGGCGACGCCCATCCGCTCGTCACGGCGTGGCTCGCCTACGGCGGCAACTGAACCCGTTCCACCACCGGGCCCGGCCGTAGTGTGCAGGCGTGGACCCGCAGCAGTTCTACTTCCGCCAGCTCCTCTCCGGTCGCGACTTCGCGGTGGGCGATCCGATCGCCACGCAGATGGTGAACTTCGTCTACGCGATCGGCGACCGGGCCACGGGTGAGTGCGTGCTCGTCGATCCGGCCTACGCGGTGAACGACCTGCTCGACGTGATCGAGGGCGACGGGATGCGGTGCACCGGCGTGCTCGCCACGCACTACCACCCCGACCACGTGGGTGGCTCGATGATGGGCTTCACCATCGAAGGCGTCGCCGCGCTGCTGAACCGCACCGACTGCCCGATCCACGTGCAGCGCCACGAAGCCCCGTGGGTGATGCGCACCACCGGGCTCGACGAGACCAACCTCGCCCAGCACGACGCGGGTGACGTGGTCACCGTCGGCGGGGTCGAGATCACCCTCGTGCACACGCCGGGGCACACGCCCGGCAGCCAGTGCTTCCACGTCGAGGGCTGCCTCGTCAGCGGCGACACCCTGTTCCTCGAGGGCTGCGGGCGCACCGACCTGCCCGGCAGCAACCCGGAGGACATGTACCACAGCCTCAAGCAGCTGGCCTCGCTGCCGGAGGACACGATCGTGTTCCCCGGCCATCGGTACTCGCAGCCGTCGAGCGCGTCGCTGCAGGCCGTGGTCGACACGAACTACGTGTTCAAGCCGAAGACCCAGGACGCCTGGATGCAGTGGTTCGGCGGCCAGTAGGCCGCCCGTGGTGATCCCTAGCTGAGGCCGAGCCGCTCGAGGTGCTCGGTCGGCGCCTCCACCTCGGCGAGCGCGGTGCGCAGCAGCTCCTGCATCTCGCGCTCCACGCCCTCCCCCACCCGGTTCTC
>CAUJET010000199.1 GCA_963169665.1 Actinomycetota bacterium | reverse complement strand
GTCGATGATGTCGCCGATCGGCGGCACCATCACGTCGCCGATCACGTGGATCACGCCGTTCGTGGCGCCGACGTCGCCGGCCACGATGGCGGTGCCGTTGACGTACACCTGCTCGCCGACATGGCTGATCGTGAGCGGGATGCCGGCCACGGTCTCGAGCTCGCCGTCCTTCAGATCGGCGAGTGCGATCTCACCGGCGACGACGTGGTACGTGAGCACCGTCGCGAGCAGGTCGTTGTCCTCGACGGCGTGCAGGATGTCGGCCGGGATCTTGGCGAATGCCGCATCGGTCGGCGCGAACACGGTGAACGGTCCGCCGCGGAGCGTCTCGACCAGGCCGGCGTTCACGACGTAGCCGGCGAGCTGGGTGAACACGGTCGCCTGGAGGGCGGTGCCGACGATGTCGTACTCCTTGTCCGGCATCAGCGTGGTGGTGGGGGCCACCGTGGACGCGGGCGTGGTGGTGGGGGGAGCGACGTCGGCCGGATCGTCGGAGCACGAGGCGCCGACCAGGGCGAAGACAGTGGCCAACGCGACCGCGGTGGCAGTCCGTCGCTGACGTGAGACAGGGTTGTGAGGCACGGAGTCGACCGTACCGAGGGGTCCGGGAGGCAGGGCAGGGGCGCAGGTCACCGGGGCATGGGACCAAAGTCCCGGTTCGACGCCCGTGCCCGCCGGATTGCCGACCTCTTGACACCGACCTGACACGTCGTTCGTTGACCGCCCCGGCGGCCGTGGCTACGGTGCGGCCGGGCGCGCTGGGGAGCGGCCACGGGAGGGGATCATGGGGAAGATCTGCAACGGGTTCGTCGCCGCGCTCGCGACGGCAGCGGCGCTGGTGGTCGTGCCGGGAGCGCCCGCCGTGCCGATGGTGCACGCCGACGGGCCCGGTGCCGGCGCGCCGTGGGTCGTCAGCCTCGGCGACTCGTACATCTCGGGTGAGGCGGGCCGATGGGCGGGCAACAGCAACAACAGCTCGTCGAGCGTCGATGCGGGCGGCGCCGCCGCCTACTACGACAACGCCGGCGCGACCGCCGAGCAGATCAACCGGTGCCACCGCAGCACGGCAGCCGAGATCCACATCGGCGGTGGGGTGAACAGCCTCAACCTGGCGTGCTCCGGTGCCCGCACCAGCACCTTCACCAGTTCCGACGGGTACTTCAAGCCCGGCATCGACTTCTACGCGAGCGGCGCCAACAAGGGGCAGGCGCTGATGCTCCAGGAGTTCGCCGCCACCCACAACGTGACGATGATCCAGCTCTCGATCGGCGGGAACAACTTCGGTTTCGCCGACATCGTCCAGCGCTGCGTCACCAACTTCCTCACGTCGCCGTCGTGGTGGCCGAACTACTGCTACGACGACAGCGCGGTCACGTCGAACTTCACGTCGACCAACGTCACCAACCAGACGAACGCGATCATCGGGGCGATCACCAACATCCGCACCGCGATGGCCGCCGCCGGGTACTCGCCGACGCAGTACACCATCGTCACCCAGACCTATCCGTCGCCGATCCCGCGCGGTTCGGGCTTCCGCTACTCGCAGTCGGGCTTCACCCGGCAGAGCACGGGTGGATGCGGGTTCTGGAACCGTGACGCCGACTGGGCCAACGACACCGCGCTGACCAAGATCAACGCGGCGGTCAAGACCGCGGCGACCGCAGCGAACGCCACCTCGGGCAACGTCCGGATCATGGACGTGGCCGCATCGTTCAACGGCCGTCGGCTCTGCGAGACCGGCGTGAACCTGATGGAGAACTCGGGACGGGCCAACTGGACCGTCGCCGGCGCATCCGACGCGACCGAATGGATCGCCCAGATCCGCACCATCAGCACCGTGTTCGGCCCGTACTACGTGCAGGAGTCGATCCACCCGAACTGGTGGGGCGAGAAGGCGCTGCGCAACTGCGTCCGTCAGGCCTACAACAACGGCTCGCCGCGCGGTGGCACGTGCACGAGGGGCACCGGGCTCAACGCCAACGGCGAGCCCAACATGACCCTCCTCTGATCCTGTCCGAAGCATCCGTGAGCCGCACCCGCAGTACCAGCGGGTGCGGCTCACGGAATGCTCGGTGATCAGGCGTACGACAGGTCGGCGAGCGAGCGGCCCTCGCTCAGCGCGGCGAGCGCGAAGCCGGCCGTGCGCCGGTAGCCCTCGGTCACCTCGAGGATCTCGTCGGGGGAGATGACGTCGCCGATGTCGGCGAAACCGTCGGGGGCACGTTCCTCGACGAGCGACATCGGCAGCTCGGGTCCGAGCCCGCGGTTGGCGAGCACGATCGCGCCCGTCGCCGGACGCCGTTCGGTGTCGTACCGCTCGAGCGCGGCGACCGGGTCGGCGATGTCGCGCAGGCACCCGGTGAGCACCCGAGCGTCGAGGATCGCCTGGGAGGCGCCGTTCGAGCCGATCGGGTACATCGGGTGGGCCGAGTCGCCGAGCAGGGTCGTTCGCCCGAACGACCAGCGATCCACCGGATCGCGGTCGACCATCGGGAACCGGAACGTGCCGGGCGCGGAGCGGATGAGCGCGGGCACATCGAGCCAGTCGAATCGCCATCCCTCGAACGGTCCGATGAACTCCTCCAACACGCCGGGTCGGTTCCAGTCCTCACGTTCCGCCAGCACCGTGTCCTCGGTGCGCAGCTCGGCGATGAAGTTGAACGCCTGGCGTCCGTCGGGCAGGTCGGCCACCGGGTACCCGATGAACTTCTGCTGTGGATGCCCGGCCCATACCATCGTCCGACCGTCGAGCACGGGCGGCGCTGCCGCGAGGCCCCGCCACAGCAGCGCGCTGTTCCATCGCGGCATGCCCTCGTCCGGGTAGCGCTTCGCCCTCGCCGCGGAATGGATGCCGTCGGCGGCGACGATCACGCTGCCGCGCACCGATCGCTCGGCCGCACCGCCACGGCGCGACGCGAAGTGCGCCCGGGCGTGGTCGTCGTGGCTGTCGAGATCGACGAGATGGTGGCTCGTGTGGAGATGGTCGGCGCCGATGCGCTCGAGCGCCGCCTGCAGGAGGATCTGCTGCAGTGTGCCGCGATGGATCGACACCTGCGGCCAGCGGTACCCGGCGGAGAGGCCGCGCGGCTCGTCCCAGATCGGCTCCCCGCGCTTGGTGAAGTAGGCGAGCGTCGACGGCTGCACCGATGCCGGGAGCAGGCGGTCGAGCAGCCCGAGCGCGTCGAGCTCGCGCACCGCGTGGGGGAGCAGGTTGATCCCGACGCCGAGCGGCCGCACCTCGTCGGCCGACTCGAAGATCTCCACCGCATGGCCGGCGTCGTGCAGGCTGAGCGCGGCGACGAGGCCACCGATGCCCGCGCCGACGACGAGGACCGGATCGTCCGACACATCTGACATGCCGCTATCAGAGCACGTCGGCCGGGTGGGCCCATCGTCCACGGCGGGTGGGCGGCGGGTACCGTCGGCGCATGCATCCGACCGCGGCACGACTGGTGGAGCACTTCGGACTCGAACCCTTGCCGGTGGAGGCGACGTGGTTCGTGAGCACGTACCGGAGCACGGCCGACACCGCGGCCGGCGGTCCGGTCGGCACTGCGATGATCGGCCTGTACTGCGGCGGATCGGAGGAGGGCGCGGACGGTCCGGACGGCGGCCCTGGTGGTGGACGGCCGAGCCGATCGCTGTTCCACCGCCTCGCCTTCGACGAGGTCTGGCACTTCTACGGCGGCCAGCCGATCAAGATGGTGCTGCTCCACGCCGATGGCAGCGACGACGAGGTGGTGCTCGGTGGCGACCCGCTCGCCGACCAGCTCGTGCAGTTCGTCGTCCCAGCGGGCACATGGCAGGCGGGGGAGCTGATGCCCGGCGGTGACTGGGCCCT
>CAUJET010000198.1 GCA_963169665.1 Actinomycetota bacterium | reverse complement strand
TTCGATCCCCACCAACAACGCGAATCGAGCAACCCCCCGGCCAGGCCCCCGAATTGCTCAGCAGTCTCCTAGCCCCAACTCTTCACGGGGTGATTTGGGGTGAGCATCGAGGCCGATTTCGGCTTCAGCCGGGTGGCCGGGCCGGGTTTGGGGTCGGCTGGCGGGTGTTGGAGGGGTCAGCGAGGCCCTGTCTGTCAGGGTGGGGTGAGACACCGCGTTGAGCGGTTGTGACTCCTCCAGGGCGAGAAACGGACCCGAAATCTGATGACGTTGACGACTGCAGATCTGGTTGACCGCGCCCAAAATGGGCGGGTGGATGAGATCGACCCTGCCGCCAGACCGAAGCGCCGCACGTTCACCGCGGCCGAGAAGCACGCGCATCTCGATGCGTACGATGCCCTGGCGAAGGGCAGCGAGAAACGTGGCGCGTACCTGCGCCGCGAAGGCCTGTACTCGTCGCATCTCGCCGAGTGGCGCAAACAACGCGACCGGGCCGGGACGACACCGCCGGCGGGGCGGGTGAAGCGGACCACCGAACAGGTTGAACTGGACCGGCTCCGACGGCGCAACGCTCGGTTGGAGGCCGAGCTCGAGCGCACCAAGTTGGCGTTGGAGATCACGGGAAAAGCACACGCGCTCTTGGGGCTCATCTCCGAGAGCGCGGACACCGAGCCGAGGTCGACCAAGTGATCGACGACCACTTCGACGAACTCGCGAAACAGACATGCGTCCGCCGGGCTGCCGCCTTGTTGGGTCGGCCCCGTGCCACCCACTATCGGCGGCACCAGCCCCCGAAACTAGGCCCGCCCGTCCCACGCCCGGCGCCGGCCAACGCGCTCACCGAGACCGAACGTCAACACGTGTTGGCGGTGTTGCGGTCGCCCGAATACAGCGATCTGGCACCTGCCCAGGTGTGGGCCCGACTCCTCGATGACGGCGTCTACCTGTGCTCGATCGCCACGATGTACCGGCTGTTGGCCGTCGCGGGCGAGAACCGCGAACGGCGCCGTCAACGCACCCACCCCGCGAAGAAGAAACCCGAGCTGATCGCCCGAGGCCCCAACGAGGTGTGGAGTTGGGATATCACGAAGCTTCGCGGTCCGACCCGCGGCGTCTACTACGAGTTGTTCGTGATCATCGACATCTACTCCCGCTACGTCATCGCCTGGTGCATCGCACCCGCCGAGACCGGCGAACTCGCCAAAGAGTTCATCGACGCTGCCATCCAGAGTCAGGGCGTGGCCCGAAACCAGCTCACGCTTCACGCCGACCGCGGCACCTCGATGACCTCGAAACCCGTCGCGCAGCTCCTCGTCGACCTCGGCGTCGCCCGCTCACATTCGCGGCCTCACGTGTCCAACGACAACCCCTACAGCGAAGCCGCGTTCAAGACCCTCAAGTACTGCCCGGCGTTCCCCACCAACTTCGGGTCGATCCACGACGCCCGAGCGTTCTGCGAGACGTTCTTCGCCTACTACAACCACGAACACCGCCACTCCGGCATCGCACTCCACACCCCCGCGTCGGTGCACTACGGCACCTCCACCGAAATCAGCGCCCAACGAGCCGCGACCCTCGACGCCGCCTACGCCGCCAACCCCGACCGGTTCCGCGGCCGACGGCCCGCCCCGCCCAAGCTCCCTACCGTCGCCTGGATCAACGACCCATCGCGCGAAGCGCTCATACAGAACAACTAACCGAAAACTGTCTCAAACTCCTTGACAGGTTCCGAGGCGAGGCGAGGCGGGTTGGGCTGGTGTTGGGGCGCGCGCTGTGAGCGTGGTGCCGGTCGTGTTCGGGTTCGTGTGTGGTCAGGCGATGAGGGCGATGCGCTGGTAGGCGCCGACCAGGACGCCGGCGGTGGGCCAGTCGTCGATGAGCCTGACGATGGTTTGGCGTGCGGTGCGCACGAGGCGGCCGGGCGCACCGAACAAGGTCCAGCGGAGCTTCTTGGGTCGCACATCAGCCCACGTGTCAGGGAGGCAAACGAGTTGGAACCAGCGAACCAGATCCGCGGCGAGGGTGACGGTCTGGAGCCACGCTTGGTTGGTGTCGAACCGGTTGAACGGGAACCGGCACAGGCCTGAGTCCTTCAACCGTTGAATGTGTTGTTCGACATGCGCGTGAGCGCGCATGGTCGCGTCGCACTCGACGGGGTCACCGTCCTGGTCGGTGTAGAACCCCCAGTATCGGTATTCCAGCGACGGGAACAGGGAGCGTTGGGCGCCGGGGTGTAACGGTTCGCGTCGCACGATCAGTCGGGTCCCGGCAGGGAGTCTCGAGTCGTCGATGAGCGACGTGAGTTCGCATACAGCAGCACCATCGGTGCGCGGTCGGCCGTCGCGATCGATTGCTGGGGTCCAGGCGTCGACACCGATCGAGTCGCTGATTGCTGCGGTCACAGCAGGGTTGGAGCGTGAGGATGCATGGTTCCGTGTGCGGGCGCGGCGCCGGATAGACGAGGGGGGAGATCGCGAGCGGGTCTACTCGGCTACGACGATCGGTGAGCAGGTCTGCTGGCCTCGCCGGAGGTGGTCAACACGCAAAAGATCGATTGCCCGAACGGCGGGCGGAGTCGGCTCTCGATGAAGCGAAGTGCCGGGACGAAGAACCGGTCGTACGTCGCGGCGAATCTGGCGCTCGTGGGATCCTTGCGTCCGAGCCGTGCCACCAGGAACCACGCGAACATCCCCGGGAAGTTGACCGAGCGCATGTCTGCAATCTCACATTCGGTCGCCGTTGCGAGTTCGCGCAGCGCTCGTTTCGTGTACCGCCGGAAGTGGCCGATCGAGCGATCGAAGCGCTGCGCCAGTTCGGAGCCCGAACCGGGTTGCTCGAGCAATGCGGTCAGCAGCGCGTGCGGCAGCGACATCAGGCAGTGGGTGCTGTAGGCTCGACCGCATCTTCCTGCAGCTCAGCATCCGGCAG
>CAUJET010000197.1 GCA_963169665.1 Actinomycetota bacterium | reverse complement strand
GCCGCCAGACGCGCGTGCTGCAGACCAAGACGACGCGCGTCGAGGCAGTCAAAGGAGGACTGCGCACGGCGTTGTCCGACCCGGTGAACCTGTTCAAGACGTGTGACGCCGCGGGCCTCACCATTCCGGTCACCCTCGGTGGTCCAGGCCTCAACACCACGGTGGACACGAAGTGCTGGAAGATGGCGTCGACGCTCGCCGAGGACCCGAACACACTCCGCTACGGCCTGGCCACCACCAAGGCCGGTTCCCTCACGCCGACCGGTTCGATCGGCACGGTGATGCCCGGCAGCGGTGGTACTCCGGTGAACGCGTGGGTGGCGCAGACCACCACGTCGCCTGCGGACGACAAGATGTGGCTGCCCCAGCTGCCCGCCCGCCACCTCAACGTCCGGTCGCCGATCGGCTACTCGATGCCAGCCGGCTACCCCAACTGCCTCGTGTACTTCCCGGGCACCTACGTCGATCCGGTCACGATCTCGGGCTCGACACCGGTGTACTTCACGTCGGGCATCTACTACTTCGAGCAGTCGGTCCGGTTCTCGGGAGATGCCCGGGTCGTCGTCGGCGGCGGTGCCGAAGAGGGTTGCACCAATGACCAGGAAGCGGCCTTCTACGCAGTCGACGCCCCGATCGTGCACAACATCTCGGGTCTCGGGGCCACGTTCGTCTTCGGAGGTCAGGGCCGTCTCGTCGTCGACACGGTCACGGCCGGTGCGGGCGCGAACGTCGTGTTCAACCAGCGCTACACCAGCGCCGCCGATGTCTCCTCCGCCAGCTCCGCGGGTGTGTCGATCGTGAGCGTCAACGGTGAGATGAGCGGTGCCTCGTTCATCGACCTGGATCGTGCCAACTCGATGTTCGTGCCGAAGTCGATGGTCGCCGGCACGACACCGGTCCCCGCGACGGACCAGGGGTACAAGCCGTCGGCGCTCGTCAACGGGGCTCCGGGCGCCAGCGGCCGGTACGTGCGCGTGCAGCTCGCCAGCACGACCGACGCCCTGTCGCTCGCCGAGGTGCTGGTGAACGGCGTCGCCACCAACGGCACCCCCGGCGAGATCGCTCGTGCGAAGACCGCCACCCAGTCGAGCACCGAAGGAACCGCCGCTGCCTCCCGGGCCGTCGACGGCAACACCGACGGCGTCTTCGCCAACGGGTCGGTGACCTCGACGACCGAGGCCGACGAGCCGAACCCGTGGTGGCAGGTGGAGGTGGGGCCGAACTCGGTCGTCAACGAAGTGGTGATCCACAACCGCACCGATGCGTGCTGTGCCGCCCGCCTCAACAACTACACCGTCTTCGTGTCGGAGACCGACATGACCGGGCGCAGTTACGCCGACCTGCTCGCCGATCCGGCGATCGCGAAGGTCACGCAGACCACCCCCGCCGGCGCCGTCGCCACCATCCCGTTCGCGACCGCGGCGGCACCACTGCCGATCGTGGACGTCAACCTCACCACGGCAGCCGCAGTGACGCTCCGGATCCCCGGCTACGTGGCCGTGCCACAGGGCCGCCTGGTCGTGAACACCAGCCCCGGCGCCGAGGCCAACAAGACGATCAGCATCGGTGGCGGTGTGCTGGCCGGCACCATGGAGGTCTCCACGGCGCGGCCGGCGACGTTCGAGTTCGGCCTGGTCAACCCGGTCGTCCTCCTGACGCTGAAGATCGTCACCACCACCACGGCCGGCACACCGGTCGTCACCTCCACCGCCGTCGTGCAGGTGAAGGAGAACGGTGCGAACAAGGTGAACAGCTGGCAGATCCAGTGACGCAGACGGGCCCCATCGGTCCCGGCGCTCGCCGCCACATCCACCTCCACCGATTCCGGCAAGGGTCACCCACCGACCGTGAGAAGTTCCGATTCGCGTCCACGGGTTCACGGAATCATGACCCAGCTGTGAACGAGTCCTGACTCACTCGTGAGCGCCGCGCGCCCGATGCACCAGTACGTCGGTCACGCCGAACGACGTGGAGTTGATCGGAGCGGGCAGTGCTGCGAGGGATGCGAAGGAGAAGGCCGGGCGACGCCGACGTCGACCGTGACGACGGCTACACGCTGGTCGAGGTGCTGGTGTCGCTGGCCCTGATGGGCATGGTGATCTCGAGCATCCTCCCGGCGATGTGGTCCGCCATCCGCGTGTCGCGGTTCAGCGACACCCAGGCCAAGGTCGAAGCCGTCCTCGGCAGCGCCGTCGACCGGGTGTCGAACTACGGCTGGCACCCCTGCCCGGAGACCGACTCGATGGGCGGCTACGCGGCCAAGGCGAAGAACGCGGCAGCGATCTTCGAGTGGCCGGCGAGCACCGTCGAGGTCCTCGACGTGCAGTACTGGGACACCACCACCAAGACCTGGTCGACCACCGACCCGGTCTCCGCGGGCGACTGCGGGCGCACGGTCATCTCCATCACGAAAGAGCGCACCCTGCAGCGGGTGACGATCAAGGTCACCAGCCCCGACGGTGAGCAGACCAACCAGCTCGATCTGGTGATGGGCGACATCCGGACCGACGAGGAGCGAGATGCGACGCTTGGCTGAGTTCCGTCGGCGCCGCCGGGCCGACATCACCCGCGACGAGCGGGATCCGGGCTTCACCTTGCCCGAGCTGTTGATCACGATGACGATCACCGGCGTCATCCTCGCCTCCATCTGCGCGGCGTTCCTCGTGATCCTGAAGACCACGCCCCAGGCCGAAGAGCGCGTGGCCATCTCGAAGGACATCAGCTTCGTGCAGACGTGGCTGCCGGTCGACCTGGCCTCCGCGTCCGAGACCTTCACCGATCCCCTCTACTCGCCGGCCACCAGCACGGTGCTCCCCGGCACGAACGCGCTGACGATCAAGCGCTTCGACATCAGCGGCTCGGTGTCCGTCCAGTACTTCGTCGCCTATCGCTACGTGAACGTCGGCGACGAATGGCAGCTCGTGCGCTACGAGATCCGCAACGCGGGCACCGCCCAGGAGACGGTGAGCCGCGTCGGCGTGGCCCACGAGCTGCCGGCCCCGCCCCCGGGCTGGACGCCCGACCAGAAGCCCGAGCACGCGCTCGAGGTGAAGTCGCGCAACCAGGTGGTGCTGAAGCCGATCGGCGAGGACGTGATCGTCACCTTCGACAACGGCGAGCAGTTCGCCACCGGCGGCGCCGGCCTCTCCGAGGACGAATTCCTGCCGAGCGACCCGAACCTCGGCTTCGTCGATCCCAGCGCGCCGCCGAGCCGCTGTGGCGGCACGATCACCCTGGTGCTCGACACCTCCGGTTCGGTGCCGTTGAACAACGGCGGTGTCCAGCTCGAGAACGCAGCGACGGAGTTCATCGACCTCTTCACCGGCACCCCCGTGCGCATGAACGTCATCGGGTTCGACCGCGCCGCATATCGCATGTACCCGACGACCGAGGGCTCGTTCTTCTCGCTGCTGAACGCCTCGAGCGACATCACCGCCGCACGCAACCGCATCACCGTCATCGACAACCGTGACGGCAACTGGAACCAGAGCATCCCCGACTCGCCGCTGGTCGACGGCATCCACTGGGACCAGATCGGTTCCGGTACGAACTGGGAGAGCGGTCTGCACATGCCGTTCTTCAACGTCGCCGGCGTGCCGTACCCGAACACGCCCGACCTCGTCGTGTTCGTCACCGACGGCGAACCGAACCGCAACATCGC
This sequence comes from Actinomycetota bacterium, assembly GCA_963169665.1. Classification (GTDB taxonomy): domain Bacteria; phylum Actinomycetota; class Acidimicrobiia; order Acidimicrobiales; family Ilumatobacteraceae; genus VFMC01. The sequence goes on along the minus strand of CAUJET010000197.1, from coordinate 1,964 downwards.
CAACGCAGGTGGCAGCAACATCTCGACGTCGGTCGCGGTGGCGAGTGCCCAGGCGAAGGCGAACGACGGCCGTCGTACCTCGGCCCGCATCATCGGCGTGCTCGTCGGTGCCGACTACAACAAGGCCTCGGCCATCAACAACCTCAAGTCGGTGGTCGGCTCGGTCGAGTACGACGCAGCGGCCAACGGGGGAGCGGGCAACGCATCCGACGCCGACTTCTTCCGCGCTGCGTTCGTGAACACGGCGACGGTGCTGCGGGCGATCATGGCCGCCGAGTGCGGTGGCACGGTGACCTTGCAGAAGAAGGTCGACGTCGGTGGCGTGCTGCAGGACGTGCCCTCCGACAGCAAGTGGAACTTCTCGACCGACATCGGTGACCGACTCCTCGACCGCAGCGTGACCGCATCGGTGACCCTCGACTACTCGTTCAACGCCGGCCAGTCGAGCAAGACCGTGCGGATCATCGAGGACGGCACGCCTGCCGGGTACGTGTTCGATCGGATCGAGTGCTCGAAAGCGGGGTCTCCCGTGTCGGGCCGGGTGACGCAACCGATCACCGACGCCGGGGGCGAGCTGTTGCTCGGCGCCGACATCCTCCTCCAGGCCGACGAGGCGCTCTCGTGCCTCGTGATCTCGAAGCCGGCACCGTGATGAGCACCCGCACCCGCAACCGCACCCACGCCGGCGACTGCACGAGCGCATCTGGCGACCGTGGATCGATCCTGACGATCACGATGCTGATGGTGATCGTGTGCAGCCTCGTGATCGGCGGACTGCTCACCTTCACCGCGACGGTGATCCGCGCCCGCCCACCGCTCGAGGAGCGCACCCGCGGCATCGAGTCGGCGAAGTCGGCCATGCGCCTCGCGATCATGATGCAGGTCTCGAAAGGCCCGTCGTCGTGCATCAACCAGAGCAGCTACCCGGCCGGCACGTTCGACCTGAACGGCTTCGCGGGCACGATCACCTGCACCCCGCTGGCCTACTACGACACCGGCCGCAACCGGTACGGCGTGATCGCGACCCAGAGCGACCCGACGAAGCCAGCGCTGTCGGGATCGACGGCGGGCGCCTACACCGGCTCGTACCTGAAGGACATCGACGGTGACGTCTTCCTGAACGGCGGCGACCTGGCGACCAACACCGGCGACGTCCTCGTCGCCGGCACGAGCGCGAACCCGTACGTGATCGAGTACTCCAACTCGGTCGATCTCGCGCCCGGTGCACCCGGCGTCCCCGTGCCTCCGGCCGCCGCTCGGTACCAGTTCGGTGCCACCGCGCCGGTCGACTGCGATGCCGCAGCCGTCGGCCCTGACGGCTACCCGGTCGCGATGTCGCAGATCGAGAGCTCGGGCGAGCCGTTCAGCCACGTGCACCAGGCGTGCTCCACCGCCGCACCGGTGCCGTGGTGGACACGCGCCGGCGACGACCCGAACGCCGCCGACGGCGTGCAGCAGTGGCAGTACCCACGGCTGCCGCAGGTGCCCACCTACGACCGCGACGGCAAGTTCGTCGATCTCACGCCGACGTGTCGCATGTACTACCCCGGCCGCTACGAGGACCCCCTCACCGTCAGTGGCGCGGGTGGCCGGCAGCACTACTTCGCCTCGGGCATCTACCACTTCACCAGCACCGTGACGATCAACACCTCGGCGAAGGTGGTGTTCGGTGAGGGTCGGGTGGCCGGTTGCGCCGTCGACTCCGACCTCGCACTGAGCTCGTCGGCGCTCACCAACCACTCCATCACCGGCAAGGGGGCGACGCTCCTCCTCGACGGTTCCGCCCGACTCGTGATCCAGAGTTCGTCGGTGATGATCAACCGCCGCGTCTCCACACCGTCCACCCGCGGGAGCGAGGGCATGTCGATCCGCACGGTCAACCTCGGCGTCGCCACCGCCAACCTGCAGATCCCTCGCGACATGGTGCAGCAGGGGGAGTACCCGTGCATGCAGTCGTCGCCGGG
>CAUJET010000196.1 GCA_963169665.1 Actinomycetota bacterium | reverse complement strand
TCATATGCACGCGGGAACGACCAAACGCGAGCGTTCAGGCAGCGGGACGGAATCGGAGAAACCGCACCAGATGGCGGCGAATCTCCTCGTCGCTCATCCGCCAGGTGATCTCGATCGGGCACCACCCGTCGAGCACCAACTCGTTCTGGCGGCGAGCGTCACGATCGAGATCGGACGACAGCGAGTGCCATCCAAAGCCGTTGCCCTCGAGATAGAGCTTTCGATCGGGCCATGCGAAGTCCAGTCGGTAACGGCGCGGCCCGACCTCGACCTTGTGTTGCTGGGTGGGTTGCGGGAGACCGCACCCGATCAGCACCACCATGATCCGTGCCTCCAGCTGGCTCTCCCCGGGGTCGTAGCCCGGAATGCGCGCGGCGAGCACTGCCCGCAACGCCCGCACCTTGCGACCCGGCGCCGGTCGCAGCCGGTTCACCCGCGAGCGAAGCGATTCGAGATCGAGCAGCTTGCGACGCACGAAGTCGTCGACCACCTCGCCCAGTTCCTTCCATGTCAGCACCCCGCTCAGATCGATGACGGTCCGCAGGGCCGAGGTGCACCGCATGCCCTGCACCACCACGATGTCGCCCGGTTCGATGAGCCCGCTCCGATGGGCCTTCACGCCGTCGAGGCGTACCTGACGGGCCATCGGCGCGATCACGTCGATCCACTCAGCGTTGCGCCGGCGCCCACCGAGCAATCGTTCCGCCGTCACGTGCGAGGCAGCGACCTCGCGTCCCGACGACAGCAACACAGCTCGCACCGCCTGGTGCCACGTCGGCGGTGTCCCGTTCACGGCGACGACACCGCGCCGTACGGTCCGGACCCGACCAGCGCGTCGATCCTGCTGGACCGCTCCCCTGTCTCTGCCGTCCGCCCGCATCACACGGCTGGTGATCAGCCCATCGTGGTGTTCCGCCCAACGGAATCGCTCCATCGCGACCTCCCTTCCGGATGCCGCGTGTGTGCACGAACGCGTCGATGCGACGCGAAGGTGATCAGACGCGGGATCCGCCTCGGTGCGATTGTGCGCGAACGCGTCGATGCGACGCGAAAGCGATCAAACGCGGTGGGGTTCGGGGGAACGCTGGGGCGCGTCAGGCCTTGGGGGGCAGGACGCGGATGCCGAGGTCGTCGAGCTGCTTGGCGTCGACGGGGGTCGGGGCGTTGGTCATCGGATCCATGCCGCTCTGGGTCTTCGGGAACGCGATGACCTCGCGGATGTTCTCCTCGCCGGCCAGGATCGCGACCAGGCGGTCGATGCCCAGGCCGAAGCCGCCATGGGGCGGCGCACCGTACTTGAACGGGTTGAGGAAGAACCCGAATCGACGATCGGCCTCTTCGGGCGTGATGCCCAGCAGCCCGAACACGCGTGCCTGCAGGTCGGCCTGGTGGATACGGATCGAACCCGAGCCGAGCTCCCAGCCGTTGAACACGAGGTCGTAGGCCTGGCTGCGTACCTTCAGCGGGTCGCTCTCGAGCAGGTGCAGGTCGTCGGGATGCGGCTGGGTGAACGGGTGGTGGCCCGGCTTCGGCCGGCCGCTCGCCTCGTCGACCCCGACGAACAGCGGGAAGTCGACGACCCAGAGGAACTTGTACGGACCCTCGTGCACCGGCGGCCGACCGAGGTCGTTGCGCAGCGTGCCGAGCACCTCGCACGCCATCGACCACTCGTCGGCGACGATGAGCAGCAGGTCGCCGGGCGCTGCGTCGAGACGACGCTTCAGCTCGGTCTGCTCGGTGTCGCTCAGGAACTTGGCGACGGGCGACTCCAGGGTGCCGTCCGGTCCGACCTTCAACCACACGAGACCCTTGGCCCCGATCTTCTTGGCCTTGTCGGTCATCGCGTCGAGCTTGTTGCGGCCGTACTCCTCGGCCTTGCCCGCTGCGTTGATGCCCTTGATCGCGGCTGCACCGGCGAACGCCTTGAACTCGGTCGCGGCGAACACGTCGGTGAGCTCCTGCAGCTCCATGCCGAAGCGCAGGTCGGGCTTGTCGATGCCGAAGCGGTTCATCGCCTCGTGCCACGTCATCGTGATGATGTCGCCGGTCTCCTTGCCGGCAGCACGTGCAGCGGCGACGACGGCCGCGCCGATCGCGGTGTGCACGTCGTCCTGGTCGCCGAAGCTGATCTCGGCGTCGAGCTGCATGAACTCGTACTGGCGGTCGGCGCGCAGGTCCTCGTCGCGCAGGCAGCGGGCGATCTGGTAGTAGCGGTCGATGCCGGCCACCATCAGCAGCTGCTTGAACAGCTGCGGGCTCTGCGGCAACGCGTAGAACGAACCCGGCTGCTGACGGCTGGGCACGATGAACTCGCGGGCACCCTCAGGGGTGGACGGCACGAGCATCGGGGTCTCGACCTCGACGAAGCCCTGATCCTCCATCGACCGGCGGATCGCCGAGTTGACCGCGGCGCGGATGCGGATGTTCTTCTGCATGCGCTCGCGGCGGATGTCGAGGTAGCGGTACTGCAGACGCGTGGTCTCGGCCACCATGTCGGCGCGCTCGCTGATGGGGAACGGCGGCGGCTCGGCCGAGTTGAGGATCTCGACGACGCAGTCCTGCAGCTCGATCTGACCGGTCGGCAGCTTGTCGTTGACGCTCTCCGCCGGGCGGGCGTTCACGGTGCCCGTGATGCGCACCACGTACTCGGCGCGCACGTCGACCGCGTTGTCGACCACGCACTGGGTGAGACCGGTGTGGTCGCGCAGGTCGATGAAGGCGAGCTTCTCGCCGTGCTCGCGGCGGGTGGCGACCCAGCCGCAGAGGCTGACGGTCTGGCCGATGTGTTCGGTGCGGAGTTCGCCGCACTGGTGGGTTCGCATCGCTGTGCTGCTGCTCATGACAGGACTTTCTGCAGGTGTGGGAGGAGATCGTTCCGGTTGATGGCCTGTTGGCCACCCGCTCCGGTGGCGGGGTCGTAGTCGGCCCGCAAGGGGCGCACGACGACGGTGCCGGCATCGAGTTCGTCGGTGCCGATGATGACCGCATAGGCGGCGCCGCTGCGGTCGGCGGCCTTCATCTGGCTCTTCATGCTGCGGTTGTCGAACGCCCGGTCGGACGAGAGTCCGGCCTCGCGCAGCTCGGCGGTGATCCGCAGCGCCTCGAGCCCGCCGGTGGTGTCGACCACGAACACGTCGACCGCGGTGGACGGCGCGGCGAACACGCCCTCGTCGTCGCAGGCCAGCAAGGTGCGATCGAGGCCGAGGGCGAAACCCACGCCGGGGGTGGCCGGGCCGCCGAGCGACTCGATCAGCCCGTCGTAGCGACCGCCGCCGCCGAGCGCGTTCTGCGCCGAGTCGAGCGTGCCGCCCTGGTACTCGAACGTCGTGTAGCGGTAGTAGTCGAGACCGCGCACGAGTTTGGCGTCGATCGTGAACGGGATGTCGAGCGCCGTGAGGCCGGCCTGCACCGCCTCGAAGTGGGCACCCGCCTCGTCGCTGTAGAAGTCGGCGATGCGCGGCGCGGCGGCGACGATCGGCGCGTCCTGGCCGCGCTTGGAATCGAGGACCCGGAGCGGGTTCTTGTCGAGCGTGACCCGGCTCTCGGGGCTGATCGCGTCGAGGTTGGCCCGGAAGTGACCCTCGAGCGCGGCGACGTACCGGGCCCGGTCGTCGGGTTCACCGAGGCTGTTCAGCAACAGGTTCACCTGCTGCAGGCCGAGCGCCCGGTAGAACTCCCAGCCCATCGCGATGACCTCGACGTCGAGGTACGGGTCGGTGGCGCCGAGCACCTCGATGCCCACCTGGTCGAACTGGCGATACCGGCCACGCTGGGGCTTCTCGTACCGGAACTGCGAGCCGGTGTACCAGACCTTCCACGGGGTGGCGGGCCGGTGCTGCACGAACGCCCGACAGACGGAGGCGGTCAGCTCGGGCCGGAGCGCGATGTGGCGGCCACCCTTGTCGACGAAGTCGTACATCTCCTTGGTGACCACGTCGGTGGCGGCGCCGAGGCGCTGGAACACGCCCAGGTCCTCGAGCAGCGGGGAGATGACCTGGCCGTAGCCGGCCCGCCCCGCCACGTCGGCGAAGACGTGCACGAACCGGCGCCAACGGGCCGATTCGGGCGGCAGGATGTCGCGCATCCCGGGGCTGGTCTGGAACTCTGGCACGGTCGTCGATCCTACCGGCGCCCCCTCCCCCGGCCCCGGGAATACCGCTGACCAGGGGCGACCATGGCTCGAGGACGGGACGGACGACGACCCGGACCCGGTTCCTGCGGTTGGCGGATTCATGTCACGTTTGACGGTTGGACGCGACATCGAGAGCCGATCTCGGGCACTGTGACGGCATGACCGATGCCACCGGCACCACCCCAACACGTCTCGCCAACCTCCGCACCTGGAACCTCGGGTTGACCGTGCTCCACGTCCTGCAGGCCGTCGCCGTGCTCGTCCTCGCCAGCGACTTCGCGATCACCGTCACGTCCACGTTCCCCGAGGGCCCTCCCGGCACCCGGCTCACGGAACCGAACGGCCTGTTCGACGTGCGCATCGGCGTCGCCATCGCCGTGTTCCTGTGCCTGGCCGCCATCGACCACCTGCTGACGGCGACCGTGGCTCGCGACACCTACGAGCGCGACCTCCGCGCCGGCATCAACCGCTTCCGCTGGTTGGAGTACTCGTTCAGCGCCACCCTGATGGTGCTGCTGATCGCGTCGTACAGCGGCATCACCGACATCACGGGCATCGTGGCCATCGTCGGTGCGAACGTGGCGATGATCCTGTTCGGGTGGCTCCAGGAGCGGATGAACCCGCCCGGCCGCGAGTCGACCACGATGATCGCGTTCTGGTTCGGCACGGTCGCCGGCCTGGCCCCGTGGGTCGCGATCGCGATCAACGTGTTCGGTGCGGACACCGTGCCGGGGTTCGTGTACGGCATCTTCGTCACCCAGTTCATCTTTTTCTTCAGCTTCGGGCTGAACCAGTGGCTGCAGTACCGCGGTGTCGGGCGCTGGTCCGACTACGTGTACGGCGAGAAGGCGTACCTGGTGCTGAGCCTGGGCGCGAAGTCGATCCTGGCGTGGCAGATCTTCGGGGGTTCTCTCGCCGACTGAGCGGATCGAGCGCCACACTCTCCCCGTGACTCGCTACGCCTCCTACCCCTCGCTCGTCGACCGCGGCGTCTTCATCACCGGCGGCGCTGCCGGCATCGGCAGCGCACTCGTCGAGCAGTTCGCCCGCCAGGGCTCGAAGGTCGCGTTCGTCGACCGCGACGCCGGTGCAGCAGCGGAGACGATCGACCGCTGCCTCGCGGCCGCCGTCGCACACACGCCGGTGTTCCTCGAGGTCGACCTGCTCGACATCGAGGCCCTGCGCGCCGCGTGCGTGGAGGCGACCCGACGACTCGGCACCATCGGCGTGCTCGTCAACAACGCCGCCAACGACGATCGTCACGACTGGCGCGACATGACCGTCGAGTACTTCGACGACCGGATCAACACCAACCTCCGCCACTACTTCTTCGCCATCCAGGCCCTCGCCCCGGCGATGATCGAGGCGGGCGACGGCTCGATCGTCAACATCGGCTCGAGCAGCTACCTCATGCAGGAGGACATGTTCCCGGGGTACGCGATCGCCAAGTCGGCCGTGGAGGGCATCACGCGCACGATGGCCCGCACCTTCGGCCCCCACGGCGTGCGGGTGAACACGGTGATGCCCGGCTGGGTGCCGACGGAACGTCAGCTCGCCCAGTGGTGGACCCCCGAGGGCGAGGCGAGCACGATGCGCGACCAGGCGATCAAGCGGCGCATCCTGCCCGACGAGTTCGCCCAGATGGTCCTGTTCCTCGCGGCCGACGACGGCGCCGCGTGCACCGCCCAACACTTCCTGGTCGACGGCGGCCGGTTCTGACGGGCGGTCCCGCGGCGGCGTGGGTTCAGACCACGAGCCGCAAGAACGTGAACACGCCCATGCCGACGGCCATCATCACGATCATGTTCCGCGCCCTCGCGTAGACCGCCGCGGCGATCAGCAGCGCCCACATCTGGTCGTTGCCCCAGCCGATCGCGATGTCGTGATCGCGGGTGAGCACGCCCGGAGCGACGATGGCGGCGAGCGCGCACGCGGGCGCGTAGCGCAGTGCCCGCTCCACCCGTGCCGGCAGCTGCACCTGCGACGGCAGCATGAAGAAGCTCGCTCGCGTGGCGACGGTGACGATCGTGAGACCGGCGATGGCGGCGAGCATGTACGGCCAGTGGTCGAGGCCCATCAGGTCGTCACCTCCTCGGTTCCGGCGGACGCCGGGGTTGCCCGACGGAGCGCCTGCCGGCCGTGGAGGTGTTCGGCCAGCATCGCCACCGTCACGCCGGCCGCGACGGCAACCAGCAGGCCGAGCCGCATCGGGAGATCGACGGTCATCACCGACACCACGACGGCGACGGCGACGCCAGCGATGGCGGGGAACTTCACGCACATCGGCACGAGCACGGCGGTGAGCGCCAGGTACGCGGCGAGCTCGAGCCCCCACTCCTCGGGGGCGAATCCGCCGAGCACGATGCCGGCGACCGAAGCCGCCTGCCAGGCGACCCAGTTCACGACCGCGCCGCCGTAGAAGTACCCCCACTGCACGGGCGATCCGCGGTCGGGATCGTCGGCGAAGCGTTGCGAGAACAATGCGAACCCGAGGTCGCCGTTGAGATAGCCGGCGAGGATCCGTTGCCGCAGGGTGAGGTCGACGAAGGAGCGGCGACTGCTCGCGGCGAAGATCACGAACCGCAGATTCACGACGAGTGCCGTGGCCCACACGACCGGCAGGGGTGCGCCGACGGCGAGCAGCGGCAGCACGGCGAGCTGGGCCGACCCGGCGAACACCGTGAACGTCATGATCAGGCCGACGGTCACCGACATGCCTTGGTTCACCATGGCGACACCGGTCACCACGCCCCACACCGAGATGGCGAGGGCCATGGGCATCATCGCCCGCACGCCTTCCCGGTATGCCTGCTTGTCGACGGGTGGGATCCAGGTGTCCCGCACCGCCGTCATCTGCACGACACCCAGGATGGCGACCGCCGCTCGCCGTCACAACCGGTCGTCGCAGAGCCGATCGGTCGGGCGTGACCGATGACCGGCACGAGGGGCGACTCACCCGTTTGTGGCGCGCAAGCGCGGGGTACCGGATCGTCATGATCAAGTCACTGATGTTCCTCGGCGGCGCCGCCGCAGGCTTCGCGCTCGCCTCCAGCATGACCGACGAGCAGCGTCGGACGGTCCGCCAGAAGGTCTCCGGCGTCACCAAGGGTGAGCACAGCCAGCGGCTCGCCGACGCCATCGTGACGACCAAGGACTCCGTCGCCGACGCCGCGGTCACCGCGGTGGAGACCGCGGCCGACAAAGTGTCCGACGTGGCTGCCAAGGTCGAGTCGAAGGTCGAGTCGAAGGTCGAGGCGAAGTCCGAGCCGGTCGGCGGCCACGCAGCCGCCTGACCAGCTCCCGACCCCCGGACCCCGGGCGGTCCACGTTCGGGCGGACCGGCCCACCGGCTACCAGTCGGTGGGCCGGTAGTCCTTCAGGAACTGGCCCCACACGTGTGTGCCGGTGTTGAACCCGTCGATGATCGGGTCGACGATGCGGGCCGCCCCGTCGACGATGTCGAGCGGTGGGTGGAAACGCTGCTCGGCCTGCTTGCGCTCGGCGATGTGCAGCGGGTCCTCGTCGCTCACCCATCCGGTGTCGACGCTGTTCATGTGGATGCCGTCGGCCTGGTAGTCCGCCGCCGACGTGCGCGTCATCATGTTGAGCGCCGCCTTGGCCATGTTCGTGTGCGGATGACGGGTGGTCTTGAGCCGTCGGTAGAACTGCCCCTCCACGGCCGAGACGTTGACGATGTGCTTGTCGCGCTCGGGCGTGCGCAGCATGAGCGGCTTCAACCGTGCGTTCAGCACGAACGGCGCCACCGCGTTCACCAGCTGGGTCTCGAGCAGCTCCACCGACGACACCTCGGCGAGCGTCAGCCGCCACGAGTTCCGGTCGCGGAGGTCGATCTGCTGCAGGTCCTGGTCGAGCCGCCCCTCGGGGAACAGCGCTCCCCCGCCGACGTCCTCGTCGAGCAGCGGCGCCTGCGAGAGCTTCGCGGCGTGGACGAGACCGGGCACCGCAACGGGCAGCACCGGCGCGCCAGTTGTCGATTCCTGGCCGATCGACAGCATCTCGGTGCGCCGCAGTCCTTCGTACGCGCCGAGCAACGCGTGCACCTTCGGCGGGAGGTCGACGAGCGCCGCCGCCTCGAGGTCCATCATGTGCCGGTAGAAGTCGGGCGGGCGACGCACGGTCTGGCACGCGTTGTTGACGATGAAGTCGAGCCGGTCGAGCGTGGCCATGAGATGTGCGCAGAACGCCTCGACGCTCGGCGTGTGGCGCAGGTCGAGACCGAAGATCTCGAGCCGGTGACCCCACTGGTCGAAGTCGGGCTCCGCCGCGTACCGGAGGGCCGAGTCGCGAGGGAACCGTGTGGTGACGATCAGCCGTGCCCCCGCCCGGAGCAGCTTGATGCCGGCCTGGTACCCGATCTTCACCCGCCCGCCGGTGAGCAGGGCGACGCGGCCCGTCAGATCGGCCGTCTCCGATCGCTTCGCGAAGTTGAACGCCGCGCAGGTCGGGCACATCTGATCGTAGAAGTCGTCGATCTCGGTGTACTGCTGCTTGCAGACGTAGCAGTGTTGCGGCTCGTGCGAACGACGCCGTTCCTCGTCGGGCGTGAGGATCTCGTCGTCGACCTGGTCGGGTTCGATCGCCAGCGGGGCGAACGCGTCGGGCGTGGTGAACACCGGCTTGGCCCGCAGCGATCTGATGCCGGTCTCCGACAGCGCATCCTGGTCGAGTTCGGCCCGACGGGCCTTGTGCTCGCGCCGCTGGGCCTTGATCTGCTTGCGGCGCCGGATGATGTCGGGCTCGTACACGTCACCGGCAGCGCTGAGCAATCGGGTGCGCACCTCGAGGGGCAGGGTCTGCAACAGATCGCGGTCGGCCACGATCTCGTCGAGCACCTCCAGCGCCGCCGCCACCCGCTCGTCGAATCCCTCCACCACGACCGAGCAGGGTACCCAGGCACGCCGCGCCTGAGGTCCGACCGGAACACACCCGCCGTCGCGGGGGTTGGTGACCTCATGGAACTCACCGCTGCGCTGCACCATCTGACCGACGTCCGTCAGGCCGTCCTCATCACCCTCAAGCGCGACGGCCGGCCGCAGTCGTCGAACATCGTCGCTGCCGTCGGCGCGGACGGCGTCGTGCGGATCTCGATCACGGCCGATCGGGCCAAGTACCCGAACCTGCAGCGCGATCCGCGCGCCTCGCTGCACGTGAACCGTGCCGACTTCTGGGCCTACGTCGTCATCGAGGGCACCGTCGAACTGAGTCCCATCGCCGCCGATCCGGACGACGCCACCGTCGACGAGCTCGTCGGGCTCTACCGGAGCCTGTCGGGCGAGCACCCGGACTGGTCCGAGTACCGCGCCGCGATGGTGCGCGACCGCCGCCTCGTGGTGCGGCTCCACCCGGAGCGAGCCTATGGCATGTGGGCCGACGACACGGACTGACGGCACCCGCAGGTCGGTCCGCACCGGCTCGTTCAGTCGACCTTGCCGGGCACCAATCGATAGGCGTCGTAGACGGCGTCGATGGTCTTGATCGTGCGCAGCACGCTCTCGAGGTGCGACGGGTCGGCCATCTCGAACTCGAAGCGCATCTTGGCCACCCGGTCCGTGCCGGTGTGGGTGGAGCACGCCACGATGTTCACGTGCTGCTCGCTCAGGCTGTTGGCGACGTCGCGCAGCAGCTTCGAACGGTCGAACGCGATCACCTCGACACCCGCCCGGAACAAGGTGTTGCTCTGGTCACCGTCCCACTCGACCTCGATGAGGCGTGCGGCCTGCTCGCTCATCAGGCTCTCGGCGTTCGCGCAGTCGGCACGGTGCACGCTCACCCCACGGCCGCGGGTGACGAAGCCGATGATCTCGTCGCCGGGCACCGGTGTGCAGCACTTGGACAGACGGATGAGCACGTCGTCGAGACCTTCGACGTGCACGCCCGGGCTGCGGCGCGGCCGGCGATTGGCCCGCATGTTGAGCACGCTCGACGACACCTGGTCCTCGTCGCCGCTGCGGTACGACTTGGCGATCTTCTGAGAGAACCCGTGCGCCGACACATGGTTCTCGCCGATCGCGGCGAGGAGGCCGTCGAGATCGCCGTAGCCGGCGGCCTCGACCTCGGTGATCATCGCCTCGCTCTTCCACACCCGCTGCAACGGCAGGCCCTCGCGGCGGAACTCCTTGGTGAGCTCGTCGCGACCCGCTTCGATCATGTCGACGCGACGCTCGCGGGAGAACCACTGGCGGATCTTGTTGCGCGCCCGCGGCGAGACGGCGAACTGCAGCCAGTCGCGTGACGGTGCGGCGGACTCGAGCTTCGACGTGAAGATCTCGCAGGTGTCGCCGCTGCGCAGCTTGTGGTCGAGCGACACCAGACGGCCGTTGATCTTTGCGCCGATACAGGCGTGGCCGACCTCGGTGTGCACCGCGTAGGCGAAGTCGACACACGTGGCGCCGATCGGCAGCGTGATGACACGCCCCTTCGGGGTGAACACGAAGACCTCGTCCTGCTCGAGATCGGTCTTCAGGTTCTCCATGAACGCTGCCGGGTCGCTGACGTCGGCCTGCCAGTCGATGATCCGGTTCAGCCAGTCGATGTCGTTGGTGGCCGACTCGTCCTTGTACGCCCAGTGCGAGGCGACGCCCCACTCGGCCCGCTGGTGCATCTCGCGGGTGCGGATCTGCACCTCGATCACCTTGCCGCCGGGACCGATCACCGTGGTGTGCAAGCTCTGGTAGAGGTTGAACTTCGGCATCGCGATGTAGTCCTTGAACCGACCCACCACCGGCTTGTACCGACCGTGGATCGACCCGAGCGCCGCGTAGCAGTCCTTCACCGAATCGACGATGACGCGTACGGCGACGAGATCGAAGATGTCGTCGAACTCCTTGCCCTTCTGGACCATCTTCTCGTAGATGCTCCACAGGTGCTTGCCGCGACCGGTGACGTCGGCCTCGATGCCGACCTCGCTCAGCCGGCCACGCACCTCGGCGATCGCCTTGGCGAGGTACACCTCGCGCTCGGGGGTGCGGGTGCCGACGAGGTGGTCGAGTTCCGCATATCGCTTCGGATACAGCGACGCGAACGCGAGATCCTCGAGCTGCTGGCGCAGTTCCTGGATGCCCAGGCGGTGCGCCAGCGGGGCGTAGATGTCGAGGGTCTCCTGGGCGATGCGACGCTGCTTCTCGCTCGGCATCGCCGCGATCGTGCGCATGTTGTGCAACCGATCGGCCAGCTTGATGATCAGCACCCGCAGGTCCTTGGCCATCGCCACGAGCATCTTGCGCATCGTGGCGGCCTGCTGGGCCTCCTTGGAGTCGAACTGGAGCCGCTCGAGTTTGGTGACGCCGTCGACGATGGCGGCGACCTCGGGCCCGAACGCGGCCTCGACGTCGGCAACGCTGATCTCGGTGTCCTCCACCGCGTCGTGCAGCAGTGCCGCGGCGAGGCTGATGTCGTCGAGTCCGATGTCGGCAACGATGCGGGCCACGGCCAGCGGATGGTTGATGTAGCTCTCGCCGCTGCTGCGCAGCTGGTGCCGGTGGGCCTCGCACGCGGTCTCGTACGCCCGATTGATGAGGGCGACCGACGCCTTCGGACGGCGCTTGCGGTACGCGGTGAGCAGCGGTGTGAGCTCTTCAGCGGTGGCGTGCTGGTGCCGCCGCCAGGGAAGGACGCGGTCGACCGTTGCCATCCTGGGATCAGTACCTGGCGAGGCTCTCGATGTGCCGTTCGCCGAGCCGTTCGCGCCCGCCGAGGCCGCCGATCTCGATGAGGAAGCCGAGGCCGACGACCACGCCACCCAGCTCCTCGACCAGGCGACATGTCGCCGCTGCGGTGCCGCCCGTGGCGAGCACGTCGTCGATCACCAGGATCTGCTCACCCGGGTGGATGGCATCGCGGTGCATCTCGAGCTTGTCCTTGCCGTATTCCAGCGAGTACTCCTCGCGCACCACGGCCCACGGGAGCTTGCCGGCCTTGCGGACCGGCACGAACCCGGCGCCGAGGGCCACAGCGATCGGCGCGGCGACGATGAAGCCACGGGCCTCCATGCCGAGCACCCGGTCGATCTGGGCACCGGCGAAGCGGTCGCACAGCTCGGTGACCGAACGGGCGAACGCCGGCCCGTCACCCAACAGGGGTGTGATGTCGCGGAACGTGACCCCGGGCGTGGGGTAGTCGGCGATGTCGCGGACGAGTGAGGTGAGCCAGGGGCTGTCTGCCGACATGCGCCCAGGGTACCGTTCGCGTCCCCGCCCGTGGCGGCTCGTCAGCGCCGCTTCTTCTTGCGCGGACGGGGCGGATGGGTGAGCACGGCCTCGGGTGTGGTGGCCGCGGCGATCACGACCTCGCCCTCGGCACCCGTCACCGACGCCTGGCGGCGGGCACGGGCGACCTCGCGGCGATGCCCCTCCGGCGAACCGCCGAGCACGAGTCGCTCCAGCTCCACGCCGGTGGCGTGCTGGGAGCGCATGTTCTTGAAGCGGGGTTCCGCCTCCTTGAACATCGTGAGGATCGGCGCCGCGATGAAGATCGACGAGTACGAACCGGTGATCAGGCCGACGAGCAGGGCGAGTGCGAACTCGCGCAGTGCGACCGCACCCATGATCCCCGAACCGATGACCAACAGCGACAGCACCGGCAGCACGGCCGCGAGGCTCGTGTTCAGCGACCGCATCAGCACCTGGTTCATCGACACGTTCATCGTGTCCGCGTACGGGGCTCGTGCCCCGGCGTAGCGCTCGGTGTTCTCGTTCACCTTGTCGAACACGACGATGGTGTCGTACAGCGAGAAGCCGAGGATCGTGAGGAATGCCACGACCGTGGCCGGGGTGACCTCGAAGCCGAACAACGAGTAGACGCCGACGCTGATGAGGACGTCGTGCAGCATGGCGATGATCGCCGACAGCGCCATGCGCCACTCGAACCGCCAGCTGATGAACAGCGCCACCAGGACGAGGAAGATCACGAGTGCCCGGATGGCCTTCTCGGTGATGCTGCGACCCCACGAGGAGCTGACCGAGGTGGACGACACCTCGCTCACGTCGACCGCTGCCGCCTCGGCGAGATCGGCCTGCACCTGCTGCACGACCTCGGGGGTCTGGTCGCCCACCTGTACCCGCAGACGGCTGCCGCTGTCGGAGGTGAGCGTCTGGATCTTGGCGCTGTCGGCCTCGACACCGTTGTCCTCGAGGATCGTGCGCACCTGTTCTTCGGTGACCTGGCCGGCCGGCACCTCCCAGGCGACGCCGCCCTCGAAATCGATGCCGAGGTTGAGGCCACGGGTGAACAGCGAGAGCACCGTCACCACGATGAGGATCGCGGAGATCGTGAGACCCCACCTGCGTCGACCGTAGAAGTCGATCGCCGTCTCGCCGTGATAGAGGCGGCCCCACAGGCCGCGGCGGACGTGGGTGACAGCAGCGTCGCCGCCGCCGGCCACGGCCGCGTCGGCGGCACGTTCGGTGGTGATGTCGCTCATGATGCGCTCCCTGCGGCAGCTGCGGCGGTGCCGGTGGTGCCGGTGGTGGCGGGCTTGATGCCCATCACACCACGACGACCCATCCAGTCGGTCCGGGCCAGCAACAACACCGCCGGCCGGGTGAAGAAGTAGGACACGACGAGGTCGATGAGAGTCGACAGGCCGAGGAAGAACGCGAAGTTGCGGACCGAACCGACGGTGAGCCACCACAGCGTGAACGCACCGATGAGCGACACGATGTCCGCGATGAGGATCGTGCGCCATGCCCCGGTGAACCCTCGCTGCGCGCTGTTGCGCAACGTGCGTCCGCTGCGCACCTCGTCCTTCAATCGTTCGAAGAACACCACGTACGAGTCGACCGTGACGCCGACGGACACGATCACACCGGCAACACCGGCGAGCGACAGGGCGAGACCCTGCGTTCGTGACAGCAGCGAGATGATCGAGTAGAGCAACGCCGACGACACGGAGATGCCGGCCACGACGATGAGGCCGAGCGTGCGGTAGTAGAACACGAGCAGCAGCAGCACGAGCGCCACGCCGATGATGCCGGAGATGACGGCGGCACGCAGCGAGTCCTTGCCGAGCGTGGGCGACACGTTCTGCACCGAGACGGTCTCCATGCTCACGCCGAGTGAACCGCTCTTCAGCACGTTGGCGAGATCGCGTGCCTCGTCCTCGGAGAAGTCACCGGTGATCTGCACGTCGGTGTTGAACTCCGGCACGTTCACCGAGGGGGCCGAGATGATCTCGCCGTCGAGCTCGATCGCGAGACGACGGCTCGGACAGCTGTCACCGCCGTTGTAACACTCGCGGGCGAGGGCGTTCCACACGTCCTCACCTGCGGCGCCGTTCTTCAGACCGACCGTGATGCCCCAGCCGCCGCTGATGATCTGCGGGGACGCATCGTTGTTGAACACCTCGCCCGTGCCGCCGGCCGGGCCGACGAGGCACTGGCCGCCGCCACGCAGCGGGAGGAGCTGCTGGGTGGTCGGATCGCTCTGGGCGACCGCCGTGGTGAGCGGCGCATCGACGGGTGCCGCCGTGTCGGTGGTGTCGGTCGCCGGGACCGACGAGTCGGTCACGGCCGGGGTGTCCGTGCCGTCGTCGGTGGTGTCGGGCGCGGCCGTGGTGTCGGTGGCCCCTTCGGTGGTGGGCGTGCTGCTCACCCGGCGACTCGGCCCCGGGGCCGCCGTCGTCCCGGTGACGCTGTCGACCGTGGCCGTCGTGCTGTCGGTCGAGCCGGCGATGGTGCTGCCGGTGGCGTCGGAGCTGGACGGCACGGTGGAATCGGTGGTCTCGACACCCTCGCCGACACAGCCCTGCACGGGCCGCAGGTAGACCTGACCGGTGACCTGGACGAGGTCGATCGCCTCCTGCTGGTTCTTCACGCCGGGCAGGTTGACGACGATCGCGTCACCCTGGCGGATGATCTCGGGCTCGGCGACGCCGAGGCTGTCGATGCGGTCGCGGATGCGCTCGACCGCGAGGTCGAGCGTGGCCGGGTCGAACTCACCGACCGGCTGCTGCGTCACCGAGATGCCACCCTGCAGGTCGAGGCCGAGTGCCGGCTCGTTGCCGGCGACGAGCGTCGCCAACAGCCCGCCGAACGCGACGACCAGGATGGTCGTCAGCGTGATGATGAGCTTGCGACGCATCAGTGTTCAGCCGCGTCGTCGGCAGCGTGCGTGCCGGGCTCGATCTTGGCGCCCTTGCCCGAGCCGTCGTCGCTGGGTACCGCGGTCTCGCCGGCTGCGGTGTCGACCTTGCGCTGCACCGCTGCCCGTGCGACGCGGATCTGCACGTTGTCGTCGATCTCGAGCCACACGATGTCGCCGTCGAAGCCGGTGATGAAGCCGTACAGACCGGAGGTGGTCATGACCTCGTCGCCCACGTCGATCGACGACTGCATCGCGGCCTGCTCACGCTGGCGCCGACGCTGGGGACGGATGAGGAGGAAGTACATCGCCACGGGGATGAGCAGGAAGATGCCCAACTGGATGACAGCGGCGCCGGCCGAACCGGACGAGTCGCTCTCGGTGGCGAAGATGGTGAGGAGGTGCATGGTGTCCCACTGTTGGATGGCGCGCCCGAGGGCGCGGCGGTACTGGTACCGACCAGCGGGCGATTCTAGCGATCGACGGCCTGTTGCGGCTGTTCACCCCCGTCGAACCGGGCAGGGACGGACGATCGGGCCGGGTCAGCCCCAGGTGGCGAGGATGTCGCGCCGGAGGTCGTCGAACGTCCCGGCGACGATGGCGGCGCGCATCCGGTCCATCAGCTGCAGCGTCCAGCTGATGTTGTGCAGGCTCACCAGGCGCGACGCGGTGGGTTCGCCGACCTGGAACAGGTGCCGGATGTACCCGCGCGAGTGTCGTGCGCACACTTCGCAGCGGCACTCGGCGTCCATCGGCTCGTCCACCAGGGCGTGCTTGGCGTTCTTGACGTGGAGTTTCCCGGTGCCGGTGAGCGCGGTGCCGTGGCGACCGATGCGGGTCTGCATCACGCAGTCGAACTGGTCGACGCCGAGGCCGACGGCCTCCACGAGACTCGCCGGGTCGCCCACCCCCATCAGGTAGCGGGGCCGATCGGCCGGCAGGTGGGCGATGGCCGCGGCCAGGGCGGGCACCATCTCCGACCGGGTCTCCCCCACGCTCAGGCCGCCGATGCCGTAGCCGTCGAAGTCGAGCTCGGCGGTGCGCTGGGCACTCTCGGCACGCATGGACTCGCTCACGCCGCCCTGCACGATGCCGAACAGCGCCTGGTCCTCGCGGCGGTGCGTGGCCTTGGCGCGTGCCGCCCAGGCCGAGGTGCGCTCGAGCGCGAGCCGGACGACCTCGGGCGGCGACGGCAGCGGCGGGCACACGTCGAGCACCATCTGGATGTCGGCGCCCAGCAGCTCCTGGGTGTGGACGGCGATCTCGGGCGTGAAGCGGTGCTTGGACCCGTCGTAGGTGCTCTTGAAGGTCACCCCGTCGTCGTCGACCTTCGGGTCGAGGGAGAACACCTGGAACCCACCGCTGTCGGTGAGCGTGAGACCGTTCCACCCGGCGAACTTCCCGAGCCCGCCGAGGGCGGCGACCGTCTCCGCGCCCGGCCGCAGCATCAGGTGATAGGTGTTGCCGAGCACGATCTGCGCCCCGAGCCGCTCGTAGTCGGCCGCGCTGAGGTACTTGATCGCACCTCGGGTGCCCACGGGCATGAAACACGGGGTGGTGTACGACCCGCGGGCGGTGTGCGCCGTGGTGGCGCGCGCCGCGCCGTCCTGGTGGTCGATGGTGACGGAGACAGGGTGCATGGTGAGGCTCGCGGTGCTCGGTGACGGGCTCAGGACAGGTGGCGGTTCAGCAACATGGCGTCGCCGAAGCTGAACAGGCGGTACCGATCGGCGACCGCCGCTTCGTAGAGGCGCTTCCACCGGTCGCCGACGAACGCGTCGATCATCATCAGCAGCGTCGTGTGTGGCATGTGGAAGTTGGTCATCAGCAGGTCGACCACCTGCCATTCGTACGGTCGATGGATGAACAGCTGGCTGCGGCCCTCGAGCACGCCGGTGTCGGCGGCGGTCTCCAGCGCGCGCACGCTCGTGGTGCCCACGGCCACCACCCGTCGGGCGGCCCGGCACTGCTCGAGCACCTCGGCGGGCACCCGGTAGCGCTCGGAGTGGATCTGGTGGTGGCGAGGATCAGGCTCACTGACCGGCTTGAACGTGTCGAGGCCGACGACCAGCTCGACCCGGGCGGTCGGCACGCCCATCGCTTCGATGCGGGCGAGCAACTCGGGGGTGAAGTGGAGCCCGGCGGTGGGCGCTGCGGCCGACGCAGGTGTCGACGCGTACACGGTCTGGTAGCGGTCCTGCTGTTCGAGGCGTGTGGTGATGTACGGCGGCAGCGGCATCTCGCCGAAGCGGGCGAGGATCGTGAGCGGATCGCCCTCGCCCAGGATGGTGACCTCGCTGGTATCGCCCGCGGGGGTCCGGGGGCCGATCTCCACGAGCGCCTCGCCCGTGGTGGTGAACAGGTGCTCGCCGATGCGGAGCTTGCGCGCCGGGCGCACCATCGCCTCCCAGCGGCGACGCTCGTGGTCGAGCGGTTCGAGCAGCAGCACCTCGGCCGCTCCCCCGGTCTCGCGCTGCACCCGCAACCGGGCCGGGATCACCTTCGAGTCGTTCACGACGAGGAGGTCGCCGTCGCGGAGCTCGTCGGTGAGGTCGCGCACGTGACGATGGTCGGGCGCCGCCGAACCACGGTCGACGAGCAGCCTGGCGGCGTCTCGCGGTTCCACCGGGGTCTGTGCGATCAGCTCCTCGGGCAGGTCGTAGTGGAAGTCGTCCAGTCGCATGGCCGCACCAGGCTACGGGCGCTGCCCGGGCCGACGGCTGTGCCAGCATGCACGCATGCGCACGGAACAGGTTGCCCTCGGTGATGCCGGCTCGATGTCCCTCTTCGTCTGGGATCCGCCCGCCGGCCAGCGGCCGAAGGGCTCGATCCTGCTGATCCAGGAGATCTTCGGCGTCGGCCCCTACATCAGGGCGGTCGGCGAGCGGCTCGCCGCCGCCGGCTACCTCGTGGGTGCGCCCGACGTGTTCTGGCGCTTCGCCCCGAACTGGGCGAGCGATCACGACGAGGCCGGACTCGGCGCCTCGCTGGAGAAGGTCGGCCAGCTCGACTTCCCGCTGGCGATCGCCGACTGCACCGCTGCGCTCGGGGCACTCGCCGCCCTGTCCGACGGCGCCAAGGCGCCCGCGGTGATGGGCTTCTGCATGGGCGGCACACTGGCCTGGGCGGTCGCCGCCGCAGGCGAGCCGTCGTGCTGCGTCAGCTACTACGGCTCGGGCGTCCCCGACATGTTGGGGATGCTCGACCAGGTGACCTGCCCCACGCTGTTCCACTTCGGCAACGCCGACGCGTACATCCCCAACGAAGGCGTCGACGCGATCAGCGCCGCGATCGCCGGCCGCGATGGCTTCTTGCTCAACGTGGAGGACGCCGGCCACGCCTTCGACAACCACG
>CAUJET010000195.1 GCA_963169665.1 Actinomycetota bacterium | reverse complement strand
GGTGCGGTGCACGGGGCACTTGTCGGCGATGCGGAGCAGCGCCGTGCGCTGTTCGTCGTCGAGCTCGCCGTCGACCACGATGTGACGCTCGAAGTGGTCGATGAGCGGTCCGGCGCCGTCGACACACGACTCGCAGTCCTCGGCATGGGTCTTGGCGTGGGTGACCTCGACGGTGACCCGGTCGAGCGGCAGTCGTTTGCGGTCCGCGTACATGCGCACGGTCATCGACGTACACGCCCCGAGCGCTGCGCCGAGCAGGTCGTAGGGGCCGGGGCCGGCGTCGAATCCTCCGACGGAGACGGGCTCGTCGGCGAGGAAGCGATGGTCGCCGACCACGACATGGTTCAAGAACGTGCCCTGCCCGGTCTCGGCGACGACGACGGGGGCGTTCGCCCTGGGTGGAAGTGCCGCGGGGTGTTCGTCGACGAGGAAGCGTTCCGCCCAGCAGGCGATCATGCGCGCCGTGTACACCGCATCGGTCGGTCGGGTGAGGAGATGGTCGGCGCCGTCGAGCGCGAGGAAGCTCTTCGGGTGGCGAGCTGCGCCGTAGATGCGGGCGGCGTTGTCGATGCCGACGGTGTTGTCGATCGGGGAGTGGGTGACCAGCAACGCGGCGCGTAGCTCCGATGCCCGGTCCTCGATCGAGTGCGAGTCCAGGTCGTCGAGCATCTCGCGGCGGATGGTGAAGCAGCGGCCTGCGATGTCGACCATCGCCCGACCCTCCTGCTCGATGGCGGGGAGATGTCGGGTGAACAGCCGTCGGATGTGAGCGACGTCGGCCGGTGCGCCGATGGTGGCGACGGCACGGACCTCGGGGATGCCAGCGGCGACGGCGATCACGGCGGCGCCGCCGAGGCTGTGCCCGACCAGGAGTTGCGGAGCGGCGTGGTGTTCACGGAGCCAGTCGGCGGCATGGCGGAGGTCATCGAGGTTCGACGAGAAATCGGTGTTCGCGAAGTCGCCGTCGCTCGAGCCGAGCCCGGTGAAGTCGAACCGCAGCACGCCGATGCCGTGTCCGTTCAGTTCGGCCGCGATCCGGCCGGCGGCGACGATGTCCTTCGAGCACGTGAAGCAGTGGGCGAACAGGGCGAACGCACGAATCGGCCCAGCGGGGAGGTCGAGCCGACCGGCGAGCGGCGTGCCCTGGCTGCCGGGGAAGGTCACTCGCTCTGCACGTCGTGTCATCGTCGGATCCGTTCGTCGTCTCGAAGGTAGTTCAGTCGGCACTCGTGCTGAGCTCGGCCGCCGCACGGCGGCGACGAACGATGGTCGTCGCAGCAGTGCCGATGGCGATCGCAGCGAGCGCGAGCAGGGCGACGCGGTCGGGGTCGTCGGGGACGACCGCGTTGGTGAGCCAGGTCTGGACGGGCCGGATCCGGTCGATGATCGGGTCCTCGGTGTTGCCGTTGAAGACTCGGATCTCGTACCAGCCGTAGTAGGCGACGTAGATGCCGGCCACGACGATGAACGCGCCCGCGACGCGGTTGATCTTGGGGAGCGCGCCGCGGAAACGCTGGACGAACGTGGACCTCGCAAGCGAGAGGGCGACGGTGAGGACGCCGATGACGATGCCCATGCCGAACGCGTAGGTGACGTACACGCCGAGCCCGGCGATGAAGCTCGAGGAGCGGAAGGTGGTCGTGGTGATCGCGAGGAACGGTCCCGCCGTGCACGAGAGCGAGGCGATGGCGTAGGAGATGCCGAACAGGAACATCGAGGGGAGGGTGCCGTCGCTGCCGCCGCGTTGCAGCTTCGGGATGTTGAGCGTCGGCTGTCTGCCGGCGAGGAGGGCGATGCCGAGGGCGACGAGGCCGATCCCGATCACGACGGTGACCCAGGGGAGCTTGTCCTCGATCGAGAGTGCGAGGGGCGTGACGACGAGTCCGAACAGTCCGAACACGACGACGAACCCGGCGGTGAGCGCGGCCGACACGGCGAGTGCCCGGCCGACGGCAGCGGCGCCGCCACCGCGGTGCTCGCTGCCGAGGAAGGCCGAGAGGTAAGCGGGGAGGAGTGCGAAGCCGCAGGGGTTGACCGTCGCTGCCATGCCGGCGGCGACCGCGAGGCCGTAGTTGGCGTCGAACATGGTGCAGGAACCCGGTTGGTGGGCGCGGCCATTCCTGTCCGGGCCGACACGAGCCCGATCGGTGCAGCGGCCGGAAGCAACGGTGCGGCTCAGCGGGTTTCGGCACCATGGCCGACGATCTGTGGTACCCCGCGACCGATGCCGGAGTCGCGGCTCAGGTGGTGGGCGTCGTCGCCATGACGGCGATCGTGGCGACCCTGGTTCGCCGGGAGCGGTCGCTCGTGATGTTCACCATCGGTGCCGCGATGGTCGTCCTCGGCCTCTTCGGCCTTCGCGCCCTCCACTGAGGGCACGGTCACAGGTTGACGCTCGAGTGGTGCGGCCACATGATCACCGGATGCTCGAAGCGCCCTCCGGCCTCCCGCGCAGCGACCAATTCGGCGGGCGATGGCCGATGACTACGCCGACGATCAGGGCCGACCTGGCCGAGGCGCAGTCGGTGGCGTGGGACCACGTCACCTCGGCGGGTGCGTGTTGGAGCTCGGTCCGGACTGGTTGGTCGACGCATCGGCGGTCATCGCGAACTTCGAGATGATGACCCGTCTCGCCGATGCGACGGGCGCCCGACTGCGACCCGAACAGCTCGACGAGGCCGCCTCGGTTCGAGCCGAACGCGACCTCGACCGGTTCGAGTCGCGCCGCGGCTGATCAGCCCGGGTGGCGCCGGATCCACAGACGCATCCGGTCGGCGGCGCGCTCGGTGAGACCCCGGTGGCGTGCGAGGCTGTGCTTCACATGCACGGTCACGTCGGCATCTCGCGCACACATCGGGCATGCGGCGACATGGCCGGCCACGCGCCCGCGCAGGTCCCCGTCGAGTTCGCCGTCGACGAACGCGTCGAGATAGCGGCGATAGCGGAGATGGTCGAGGCGCATCACGGTGGTGGGAACCCGGTGCCGGGTCGATTGCTTCCCGGGGAATGAACCGTCCTCGTCGCCGGGTTCCCGGTCGCGTGCCCACCGCCGAGTCGAGCCAGGCGCTGTTCGAACAGCACGTGTTGCCCGAGATCGAGGTCCTGCTGCGCGTCGCTCGTTCGGTCACCCGGAACGACGCCGACGCAGAGGACCTGGTGCAGGACACGCTGATCCGGGCGTTCCGTGCGATCGACCGTTTCGACGGCCAGCACCCGCGTGCGTGGTTGTTGACGATCCTGCGCAACACCCACATCAACCGCAACCGTCGTCGTCGCCCTGAACTGCTCCGAGATCCGGACGGCACCTCCCGTGAGCTGCACGACGTCGCCTCCGTCGACGTTGCCGACGCATCGGTCGACGCCGGGTTCGATGCCGAGATCGAGCGGGCGCTCGCCGAGCTCGACGAGCCGTTCCGTCGGGTCGTCGAACTGGTGGATGTCGCCGGTCTGTCCTATGCGGAGGCTGCGGAGGTGCTGGGTGTGCCGACGGGAACGGTGATGAGCCGGTTGCACCGGGCGCGTGGTCGTATTCGTGATCGTCTCGATCGGGCCGGTCTGGCCCCGAGGAGCCACTGATGAAGATGTCGTGGAGAGACCGTTTCCGGCCGGCCGGTAGGCGGCCGATGACGTGCGAGGAGGTGGGCACCTGGCTGCAGCACTTTCTCGATCACGAGCTCGACGAGCGACGGTCGGGACGGCTCGCCGCGCATCTCGAGGACTGCAAGCGATGCGGGCTCGAAGCCGAGACCTACGAACGCATCAAGCACTCGCTGGCCGACGCCCGGCCGGCGGTTCCCGACGATGCGATCACCCGCCTCCGCGAGTTCGGCGAGCGCATCGCTCGCGGCGAGGAACCGGCGCAGCGATGACCGAGTCGCGCGCGTCGGGTCAGTCGAGGGCCGCGACCAGGTCGGACACCGGCGGTCGTGCGTCGGGACTGGCAGGGAGCGACAGGTAGCGCAGCCGACCGTCGCGTCCGATGACGGCGTCGGCACCGAGCTGGTTGACGTCCTCGGTCGGCCGGGCGAGGCGCCGTCCGCTGCGCAACAGACGGACGTACATCCGGAGCGTCCCGATCGACCACACCTGGCGGCGGGTGCCCCGCTCGGCGCCGAGGAGCGTGTACAGCCGGCGGTCGGTGTCGGTCACGATCGTGAACGGGACGCCGAGGTGCTCGCGGTGAGCCGCCAGGCGCCCAGGCGCGGCGAAGGTGACGACGACGATCTCGGCATCATCGAAGTGGTCGAGGTGATCGCGCACGGCGAGCACGTGTTCCTGGCAGGGCAGTCAAGCGAGGTGCCGGTGGAGCACCAGCACGACGGGTCGCCCTCGGTGGTCCGACACGCGCCACGTCGCCCCGGTGTGGTCGATCAGTTCGAGATCGGGGACCGGATCGCCGACTCGGAGGGTCATGGTGTTCCCCTCACGCCGCTGCCGCTGTGGACACGTCGACACTCTCTCATCACCGCCGCCTCGTCATGCTTCATCGACTCGCCCGAACGTCTCGCTGCACGGGAGAGGAACCCTCGGCGTCCCCGATTGCTTCCAGGATCTCTGCCGACGGATTCGAACGGCGGCCACAGCGGGTTCCTTGGACGATGATGGGGAGCGCATGATCGATCGTCGGCTCCGGATCGCCAAGGACCTCGTCGTCGAGCCTCTCGCCGCCCGCATGGCCGGTCGTGTCCCCCCGATGGTGTTGACGCTGCTCGCATTCCTCGCAGGGGTCGGCGGTGGCGTGGCCGCCGGGTTCGGGCTGCGCGGGATCGCGGTGGCGGTGTGGTTGG
The DNA here is from genome assembly GCA_963169665.1 of Actinomycetota bacterium. Taxonomy (GTDB): domain Bacteria; phylum Actinomycetota; class Acidimicrobiia; order Acidimicrobiales; family Ilumatobacteraceae; genus VFMC01. Next base: position 2,723 of record CAUJET010000195.1, on the reverse strand, counting down.
CCGGTCGTGTGTTCGACGGCCTCGACGGTGCGGTCGCTCGTCGGCGTGGACGCCAGAGCGACCTCGGTGGATACCTCGACATGCTGGGGGACACCATCGGGTACGCCGCGGTGCCGATCGGCATCTCGGTCTCGCAGGACGACCCGAACACGTGGATCGCCGGTGCCGTGCTGCTCGCCATGTTCTACGTGAACACCATGTCGTGGACCTTCCTGGCAGCGATCGCCGAGAAGCGTGGGAGCGGTGCGATCGAACAGGACGAGCGGACCACGATCCACATGCCCGCCGGGCTCATCGAGGGAGCCGAGACCATCGTGCTCTTCACGTTGATGTTGGCCTTCCCCGGCCGAGCGACCGGGCTGTTCCTCGCGATGGCGGTGCTGGTCGCGGTGACGATCGGTCAGCGCGTGGTGTGGGCCGCGAGGAACCTCTCGTGACACCGATCGCCGAAGGGTCGGCGGGGCGCCGGTGGGTGCGGTTGGTCGTCGCAGGTGCCGCATGGGTGTCGCTCGCGACTGCATGGGTCGTGTATCAGCGACGCAGCGGACTCGGCCCGGTGGACACCGCCCAGGAGTTGGTCGACGCCGCACGCGGGAACTGGTGGGCGATCGTCGCGTACGTCGTGATCTCGTTGCTGCGCCCGTTGGTGCTGTTCCCTGCCACCATCGTCGCGGTCGCTGCCGGTCTGTTGTTCGGTCCGTTCGTCGGCGTCGCGGTCGCTGCGGTGTCGGCGAACGCGTCGGCGCTCATCGCCCACACGGTCGGTCGGAGCTTCAGCCGCCCGGAACAGGCCGACCAAGTGACGTCACGGCTCGGCGCGTGGGCAGCTCGCCTGAGGAGCAACGGCTTCGAGGCCGTGTTGTTGATGCGGCTGCTGTTCCTGCCGTACGACCTGGTGAGCTACGCCTGCGGCCTGCTGCGCGTTCGTCGTGGCGAGTTCTTGGCGGCGAACGCGATCGGCACCCTGCCGGGCACAGTGGCGTTCGTGCTGATCGGGGCGTCGATCACTCGGCTGGACGAGGGGTTCGGAGGTATCGATCCCGTGACCTTGGCGGTCTCGGTGGTGCTCGTCGTCGCCAGCATCACCGCCTCGCGTGTCATCAAGCGGCGGCAGCGCCTCGCTGTCGTCGCGTTGAGCGACGTGCACGTCGCAGTCAGGCCGCCGCACCGAGTGCCGCGTACACGGCCATGAGCAGCGACACGCCTCGGAGGTCGCCCGTGGTTCCTTCCCCCATGCGGTTCATGGCGTACGCGAACGAGAGCCGGGCGTCCAGATCGTTGACGACGATGGAACCACCCCAACCTCCCCAGAAGCAGGTGCGCGGGTTCGGACTGATGGGCATCTCGGGGCCGTTCAACCCATAGCCCAGCCCGAATCGGGCCGGGGTTCCGAGCACGAGGTCGGTGCCGGCGGACTGGACCTCGAAGAGTGTTTCGATTCCGGCCTCGGAGACGAACCGACGGCCGCCGAGCGACCCGCTGTTGGCGACGATGCCCTGCGCCTGCACGAGCGACCGTGCGTTCCCGTGTCCGTTGCCGGCAGGGATCTCCGCTCGTCGCCATGACTCGGTGGTGGAGACCTCGGCGTCGATCACGGGGTTCGTGAGCGTGCGCGCAGCGATCGACCCGTCGCTGGTGCTGGCTCCGCCGAGTGGGACCTCGGGTGGGATCACCGCGACCACACGTGCGTCGCAGGTGTCAGGGGTGCCGATGTGGAAATCGATGCCGAGTGGTCCCGTGACCTCGGACCGAAGGAACGTTCCCACCGAGGCCCCGGTGACACGGCGGATCACCTCGCCGACGAGATGGCCCTCGGTGATCGCGTGGTAGCCGGACATCGTCCCGGGCTCCCACCAGGGAGCCTGTGCGGCGAGCCGCGAGCACGACAGATCCCAGTCGTAGAGGTCGTCGACGGTCGTCGGTTCGGTCCAGCCGGACAGACCCGAAGTGTGGCCGAGCAGGTGGCGTACCTCGATGGATTCCTTGCCGTTGGCCGCGAACTCCGGCCAGTACCGGGCCACGGGTGCATGCACGTCGAGTTCGCCTCGATCGGCGAGCATCAACGCCGCCAGGGCGAGCATGGTCTTGGTCGACGACCACACGTTCACGATCGTGTCGCGTTCCCATGGAGTCCTCGGCTGGCCGTCGTTCGGATCGCGGCTCGCGGTGCCACCCCAGAGATCGATCACCATCTCACCGTCGATGGAGGCGGCGACGCCGGCGCCGGTGTCCGCCCCGGAGAGCAGGCTCGCCTCGAGCACCTGACGGACCGCCACGAATCGGTCGTCACAGAATCCGTGGACAGCGGGTGCTGAACCGGGGTCGAGCTCATCCGACATCGTGACCTCCTCCGTTCGCGAGAGCAGGACGAACGTGGCCGCCGCGCGGTGCGTGAGCGTACCGGCGCCGCCCTGGTCGTCGCGGATGCAGGAACTCCCGCGGTCTCGTCCCCCGGCGGCCGCGGTGGCGTCCCCACATCGGCGGGCTGGCGGGTCGGCGGTCAGGCGCCGTGGCCGGCCTTCATCGCCTCCACGGTGAAGGCGTGGAACCGGGCCGTGTCGAAGCCGACGACGAGGCGTGCCTCGGTCTCGATGATCACGCGGTGCGGCGAGTCGAGGAACTTGTTGAAGCTCTGACGGTACGGGTCGTCGGGGCTCTGGTCGAGCCTCGACAGGGTGGGGTAGAACCAGCCCTTGATCTCGTCGAAGTCGGCGTCGCCAGGA
>CAUJET010000194.1 GCA_963169665.1 Actinomycetota bacterium | reverse complement strand
GAGGGTGGCCGTCACAAGCCGTTCTTCAACAACTATCGGCCGCAGTTCTTCTTCCGGACGACCGATGTGACCGGCACGATCCAGTTGCCCGAGGGCACCGAGATGGTCATGCCTGGTGACAACGTGGCGATCACGGTCGAGTTGGGCAAGCCGATCGCGATGGATGAGGGCCTGCGCTTCGCGATCCGCGAGGGTGGCCGTACCGTGGGCGCCGGCCGCGTCACCAAGATCACGAAGTGATCCGACGGACGACGTAGGAGATTCACATGGCCCAGTCCAGCATCCGCATCCGCCTCAAGGCGTTCGACCACGAGATCATCGATCAGTCGACCCGCAAGATCGTCGAGACGGTCACCCGTACCAACGCGACCATCCGCGGCCCGATCCCGCTGCCGACCGACAAGCACCGCTACACGGTCATCCGTGGCCCGCACATCGACAAGGACTCCCGCGAGCACTTCGAGATGCGCGTCCACAAGCGGCTCATCGACATCGTCGACCCGAACGCGAAGACCATCGACAGCCTGCAGCGCATCGAGCTGCCCGCCGGCGTGGACATCGAGATCAAGATCCAGTCGAGCTGACGCTCGCCTGAGCGGCCTGATCGAGGACGATCAGGACCGATCAGGTATCAACACTCCGGGAGGGGACGGCTTCGGCCGTCCCCTCCCGTCGTTGTGGGCACGGGTCCGTCCGAGGCAACTCACCGGGCCGCTCACCGGGCCGTTCGGACCATCCGGGTCCCGCGGCTTGAACCCTCTCGCGAACACCGATAGCAAGGGTGCATCGACATGACGGACCCGCTCGCCCCCGGCCCCGCCGGCGCGCCCGACGCGACCCCGCCGCGCCCCACCACGTTCCCGCCGCCCGGACTGCAGGCCCATGCTGCCGGGCCGAGCGATGCCCCGCCGATGGCGTTCGGTGGCACGCTCCGCGCGACCGACCACCTGATGCCGGCGTCGATCGGTCTCGGGGCACCGAAGCCCAACCGGCGCCGCGACCGCCGCGATCGGCGCTCCCGCCAACGCAGCGATCGATCGAACCGGCGCTCGCTGGTGGCCCTCGCGCTCGGGCTCACCATTGCGGCCTGGATCGCCGGTCTGCTCGGCGCGCTGGCGGGCAGCGAGATCGCCGACCGCCGTGCCCAGCCACCCCGCCGCCCCTCCACACTCGGCATCGCGGTCGCCGCCCCACGCACCGATGAACCGGGCCCGATCGATGTCGCCGCGGTCGCCGACCAGGTCGGCACCAGCGTCGTCGCGATCCAGCGGGTGATCGGCGTCGACGGCGAGCTCGGCGAGTCAGCCGGCACCGGACTGATCGTCACCTCCGACGGCGAGATCGTCACCAACGCCCACGTGGTGGCCGATGCCGACACCGTCAACGTGCGCCTCCCCGGCGAGAGCGAGCCGCGCGTCGGTGCCGTCGTCGCGGTCGACGCGTCGAACGATCTCGCGTTGGTCCGCATCGATGCCACCGGCCTCACCGCGGCCACCTTCGCCGACCCGACCGACATCCGCGTCGGCGACGAGGTCGTCGCCATCGGCTACGCACTCGACCTCGACGGCGACCCGAGCGTCACTCGCGGGGTCGTGAGCGCGCTCGACCGCACCCTGTCCACTCGGGCAGGCGCGCTCAACGGCTTGATCCAGACGGACGCGGCGATCTCGTCGGGGAACTCGGGCGGGCCGCTGATCGACGCCTTCGGACGCGTCGTGGGCATCAACACGGCGGTCGCCTACGGCGACGTCGACACGGCGGCCAACAGCGTCGGCTTCGCGATCGCCGTCGCCGAGCTGCTCCCCGAACTCGACGCCCTCCGCCGTGCCGCCGCCGGCGACGCCCTCGAACAGGGCTACCTCGGCGTGGGGCTCGAGGGCCGCCACGACGGAGGTCGTGGCGCGGTCGTGACGCAGGTGGAACTGGGCTCCGCGGCCGAGCGGGCCGGCCTCGTCGACGGCGACGTGATCGTGACCGCGAACGATGTCGACGTGCTGGGCGCCGACGATCTCATCGCGACCGTGCGCGATCTGGCGCCGGGCACCTCGGTCGTGCTCGGGGTGGTGCGCGCCGGTGAGCCGATCGAACTCACCGCCGTCCTCACCCGACGCCCCGACTGACCTCATGGGGGCTGCCTGACCCATCGATCGGGTTGGACGATGCGGTACCGGGCCAGGTCGACTCCGGGAGCGAGTACCGTTGTCGTATGAATCACCAGGAGAGTGCTCCCGCGGAGTCCGTCGGATCACTCGCCGTCGTCACCGTCACCTTTGGGCGAGATCTCGACATGTGCCGGGCGTTGGTGCGGAGCTCGGAAGCAGCGTTCACGCGAGATGTGACCCACTACCTGTTCGTGGATCACCGAGACATCGATCTGTTCAAGACGCTGGCGAGCGATCGGGTCGTCGTCGCGGACGTCAACGATCTCCTGCCGCGCACGCTCCGGAAGTGGCGTGGTGCTCTGGGATGGCGTTGGATCGATCGTGCCAGGCCCGTGCCCGGCTGGATCGTCCAGCAAGTCGCCAAGCTGGCGGCTCCGTCTGTTGTCGATGCCTCCATCATCATGCACGCCGATTCGGACGTCTTCTTCATCCGTCCGGTCATCGCTCACGACGTGAGCGAGCACGGCAAGACCGTGCTCTGGCATGAGCCGTCGGCGATCATCGATTCGATGGAAGGCCACGTGGTCTGGGATCGGAACGCCAAGGCGTGGCTCGGTCTCCCGGCGGCCCCGCCGCCCGTGAACGACTACATCGCTCCGCTGGTCGTGTGGGACGCCGAAGTCGCTCGCGGTGCACTGCAGCGCATCGAGTCCGTCTGTGGCGGTACATGGGAGCGGACGATCGGAACCACACGAGACGTCGCGGAATTCCTCGTCTACGGCAACCATGCATGGACCCAGCGGTCCGTGGCGTTGGCGCCGCGTCTCGGCACCGCATGCACGACATGGTGGGACCATGACGCTCCGGTGGCAGGACCCGTCCTCGACGACTGGATGGCGACCCTGTCGCCGGCGCAATGCGGCGTGTCGCTCAGCGCCCACGCGCGATGGTCGACCGAGCAGCGGGAGACCTTCATCCGCGAGCACTTCCCGTTCGCGAGTTGAGCACGGGTCCGTTCCGGTGCCGTCACCCGTCGGGGCGCGCACATGGAGCGATCAGATCCACTCGAAGAACACCAGGGACAACCCTGACGGGTCGACGACCGAGAAGTTCCGGTGGCCCCATGGGCGCTGGGTCACCCCTTCCGACACCTGCACCCCAGCTCGTACCACGCGGGCGTACAGATCATCGACGTCCTCGGTCTCGATCGACAGGAACACGCCGGTGACCGGAGAGACGGCCTCGACGGACTCCATCAACTCGACGCGACCGACATCGCCGTAGCCGAAGATCCGCCCGCGGCCACCCTCGGTCCACTCGCGAGTGACTCGCCAACCGAGCACCGCGCCGTAGAGGTGGCACGCATCATCGAATCGATCTGTCACACGCACCACTCGCAGTTCCATGTGCGTACGGTACGACACGGATCGGGAACCGAAAAGTAGGGTGCGGCTCATGCAGGATCTCGATGTCCAGCTCGACCCGCACCTCGGCGGGAAGCGCCCGTTCGGCCTCAACTACTGGCCGTTGCCGCAGGACGATCCCGGGGTCGAGATCCAGCGCGAGAGCATCCGCCTCGTGAGCCCCGACGGCGCCCTCGTGCGCGGCATCCTCTGGACGCCGCCGCGCGGCACACGGTGGAAGACGGCCGTCATCCTCAGCCATCCTCGCGGCGACTTCTCCGTGCACTACGCGTGCCCGCTGTTGGCGGCTGCCGGCTACGCCGTGCTCGGCTTCGGCACCCGCTACATGAACAACGACACCGACTGCCTCCACGAAAGCTGCATCGTCGACGTCAACACGGTGTACGAGGAGATGAGGCGACGCGGCGCCGAGGCCATCGTGCTGCTCGGGAACTCCGGCGGCGGCAGCCTGATGGCACTCGCCAACGCCGAGCTCGGCATCGGCGACGGGTGGGTCGGCATGGCCGCCCATCCCGGCGAGGGCGTGTTCATGAACCAGGTGATCGACCCGAGCGTCGCTGACGAGAACGATCCGTTCAGTACGGTGCCGGAACTGGACATGTACCACCCCGACAACGGGTGGCGTCCCTGGCCCGAACCGTGCGAATACGACCCGGCCTGGCTGGCTCGGTACCGCGAGGCCCAGGTCGCACGGGTCGCCCGCATCGACGCGATCGCGAAGGCGAGCATCGCCGAGGCGAACGACGCCGGCGGTCGGCTGCGCGGCATCGACAAGGCAGCCGATCCAGCGGGCTGGCGCGAGCAGCGGCGGCGAGCCGTGTTCACGAAGTACCTCACCATCTACCGCACCCTCGCCGACCCGGCGTATCTCGACCTGTCGATCGATCCTGACGACCGCCCGATGGGGTCGCTGTTCGCGTTCCCCGATCCCTTCGACGCCAACTACGGGCGTGGCGGCCTCGCCCGGACGATGACGGCACGCGGCTGGCTCAGCACCTGGTCGGGCTTGTCGAGCCACGCCAAGCTGGCCGACACGATGCCCCGGGTCACGGTGCCGACGATCCTGCTGCACCCCACCGCCGACACCGAGATCCGGCTCTGGCAGGCCAAGGAGATCGTCGACAACAGCGGCGCTGCGGACCGCACCTACGTGGAACTGAAGGGAGCGCCGCACTACCTCGAGGGTCACCGACCCGAGGCGCTCCGGCTGGTGGCCGACTGGATGGGACAGCGGTACCCATGACACAGCAGCGTCGCCGTGCCGCATGGCGCGCCTCGTGGGCGACGGCGTTGCTCGTCCTGGCCGGCTGTGCGAACACGTCCGAGCCGTCGGCGCCGATCGCGACCGTCGATGCCTCGGGTGCAGAGGACGAACCGGACGGCGGGCAACCGACGGTGGAGATCCGGAAGGTGGTCAGCAGCACCGTCGGCGCATGCGACGGGATCGGCGTGACGGCGCGTGTCGAAGGTCAGCAGTGCTATGTGTTGGGTGACGCGGTCGACGTCGGCGACTGGGTCCTCGACGCCCAAGCCGCCTCGCGCGGTGACTTGGGTTGGTCGGTGCGAGTCTCCGTCGACCCGGATCGTTTCGGCGAGGTGCGAGCGGCGTTCGATGCCGCCGGGGCGGATCGATACCTCCTCGTCGCCGACGGTCGCGGGCTCCTCGAGTTCAGCTACGCCGTGCTCGCGCTCGACGCCGCGTTCGGGCCGCTCCTGTCCGAGCGTGAGGCGACCATCGGCGCGGCGGCACTGCGTGGCGATCCGCTGCCCGACATGGATCGTCCGGCCGCAGGGCCGGGTGATGTCTGGCTCGCAGTTCTGGGCGTGCACGTCTGCGGCGAGTGGTTGCCGAACGCCCCCTCCACGAATGCCGAGGCCGACGTGCACTCGCACGGGGACGGCCTGGTGTATCTCCACCCGGAGGAAGGCGACACCGCGACGTCCCTCGGGGCCTTCATGGCCGAAGGCGCCTGGAGCACCGGCGATCAGGGTTTCACCATCTGGAATGGCGTCGAGGTCCGTGAAGGCGACCTCTGCCCCGATGGCCGACCGGGAACCTTCCGGTGGAGCGTCGACGGTGAACTGCAGACCGGCGATCCCTCTCGACACGTTCTGCGCCACCGAGAGGTCATCGTGTTGTCGTTCGACCCGGTCGGTGAGCAGCTCGGGGAACCGCCCCAGCTCGAGGCGCTGCCAGAACCCATTCTCGGGCCCGACTTCACCGGTTCGACGGGGTGACGTGCCAACCGAGCGCGCAGTGGTTCGACAGGGCGCGTCGATGACCTAGGGTCGTCGACGAAACCGATGTCGATGGGGGTCGATCCGTGAAGTTCGGGGTGTTCTACGAGCTGCAGTTGCCCAAACCCTGGTCGCGCGATGACGAGTACACGTTGCTCAATCACGCACTCGATCAGGTGGAGCTGGCCGACCGCCTCGGCTTCGACTACGCATGGGAGGTCGAGCACCACTTCCTCGAGGAGTACAGCCACTCCTCGGCACCTGAAGTGTTCCTCGCTGCCGCCAGTCAGCGCACCACGAACATCCGACTCGGGCACGGCATCGTCCAACTGCCCACGAACCATCCTGCTCGTGTCGCCGAGCGCGTGAGCACCCTCGACCTGCTGAGCCACGGTCGAGTCGAACTGGGCGTGGGCGAGGGCAGCAGCGTCACCGAGCTGCACCCGTTCGATCGCCGCTTCCGGGACAAGCGCGCGGTGTGGGAGGACGCGATGCGGTGCCTCATGCCGATGTTCTGGGAGGAGGGCTGGGAGTACCACGGCGAGTACTTCGACTTCCCGCTGCGGAACGTCATCCCGAAGCCGCGTCAGTACCCGCATCCACCGCTGTGGGTGGCCTGCAGTCAGCTCGAGACGATCGAGATGGCCGGGCGCCGGGGCATCGGTGCCCTCGGCTTCCAGTTCGTGAGCGCGGAGGCCGCCCAGGCGTGGGTCCACGCCTACTACAACTCGTTCACCAAGCGCTTCGACCCGCTGGGGCCGTACGCCACCAATCCGAACATCGCGATCGTCAGTCAATTCATGTGTGCCGAGACCGACGAGGAGGCACACGCCCGCGCCGACGGCTCCACCTTCTTCCAGTTCGCGCTGCGCTTCTACAACGACAAGGGTCCGCTCGTGCCCGGCACCGTCAGCCTGTGGGACGAGTACCAGGCATGGAAGGCCACCCCATCCGGGCAGAAGGCCCAGGGTGGCGGGCTCATCGGTTCTCCGGCCACGATCCGACAGAAGCTGCACCGCTTCGCCGAGTCCAACGTCGACCAGGTGATCCTGCTGAATCAGGCGGGACGGAACCGGCACGAGCACATCTGCGAGGCGCTCGAGCTCTTCGCCGCCGAGGTGATGCCCGAGTTCCATGCGATGGAGCCGGACCATCAGGAGTGGAAGCGGCGGGTGCTGCACGGCGAACTCGAACTCGACGAGATCGATACCGACCCGTACAACGTGGTCAGCTTGCAGTCCACCAAGTGGACACCGTCGAGTCCACTCGTGACCGAATCGAACTGACCGGTCGGGTCAACGCACTCCACGTCGGATGGAACGCCAACTCAGGCGAGATCGAGCAAACCGCCAGCGTCCGACGGCCAGCGGTGCTGTCCGCTCGAATTCCTGTTCGGCGGCCCAGGCACTGTCGGCATCGGCCGCGGTCGGCATCGGACCGTAGATCGACGACGTCGCTCGCTCGGCGAGCAGGTCGAGCGACGACGATCCCGCACCGACCAGGCGCGCTCCTGCGGCGGCGAGTTCGCGGTCGGTCGCCCCCGACCTCACGGTGCCTCCGAGGTCGACCACGAGGTCCATGGCGGAGAGGAGTGCGCCGACGGTGCGTTCCTCGGGTCGCTCGGCCGTTCGTCGTCGGGACCTGCGACGCCGTTTGATCCCGAGTGTGCCCACCACGTAGAGCCCGATCAGCGCGAGCACCGCCGACGTCCAGATCGCCACCCGGACCGTGGTGCTCCCGACCGATCGTGTCTCGAGCGACGTGGGCGGCTCGTCACTCGGCGGCACGGTGTCGGTCGGCTCGTCCGTGGGCGGCGCGGTGGTCGGCGGTGACGGCCTCACATCGTTCACACTCTGGGCCTGTTCCCCACCCGAGTCGAGGCTGGTCGTGTTCGAGGCAGACGGCACCGGGTCGAACGTCGTCCAACCGATTCCCTGGAACTCGACCTCAGGCCACGCGCGAGCTCCGTCGGACATCGCGATCGAGCCGGTGCCATCTGCAGCGGGCGTGGCATCGAAGCCGACCGCCACGCGCACCGGTAAGCCGATGCACGCCCCCAACACGGCGAACGCAGCAACGTACTGCTCGGCGCGTCCGGTCTTGGTCTGGTTCAGCATCAGTTCGAGGACCGCGATCGAATGCCCGGGTGGCGCTTCGCTGTCGAGCACATAGCCCTCGCGGAGGAACCGCGCCAGTGCCTCGGCGCGCGACGCATCCGTCGCCGCCCCAGCAGTGGCGGTACTCGCCAACTCCACCACATCCGGGCACGGGTCGAATCCAGCCGTGAACGGCGTGGGGCGCGACGTCGCCGTCGCAACCCTGGCTTGGTCAGGGTCGACGTCGGGGGCGACCACCGTGAGGCCGAATCGGTCGCCTGGGACTGGCGGCACGTCGAGGAGCAGCCCGCTCGCCGTGCCGTCGACCATCACCTCGGTGTCGACCTCGATCGTCTCCTGGAGCATCGGAATCCACTGAGCGTCCAGGCCGGTGATCTCCACCCCGATGCGGGCCTCGATCCCTGCAGGATCCGACCCGGTTGCCGACAATCGTCCGCTCGAGCGGCGGTAGTCGGCCGCCGGCGACCAGGAGCGTCCGTCGTATCTCGTGAGGCCGACGAGGCGCCATCTCGATGCCCGAGCCGACGTCGACGTGAACATCGACTCCGCTGGTTGTCGGCTCTGCCACTCGTCGACTCTGGCAAGTGGGCTGACGCCGCTCGTCTGCGCGGCGGGCGTCGCCGCTCGCTCGCGCGGGTCGTACCGATCGGTGTCGCTGGTCATCACCACGATCGGCACCGCTGTCGCCACCAACACGATGCCGAGCCCCATGACGGTCCCCACGCGGGATCGCTGCTGTTGTTGTGTGGCGGCGAGGACACCGAACCAGAGGAGCACCAGCAGTCCGAACGTCCACGCCTCGGGCGGCCCAGCAGGCGCGCTGAGCACGGAGATGGTCGCGACGGTTGCGAGCGAGCATGCGATGGCCGTGAGCGGCCGACGATGTGCCGCTGCGTCGACTGCGACCGCTGCCGCGACCGCGCCAACCAGCGCGACCAGGCCGACGCCAGCCGGCGTGACCGGCGTGGGCCAGCGTGCCGAGACGATGTCCGACAGGCCGTTGGACAACGTGTCGATGATGCTGCGAGGGAACGCGCCACCTGCGGCAACGGTCGAGCCAGCGACAGCAGCGATGGTCCCCATCGCGCCTGCTGCGAGTCGCAGCACGAGACGCTGGTTGCTGGCGATCCATGCGACGAGGCCTGCAGCGGCGGTCGTCGACACCGTGACTGCCACGTGCGAGCCCCCGGCGAAGATCCGCCCGCTCGTCGACACCGGTACGAGGATGCCCGCCAGGGCGACCAGACCGGCGATGAGGGCTCGGCGGCGCTGCTCGGTCATGTTCGAACCGCCCGTCTCCGATGCCAGCGTGCCAAGAGCTGTTCGGCAGAGGTGACGTCGACGTGCCTCACCGGCAGGCGGGGGAGTCGATCACCTTGCTCGTGCACTCGGATGACCACCAGACGTGAGCTGAGCAGGTGCTGCGTCATCATCTGGTGGAGGAACGGCGATGAGGGTCCGGTCACGACGAAGATCTGATCGGCAGCGTCGGTGCCCATGCGCAGCCCGGACACGGGCACCGTGTGATCTGCGGGCGTCCGCGTCACGCGCGAGAACAGCTCCAGCGCCTCTTCCCGGGTCCGAACGGCACCATGGTGGCCGGGTACCGCCCGATCTCTCGTACGAGCGATGACCGTGATGTCATCGCTGAGCGAGCTGCAGACCAGACTCGCAGCGATCTCCACCGCCTCTTCGAACTTCGAGTCGGTGATCGTCCGGTCGAGCGTCTCCAGGATGACCATCCGTGCGGTGCGTCGCAGCTCGAAGTGATCGCGGACCATGAGGGTCCCGGTCTTCGCAGTGCTGGTCCAGTGCACGAGGCGTGCGTCGTCACCGGTGACGTACTCTCGAAGCGAACGGAAGTCCGCCAGCGGGTCTTCGCTGAATCTCGGGATGATCGCCCTCGCTTGGCGCATCCGACTGCCCCCCGACGACAACTCGAGCGAGTGGACGACCGGATGGACGAGGATCTCGTCGAAGACGTCGTGGCGGACGGTCCTCGTCACGAGGCCGAACGGGTCGGTTCGTTCCTCGAGCACCGGACCGATTCGATAGGCACCTCGCCGCAGCGCGCGCAACCGGTAGCGCATCACTGCGGGGTGGCCCGGTGCCACCTGCGGGCAGTCGACCACGACCGTGGCCCCGGCGAGCTGATCGATCAGCTTCACCGGGGGCGTGGCGCGATCGGCCTCCGCCTCGAGGGACACTTGGATCGTCGCACCGCGTTGGACCAGCCGCGTCAGGTGATGGCGGTGGAAACGCATCGGCGAACCAGCGCGTGGGACGACGACCGCGAGCGCGACGGCGAGGAGGCCGCACAATCCGATCGCGACGAGCTCGACATAGCCGACCCAGAACCCGAGGCCACCGACGAGGACGGCACCGACGAGGACGCGAGAGCCGGTCGGGCCGAGCCGTGTCCTGGCGGTCGCGGTCACATCCCCGTCCGCGTCCGCGGTACCGGCGTGTCCTCCAGGATCTTGCGCAAGACGTCTGCCTCGCTGAGGCCGTCGATCTCGGCCTCGGTGGTGAGGGCGAGTCGATGGGCGAGCACGGGGACGCTCAGATCCTTGATGTCGTCGGGGGTCACGTAGTCGCGTCCGTTCGCCAGGGCGTAGGCCCGAGCGACCGCGAGCAAGATCAACGTACCGCGGCTGCTGACACCCAGACGGAGGTCGGGATGCGAGCGAGTGGCCTCGACGATGTCCACGACGTACGAGCGGAGCGGGTCGCCGACGCCGACGGATTTCACGATCTTGAGCAGGGATGCCATGTCATCGGCCTGCAGGACCGGAGGCGGCGGCACCGTCGGGCCCGTGTCCTGGCGTTGGATCACCTCGAGCTCGGCCTGGCGGTCGGTGTATCCGAGGGAGATCTTCATGGCGAAGCGGTCGAGCTGCACCTCAGGGAGAGGGTAGGTGCCCTGGAAGTCCAGGGGGTTCTGGGTCGCCACGACCATGAACGGCGACGGCACAGGTCGGCTGACACCGTCGGTCGTGATCTGCCGTTCCTCCATCACCTCGAGCAGCGCAGCCTGGGTCTTCGGCGATGCGCGGTTGATCTCGTCGGCGACCAGCACATTCGTGAACGCCGGCCCGGCTCGGAAGCTGAACTCCCCGAGCACCGGGTTGAACACCGAGACCCCCGTGATGTCCGACGGGAGGAGATCGGGGGTGAACTGCACGCGGCGGACCTGACCGCCGATCGCGCCCGCCAGCGCCTTCGCGAGCGACGTCTTGCCCGTTCCCGGCTTGTCCTCGATCAGGAGGTGCCCTTCCGCGAGCATGCACGACACGGCAAGGCGCACCTGGTCGGCCTTGCCTCGGATGACGCCCTTCACGGACTGTTCCAGCCGTTGGGCGACGCCCATCCCGAGTTCGAGGAGTTGTCTGTCGTTTGTGTTCATGGCGTCACCGGTGGATCGGTCGGAGGGGTGGAATCTGTCACGGTGATCGTCAACGTACTCGTTGCGGTTCCTCCACGACTGTCCGTGATGGTGTAGGTGATCACGACCGTGGCGCCGCCCGCCAGCGAACTCGCGGCGGTGAACTGGACGGACGTACTCGTGAACGTGACCGTGCCGGCACCCGACGGCGATGTGACCGAGGCTGCCGTGACGGCGACACCCGACAGCGGGCCGTCGGGATCGTTGTCGTTGGCCCGGACGTCACTGGTGACGCTGTTGCCCCCCGCCAGATCGAGGGTGGTCGCATCGGGGTTCGCCACCGGCGGACGGTTCTGGATCTGCACCGTCAACGTCCCGGTCGACGTGAGCGCCCCATCGGACACGACGTACGTGATCGATCCGGTGGCCGGCGTCGCGCCTGCGGTCACCTGGATCGTGTTCCCCGATCGCACCGCCGTGAAGCTCCCTGACGGCGTGATCGTGCCGATCGAGACGAGCGTGAGCGTGTCCCCATTCGGATCGGTGTCGTTGGCGATCACGCTGACGGCCGTGGGCCCTGACGATGTGAACGTGGTCAGCGAGTCGGCAACGGCCACGGGTGCCTGGTTCGCCACGACCACCGACACGTCACCGGAGCTCGTCAACCCTCCGACATCGCGGACGACGTAGGAGAAGGTCCCGGTGCCGGCGAACCCGGTGGTGGGCGTGAAGGTCACGACGCCTGCGAGCAAGGACACCTGCCCGCCGGCGGCGGCACCGACCGACGCGACCGTGAGCGTGTCGCCGTCGGGATCGAGGTCGTTCGCCAGCACTGGAACCACCACCGCGGTGTTCTTGTTCGTGGTCGCGGTGTCGTCGGCGGCCACCGGTGCGCGGTTGACCGTCACCGAGATGCTGCTGCCGGCCACGGCGCCGCAGGTCGTGCGGACCGAGTACGCGATCGTCGCCACGCCGTTGAAGGTCGGTGGTGGCGTGTAGGTGATGGACGTGTTGGATGTCGACAACGACGCCGATCCGGCTGACACGGCACCGAGGCTGACGGTGGCTCCACCCGGTGGAAGCGGCGCACCGCCGAAGAGCGGCACCACGACGGGGGTGGCGAATCGGGTGGTCGTGTTGATGGCCGTCAACACCGGCACGGCTGGGCATGCGGCGACGGTGACGGAGACCGTGGCCGTGTCGGTGGCGCCCTGTGGATCTCGCACCGTGTAGCCGAAGGTGGCGGTGCCGGTGAACGAGGCGGCCGGCGCGAAACTCACCTGGTTGCCGACCACGGTGGCGGTACCGGCGCCTGTCGGGGACACGGCCGTGACCGCTGCGAGGGTGAGCACGCCGCCGTCCGGGTCGCTGTCGTTGTTGAGCACCGGCACGAGCGTCGGGATCGCGAGCGTGTTCACGCTGTCGGCCGCCGCCGTCGGGGGGTTGTTCGGGGGTGGCAGCACCGCGATGCTGAGGACACCGTTCGCCGTGAGGCCGTCCGCATCCACCACGGTGTAGGTCAACGAGCCGCTGCCGGCGGCCGCGCCGGCGACGATGCGGACTCCGTTGCTGACGATCGTCGCAGTGAACAGACCGCTCGGCGACGCCGATCCGATGGACAGCAAGGTCGGCCGAGCGGTCCCACCGTCCGGATCCAGGTCGTTCGCAGTCGGGTCGACCGTGGCGCTGCTTCCCGTGATGACGTTCAGCAGGTCGGGAGTGGTGACCGGTGCGACGCGGATTCGTTCGGCCACCTGCACCGTCACGGTGCCCTGGGCCGAGGCCCCCTCAGGGTCGGCCACCGTGTACGGGAACGTCAGGATGCCGGCGAAGCGGTCCGGAGGGAGCACCCGAACCCGGTTACCCGAGATCTCGACCGTTCCCGCCGACGCGGGACCGGCGCTCACGAGGC
Source organism: Actinomycetota bacterium (assembly GCA_963169665.1). Classification (GTDB taxonomy): domain Bacteria; phylum Actinomycetota; class Acidimicrobiia; order Acidimicrobiales; family Ilumatobacteraceae; genus VFMC01. Next base: position 11,959 of record CAUJET010000194.1, on the reverse strand, counting down.
GCAACGCATCGCCGTCGGGGTCGGTGTCGTTCGCCAAGACGTCGATCGTCACCGACGTCCCGAACGGAGTCGTCTGGAGATCATTCGCAGCGATGGGCGGTCCGTTCGTCACCGGTCGAGCGGCGACGGTGACGAGCACCGTCGCCGACGAGCGAGCCTTGAACGAGTCCTGGATCGTGTAGGAGAGCGTGTAGGTCGTGAGATCGGCATTCGGAGGCGTGAACACGATGGATCGGTCGCGGATGCTGACCGTGCCTGCCCGCGCCGTCGGGAGCCCTGCGAAGTCGAACGGCAGGCCGTCCGGATGCAGGTCGTTGGCGAGTGCTGGGATCACCGCGACCTCACCGGGGAAGATGGTGACGCGGTCGTCGCGGGCGATGGGCGTCGAACCGCTCCCGGTGGTGACCACGACGTTCACCGCCGCCGAGGCCGTCTGGCCCGATGCGTTCGACACCGTGTACCGGAACCGCACCGTACCGATGAAGCCGGAGCGGGGAGTGAACTGCACCGCCCGGGCCGACACTTGGACGACGGTGGCCTCGGTGCTCGGCGGGGGAGCCACGGCGGTGACGACCAGCTGACCGCCGGCCGGGTCGAGATCGTTGGTGACGACGTCGATCAGGATCGGTATCGAAGCGCTCGTCGCGTTGTCGTCGATCGCCTGCGGAGGCCCTGCGGCGCTGCTCGGTGCGACCACCACGGTGACACGGGCGGTGTCGGTCAGCCCGCCTTCGTCGCTGATCGTGTAGTCGAAGGTCGTCGTTCCCGTGGCGTCGTCCGAGGCGACGATGTCGATGGTCTGTGCGTCCACGATCGTGATGTCGAGCCCAGGGACGGAGCCAACTGCGACGATGCTCAGCTGGTCGCCATCGGGGTCGACGTCGTTGTCGAGGACCGCGAGCCGCTGCCGTTCCCCCGCGGTGACGCTCGAGCGGTCGTCGACGGCATCCGGGCGCCCGTTCTCGTCGGCCGGACTGATGACCGTGACCAGCAGGTTCGCGGTGGCGGTGCCGCCGTAGCCGTCGGTGACGCGGTAGGTGACCTGGTCGGCGCCGGAGTAGCCGCGGTCCGGTTCGTACTGGAGTTGGCCATCCGCGTCGACCGCGACCGAACCGTGGTCGGGTTGATCGACGTCGGTCACGGTCAGCGGGTCGCCTTCGTCATCGATGTCGTTGCTGAGCACGGGCACCGTCACCGGGGTGTCGAGCGGCGTCGACGCCTCGTCGTCGAAGGCGCGGGGTGCGGTGTTCCGATCGGACGCGATGACGTCGACGCTCACCGTGGCGACGTCATCGAGCCCGCCGGGATCGGTGACCTCGTAGTCGAAACTGATGGTTCGGTCGACCTTGGTGTCAGGCGGGATGAACAACACGCTGCTTCCCTGGACGATCGACACCTGGCCGTCCGCAGCATCGAGCGGGCCGACGGCCGTGATGGTGAGCGGCTCACCGTCGGGATCGATGTCGTTGATCAGGACATCGACGTCGGTGGTGCGGCCGACGCGTGTCGCCACGGTGTCGTTGCGCGCGATCGGCGGATCGTTGAGGCCGTCGTCCTCACCGTCGTTCGGGTCGAGTGGTCCGCTGTCATCCACGACCACGGCATCGACACCGGTGTCACCGCTCGATCCAGCGACTGCCGTACGTACTCCACCATCGCCGCTGACCACGATCGTCCGCTGGGAGAACTTGTCGAGCGCCACGATGTCGGCGCCGGTGACGGAGAAGGCGAACCTCGATCCGGGATCGTCGACCACGATCGAGCCGGCAGCCAGATCGAAGCGAGGGACGCGACTCGATGGGTCGAGCCGCTGCCAGTTCGTCGAAGCGCCTGTCGCCCACTCCACCACGACGACGTCGGTCGAATCGCTCCGGACGAGCACCGCAGTTTCAGGGCTCGAGCCCGCCATGACACCGGCCGGGTCGATCGGCGGGTCGAGCGCGGCGCTGCGTTCCACCCCGTCTGGGCTGATGCAGCTCACCCGATCGGGTTCCACGACGGTCAGGCATTCGGCACCCGCCGTCGGTCGGCCGATGGCCACCGTTCCGGACGGCGGACTGTCGCCGAGACTGGTGGCCGAACCGCGGCGGAGCCATCGCAGCCGGTTGGACGATGCGTCGAACACCACGGGTTCGGCGCCGACCACGGACAGCTCGAGCGCTGCGCCTGCGTCGGCGAACTTGGTCCGTTCGGACAGCCGGCCATCGAACGATGCATACGTCCCTCGGCGGGAGTCGACGAGCCACAGTTGGCCGTCATCGCCGCCGACCCAGTTCGTGAAGCCGCCATCGACCACGATCGGATCACCGATCCCGAGGGAGTCGACGACGCGGAACGTGGCGCCTTCGTCATCGACGAGATAGGCGGTGTCGCCAGCCGAGACGAGATCGACGCCGGTGGCCCCCGAGAGATCGATGGCCGTGCGCTGCTGCTCGGCACCAGTGGGACCGTCCAACACGATGATCTCGGACGTCGTTCGGTCGAACACGATCACCTGTGCGTCGATGTCCACGACGTCGAACTCGGTCGGCTCGGTGCCCAACTCGACGGCGAGCGCCGGGCGCTCGCCCCTCGCGGTCGCCAGCACGACACGTCCCTTGGCCTCACCGGAGAGCCAGAGTTCCGCGGATTCGCTCTGCACCTGCGCTGCGTCCGGTCGGCGCGCGATGAAGGCGATGACGATCGCGCCCGCGATCAACGCAACCGCGATGACTGCGCCGAGCGCGGCTCGGACGTCCACCGTGCGCGGCTCGCGAACGGACTGTCGGGCGATTGCGGTCACGCGGCACCACCCGCGGTGCACGAAGTCCGCCGGGAATTCATTCGAGGAGTGTAGATCAGCGGCTCGCCCGACTGCCCAGGGAAGATGGAGCGGGCGTCAGCCGATCTGCAGGAGGTCGACCACGGAGCGAACCGTCATGATCTCCGCGCCACGAGCGATCGTGTGATCGATGAGTTCCTCGAAGACGTCCGGATCACACCCCCAGGGGGAGGGGTTGCGATCGACGTCGTGCGTGTACAGGATCAACCATCCCCCACGATCGACGAGACGATCGATCCACATTCGTCCGACGGTGAGCGCGTCAGCGCCCTCGAGGCCGACGGCAGGGAGCTGATGCCGATCCGATCGTCGGCTCACGATGCCGTGGTGGAGACCTCGCATGGTGTCGAAACTCGGAGCCAGCACCGTCTTGCAGCGAGCGGACACATCGCCGTACGGATACGCGAAGTTGGTCGGACGGGGGAGCCCCCACGACTCGAACGCCTCGGCGTTCTGCCGGACGTCATCGAGGGCCTGCTCGCCCCGCGCCTGGCCGCAGTCGAGATGGGTGTAGGTGTGGCACGCCAGCTCGTGGCCGGCCTCCGAGAGCCGACGAGCCGTGTCCCCATCGAGGATCGGACCCATGGGTCCGCTCGTGCCGCCGAGCCCGGCGGAGAGGTAGAACGTGCCGGTCACGCCACGCCGCTCGAGGGCTGCCGCGCCGGAGGTCGCTGCTGTCAACGGTGCGTCGTCGAAGCTGAACGTGACGATCGGCCGATCGACCGTCCGCCCGACCGCGGTCCGGCCCACCGCTCGAACCGCCCGCCGTCGGATCTTCCCGCGCCAGGACCGGTCGGGCTCGTAGGCGTATTCGGCGCCGCCCATGGGATCAGACGACCTCGGCGTAGAGAGCCGGGCGATACAGGCGCATCGCGAACGCTCGGACCGAGACCGGCAGGACGTGTCCGACGGCGATACGTCGGAGGGCCCGCCGCCAGATGACCAGACCTGGCACGCGTCGGAGCGCTCGCGCGGTCTTGGCGAGACGGAGCTCGGAGATCTCGTCCGGGAAACGTTGCATGATCCGAGCGAAGTTCTGCGTGGACTGCTCGTACTTGCTGGCGAGCGCCGCCGCCGTGTCGAGCCCGAGGTGGCTCGCCGTGTTGTCGATGTGCACGATCTCGAACCGCTGCGACACTCGGATGCCCCACTCGACGTCCTCCCAGCCCCACCCGGTGAACTGCTCGTCGAACGACTCCGCTGCGAAGACATCCCGTCGCACGAGCAGGTTCGATGTGAACACGTATCTCGCCGGGGACGCCGACCGTTGTGCGGCGGTCAGCGTGTCGTGGCCGGCGGCGACACGGCGGTGCAGCTCGTGTTCGGCCCGTCGGGGGGTCTGGAGCATGGTGAAGCCACCGAAGGCGACCGCCGGCGCCTGTCGCTCCACGAGCTGGACCCACGTCTCGAGAAACGTCGAGGTGTCGGGAAGCATGTCGCTGTCGACGAAGAGCAGGTGATCGGTGCGGGCTTCGGCGACGAGACGGTTGCGCCCTCGTGCCCGTCCTTGGTTCTCCGCAAGCCTGATACTGCGGGCAGGAAGACGCATCGTGCGCACGGCGGCATCGACTCGTGCCGCGAGTTCGTCGTCTCCGGAACCGTCGTCGAGGACGATCACCTCGACCGGTTGGATCTCGGTGTCGAGCGCTGCGAGCAACCTCGTCGGGTCGTCGCCCTTGAACGGAATCAGGACGGACAACGTCGGCGTGGCACCCGCCCACCGGTCGTTGTCACAGGTGGTCGACTCGTCGTCCATCGTCGTCAGCTCAGCAGACCCAGCAAGTCGGCCTGTCGTGCGAATTCCGGAACCTGTGCCGACACCTCTTCGAAGGTGCCCACGGCCCTGACTCGACCGTCTTCCAGGTACGCCAACACATCGGCGTTGCGCACGGTGGACAGACGATGTGCGATGACCACGAGCACTGCGCTCTGGTTGATCTCGGCGATCACGTCGGAGATGGCCGCCTCGGTCTCCGCGTCGAGTGCACTCGTCGCCTCGTCCAGCACGAGGAGATCGACCTCGGCGCACAGGGCGCGTGCCAGCGCCACCCTCTGCCGCTGTCCACCGCTCAGCCCGGCACCGCGTTCACCCAAGGGCGCGTCGAGACCGAGCGGTAGCTGATCGAGCAGGTCGCCGAGGTGAGCGCGCCGAAGCGCCTTCTCCACGACGGCGTCGGTCACCTCGGTCGGGCATCCGACGGTGACGTTCGCACGCAGGGTTGCGTCGATGATGTAGCACTCCTGCGGGACGTAGCCGACCCGGAGCTTCCCGCTGCCGAGCAACTCGAACGTGGGTGCCCCTCCGTAGGTGACGGATCCCGATGACGGAGGCAGCAGACCGACGACGAGGTTCGCATAGGTCGACTTCCCGGACCCTGAGCGCCCGACCAACGCGAGGGTCTGGCCGGGCCGGACGGTCGCCGAGAGGCCGGTCAGGTGGAACCCGCCATCGGGGTACTGGAAGGTGAGTGCGTCGATCACGAGTGCCTGATCGGTGTCGCGGTCTGCGAGATCGATCGCCGACGTCGGCCGGGGCGTGAGCGAATCGAGTTCTGCCTTGAGTTGGATGGCGCCCTCGGCGTCGGTGATCGCGTATCGGAAGGCGAGCGCACCGTTCTGCAGCCGGAGCAGGGCGGGCAGGATGCGAGACGCGCTCAGGAAGTAGAACGCGAGGACACCTGCGGACTCCTCCAGCGACCGGTACGACAGTTGGACGATCAGGACGAGCGCACCACCGATGACCAGCGCGAGTTCGGCCGCGTAGCGCGGGAACGTCTGGAAGAACACCAGTCGTGCGTGGGCGTTGGAGACCTGGGACTTGAAGTGCCGGTAGTCGCGCTCGGTGCGCTCGAGCGAACCCGACGACGCGATCTCGCAGTAGACCCCGAGGGCATCCTGCACGAACATGTTCGCCGACACCGTGTTGCGGACCATGGTCTGGGTTGCCGTCACCGTGCTCTTCGAGAGGATGCGCTGCTGGGCCAGCACGATGAGCCCGAAGAACACGAGCAGCGCCAAGGTCGTCGGGAACGACACGACGAACAACGCGATGCCGAGCAGCGTCAACGCAGCCAGGTCGCCGATGGCGCCGATGACGACCATGACCCCGACCACCATCGCGCTGTTCAGCGCATTGTTGAGCACGTACGCCGTGTGCATGCTGTTCTCCTTGCGGAGCAGGAGCATCGGGTCTTCGAGCTTCCGCCGCCACATCGAGGACGCGACATCGATCGACTCCGCCGCACACATCTTCGACAGTCGCCGGGTGAGGGCAAGCGCCAGCACCGACTTCGACAACAGGACCACTCCTGCGGAGGAGGCGAGCAGCACGATGAGCGTTGCACTCGGGTCGTCGGCGCCGCGGTCGGCGAGAAAGCGCTCCGCCCGCTCGATCCAGCCCGACGGAGCCTCGTCGGACCCGGCCGCGGTGAGCGCAACGACTGCCGCACCGGTGAGCCCGACGCCGATGAGGTCGAGTACCGAGCTCAGCGCCTGCCAGAGCGCCATCCACCGGAGCCGGCGCTGCATCTTGGGGCTGAGAAAGCTGCGCAGGCTCTCGATGTCCTGCCGGATCTGCATTTGGCGCATGCTACCAATCGTCCGCCGTGGAGCCGGTGGATGACGGCTGGAGCAGGTATGCGTTCACGAGGCTCAACCATGCGATGCCCGGGACGAGCAAGGTGGCCTCGGTGAGGCTCGTCACGACCGTGACCACGGTGACCCCGAGCAGTGCCAACGTCGCCAAGCTGGTCCTGCCGACGTAGGAACGTCGACCGAACCGCGCCAGGGTCGTCATCAACAGCATGAGGACCAGGACGGTGCCGACCGTGCCGAGCTCGGTGAAGACGTCGATCAGGCCCTGGTGCGGTCCACCGGCTTCGAAGTCGACGGCCCGTCGGACCGCCGCGGCCTCGGGCGACGACGCCGACCAGAACGAACCGACGCCGTGGCCGAGCCACGGCCGGTCGATGGACAGGTCGAGTGTGGCGCGCCAGATGCCGTCACGGCCGGTCACCGTCGCATCCTTGCCGAACAGCGCGAAGATCTGGTTTCTCGCAGCGACCAGCACGATGACGATCATCGACAGCGAGCCGGCGGTCAGGAAGACGATGCCGCGTCGGCGGCTCTGTCGCCCGGTCGTGAGCCCCCTCATGACGAACTGAGCGAAGAGGGCCATGGCCGCGCCCAGCATCGCCGTCACGCTCTGTGACAGAACCAACGCGATCAGGATCAGCCCTCGTGCCGTTCGACGGTGGGACGGGGATTCGATCGCCACGGACAACGCCATCGCCGAGGCCATGGCGAGCCCCACCTCGGTCTTGTGCCAGAAGAAGCTCTTCAGCCCAGGAGGCGACGACCCGAATGCAGCGCCGGGCGCGATGACGGCGTGCGCCAGGAACACCGCGGCGAGCGCTGCGGTCGCGTACGCGAGTCCGATGACCATTCGCCGGACGTCCACCACCGACGCGACGAGGAAGCAGGACAGGGAAGCCCCGACGACCATCGTGAGCGGTGTCATCGCATCGGTCCAAGGCACCTCGCCCCAGGTCAGGCTGACGACTGCCAGGAGCCAGAGGGCGAAGATCGAGAGATCGATCATGAAGGGTTGCGAGCCCTGTCGCGGCGCGAACGCCCACATGGTGGCGACGAGCGTCGGGCCGACGACGCCGGCGATGTACCACGGCATCGGGAGGGACTCGGAGGTGAGCACCGTGGCAGCGAGCACGGCCGCCACACACACGATGACGGGCAGCGGCCAGCTCTGTCGATCGATGGGCACACCAGCATCGGCGACATGGACGTCGCGGGCCGGGTCGAGCATCGTCATGTGCTCGTCACCCCATGTCGTTGTGGCGGCTGACGGACGCCTCGAGCGGCTGCCGGTCGATCTCGACGATCGGCGTCTCGACCTCGACGACCGCGAGGTGACCATCGGAGTTCGTGCGCTTCCGGTCGGCTCGTGCGGCAGGCATCAGGACCGGGAGCAGTGCCCCACGACGCCGATCGAGCTGCGCGGCCACGTTCGCGAGCGCCCGGGTGAACAACCGACGATTCGGGATGGCGAGCACCACCACGTCGACGGCATTTGCCAGGTGCACGGTTGCGCCGGAGTCGAACAAGGGGCCGCCGTCGATCACGACGACATGTGCGTGGCGCGACGCCGACCCGATGATCTCGTTCACGTTCTGTCGACGAACCGCGCCGCGCTGGCTCTTGTCGCCGATGCCGATCACCGACAACCCTGCGACCGACGTCGGGCTGAACGGATTCGACCGGGAGTGCGTTCGATCGCGACGGGTGGCGCTGTCTGCGTCCGGATCGCCGAGCAGGGCGGCGATGCCAGGACTCCCCGATGCGAACAGCCGGGTGAGCTCGCTGTCGCGGGCGTCGGCGTCGATGAGCAGCACCTGCGAACCCGCGGCTGCGTACCTGTTGGCGAGGGACGCCGCCAGGGTGGTCGTCCCCGACGAGCGCTCGACGCCGACGACGGCGACGGTGAGCGTGGCGCCGGCAACGGCGTGCGCCTCGGTGCGAACAGCGATCTCTTCGACGAATGCGGCGACTTGCTCGGGGAGCCGTTCGACCGCGTGCCGACGGTGCTTGGCGAGGTCGCGCCAGGACGGGAACTCGCCTGCGGTCGGGACACCCAGCGCTTCGCTCACCTGCGATTCGTCGAGTGCTCGGCGTGACAACCGTGCGACGAGCACACTGATCAGCAGTCCGACGAAACTGCCGAGGAGCGCCCCGGCGACCGAGTAGCGCACCAAGGGAGGAACCGTCTCCTCCGTCGGAAGCGTTGCCTCCTGCACGACGCGGCTCGTGACCCGGAGCTTCGCGTTCAGCTCGAGCTGCGCCAGCTCGGTGCGAGTGGCGAGCAGCTGGTCGATCTCGTTGAGGAGGATCTGTCGGCGGGACACCAACTGCGGTGCCACCTGCTCGAGTGCCGGGATGGGCGAGCCGTTGTTGTCCGCGGTGGGCAGGTACGGAGCGATCGCGGCCGCGATGCTCGCATCGACGCCATCGAGTTCCTTCTCGAGCGATGCGATGTCTGCGTTGATCAGGTCGATCTCGGGCTGGCGTGTGTCGCCCACCTGGTCGTCGAGCAGCTCGAAGTAGGCAGACACCATCGTGCTCGAGATCAGCCGGGAACGATCTGGATCGGAGGTGGTGGCCGTGACATGAACGATGTCGGTCCGGGGGATGTGGTCGATCACGACGGATTCTTCGATGGAATCGGCCGTCTCACCGCCGCCGACTTCGTTCGCGACACGTTCGGCCAGCGTCCGCGACTCGAGCACGGCGAGCTGACCGATCACATATCGGTCTGGGTCGTTGGTGAAGTCGACCTGGACCTGGGACTCGCTGGGCGGCGAGATCAGCATGATCGACTCCGACTCGAAACGGGTCGAGCCGGTCGAGGCGAGCCCGACGGGGACCAGGACCCCGAGGAGCGCCGCAAGGAGAGGGATCCACCAGTACCTGCGGACCGCATTGATCACGAACCAGAGTTCCACACATCACCTTCCTCGACCGGAATTGCCATCCTAGTGAGAAACCTCCCCAGGTGGCCCTCGCGACGGTACCGGTGAGGTCGGTGCTGTGGGTTCAAGAAGCCGTCAAAGTTGTCTCGCCGCGTGCACGCGATCGGTGCGCGCGGATACCGTGCTCGATGCGGGGTCGACAGACGAAGGGATGACGATATGCGGATCGGGCGGATCAGTCGGATGGCTCGCGTGGGCCTTGCGGTGGTGATGACGGTGACGTCGTTGGTCGCCGTCGAGGTCCTCGGTGGTCCGACGGTGGAAGCGGCCCCCACCGTGCCTCCGGGGTTCAGCGATTCCCTGGTCGCGTCGGGGTTCGATCTCCCGACGGCGATGGAATTCCTGCCCGACGGTCGCATGCTCGTCGCCGAGAAGAAGGGCGTGATCAAGGTCGTCCAGACGAACGGCTCGACGTCCACGGTGATCGACCTGCAGTCGCGGGTCTCCGACCACTGGGACCGCGGCCTGATCGGGATGGCGGTCGACCCCGACTTCGCCACGACCGGCCACGTGTACCTCCTGTACCCGTACCAGGACGCCGTTGCCGACGAGACCGTCGAGAAGACGATCCGCTTGACGCGGATCACCATGTCCGGCAACACCGCGAACCCTGCCTCCGAGTCGGTCATCCTCGGCAGCCTCACCAGTCCGGGTTGCTCGGCCACCCCCCAGAACCCGCAGTGCATCCCGAACGATTGGTACGGCCACAGTGCCGGTTCGATCGTGTTCGCACCCGACGAGACGATGTACGTGGCGATCGGTGACGGCGCGTCGTGGGACGAAGTCGATCCGCGGGCGCTTCGTTCGCAGAACCTCGACGAGTACCCCGGCAAGATCCTCCACATCGACCGCACCGGCGCCGGCGTGGCGTCGAACCCGTACTACCAAGCGCCGGGAACGTCGATCCGTTCGAAGGTGTTCGCGTCCGGTTTCCGCAACCCGTTCCGCATGACGCTGCAACCCGGCACGTCGAAGCTCATCGTGGGCGACGTCGGTTGGCTCACGCGTGAGGAGCTCAACATCGTCTCCGCCGGGGACAATCGCGGCTGGCCGTGTTACGAGGGCACCAACATCCAGCCCGGCTACGACGCTGCGAACTTCTCGGTGTGCGAGAACCTGTACGCGGCAGGGAGCGGCGCTGTCGACATGCCCGACATCAACTGGAGCACTGTCGGCGGCGGATCGGCGGTCGGCGGGCCGTGGGCAGCGCTGACGAACTTCCCGGCGCCGTGGAACCAGGGCTTCTTCTACGGTGACTATGCGCAGACCTGGATCCGGTACGCCCAGGTCGATGGTTCCGGCAACTTCACGGGCACGACTGCCGAATTCGCCTCGGGCCTCGACACCCCGGTCGAACTGCAGGTCGGCCCCGACCAGAGCCTGTACTACGTCGCCATCATGGGCGGCCAGATCCGAAAGATCTCGACGGGGTCGACCCCGCCGCCGCCGCCGCCGAGCGGCAACACCTACCTGTCGGACCTGTCGCCCACCGGCCTGCCCATCAACGGATGGGGGCCGTTCGAAGAGGACCAGTCCAACGGTGACGACCTCGCCGACGACGGCCAGGCCATCACGATCGGTGGCGTCACCTACTCGAAGGGCCTGGGCGTGCATGCCTCGTCGGATCTGAGCTACGTGCTCGATGCCGGCCTCCCGTGCCGTCTGCAGGCCGTGGTCGGCATCGACGACGAGGTGGGCGCATCCGGTTCCGTGGTGTTCCAGGTGTGGAACGGCACGTCGACGAAGCTCTACGACTCGGGCGTTCGCACGGGTGCCGATCCCGGCGTGGCGATCGACGTCAGCCTCGTCGGGCTGTCAGCGGTTCGACTCGTCGTGACCGACGGCGGCGATACCGAGGCCTTCGATCATGCCGACTGGGCCGACGCGAAGTTCGTGTGCAGCACGACGGGGTCGCCGGTCGCGACGATCGCCACCCCCAGCGCGGACGCACGCTTCCACGTCGGTGACACCGTGAACTTCTCCGGCAGTGCCACCGACCCGCAGGACGGCACCCTGGCGCCGAGTGCGTTGAGTTGGACGATCACGATCCACCACTGCCCCCAGGGCAACTGTCACGAGCACTATCTCGGCACGGCGACGGGCTCCTCCGGCTCGTTCGTGCTGCCCGATCATGGTGACGACACCTACCTCACGGTGGATCTCACCGCGACCGACTCGGGTGGGCTCACCAGTCGGGTGTCGCGTCGGGTGGAGTACGAGACGTCCACGGTGACGATGTTGTCGTCGCCGCCAGGGCAGACGCTGCTCTACGACGGCAACGCAGTCGTCACCCCCTACGTCACCAACGTGCCGGTGGGTTCGCGACGCACGCTGGGAGCTCCGACGACGTTCAACGGGGTCGAGTTCAGCGGTTGGAACAACGGTGGCTCGATCTCGCACGACGTGGTGATCAGCTCGGGCGCCAAGACCTTCGTCGCCAACTACGGCGACAGCCTCACGCCGGTGACGCCTGCTCGGTTGATGGATACTCGTGAGGGTTTGGGTGGTGTGGTGTTGGCGCCTGGTGAGGTGCGTGAGTTGCAGGTGTCTGGGCGTGGTGGTGTGCCGTCGTCTGGTGTGACGGCGGTGTCGTTGA
>CAUJET010000193.1 GCA_963169665.1 Actinomycetota bacterium | reverse complement strand
CACTTCACACCCTGTCGTTGGGGTGGCTCCGCGCGGGCCTCCGGCGTTGGCGCCCCAAGGAGCCGAGAGAGACACCCCGCCCGACGTCGCCGACGTCGTGACTCGGCTTCGACTGCGTCACGGCTGACTCCGGCCACGCTCCAACAACGGCGGGATTCCCATCGCCTCAGGCATCTCGGATCGGGAGCGCCGATCAGATCTATCCGTGGCGTCACTACGGCGGCGCTACACGTAGGGTGGATCTGTGACTGCGCCGATGGACACGCTTGTCGAGCGGATGCGACAGCTACACGATGCCGGTTGGGCCGAGCAGTTCGCGGTCGACGATGGCGGGCTGCGCTGTGACAGCTGTTCCTGCTGGGCCGCTCCAGAGGACGTCGATGTGAACGAGGTGTACCGCTTCGAGGGCGCCAGCGATCCCGGCGACGAGTCGATCCTCTTCGCGATCTCGATGCCCTGTGGTCATCGCGGTACCCTCCCAGCGTCCTACGGGCGGGACACGCCACCCGACGTCGCCGACGTCGTGACTCGACTTCGACTGCGTCGCGGCTGACTCCGGCCGCGCGCCGACTACGGCAGTCAGCGGGTGCCGTTCGTTCGCTCCCTCGACGTGATCGTGTCGAAGGGTCTGTTGTGCGAGGCGGCCAATGCCAGCGTGGCAGCGGCCAACGCCAGGGACGCGCCGAGCGTGATGGCGATGTTCATGGCGGATTTCTCGAGTTCTTTGTGCTGTCGGGCGTCACGGTCTGCTGTCAGGCGTCTCGCGGGTCAGGTGCGTCGGTGTCGATGCCGTAGTGCTGGATTGCCGCGGCGACCGCATCATTCGCCAGTCTGCCCTGCTGGGCGAGCCCGTACAGGGTGGCGACCACGATGTGGCGGGCATCCACCTCGAAGTGCTCGCGTAGGGCGCTGCGGGTGTCGGAGAGCCCGAATCCGTCGGTGCCGAGCGGGATGAACGGTTGGGGGACCCATCGGGCGATCTGGTCAGGCACGGTCTTGACGAAGTCGGTGACTGCCACGATCGGCCCGTCGACATCGGCGAGCACCTCGGCGACGTACGGCCGTTGTGGCGGGCCGGTGGGGTGGAGCCGGTTCCACCGCTCGACGCTGAGCGCGTCGTCGCGCAGTTGCTTGTAGCTGGTCGCGCTCCACACGTCGGCAGCGACATCGTGCTCGTCGCTCAACAGGCGTTGGGCTTCGAGCGCGGCCAGCATCGCGGTGCCGCTGGCCAGGATCTGGGAGCGATGGGCCCGTGGCTCCGGGGCGGGTCGATACCGATACAAGCCGCGGATGATGCCGTCCTGCGCGCCGTCGGGGATCGGCGGCATCGGGTAGGTCTCGTTGTAGAGCGTGACGTAGTAGAAGACATCCTCGGGGTCGGCGCCGTACATGCGGCGCATTCCGTCGTCGACGATCACCGCCAGCTCGTACGCGAAGGCCGGGTCATAGGCCCGGCAGTTCGGGACGGTCGCGGCCCACGCGTGGCTGTAGCCGTCGGTGTGTTGGAGCCCTTCACCCTGCAGCGTGGTACGCCCGGCCGTCGCTGCCATGAGGAACCCGCGGCCGCGCATGTCGCCCAACGCCCAGATCAGGTCACCGAGGCGGTGGAAGCCGAACATCGAGTAGAATACGAAGAACGGGATCATCGGCTCACCCCAGGTGGCGTACGCGGTTGAGGCGGCGATCAGTGAGGCCATCGACCCTGCCTCGGTGATGCCCTCCTCGAGGATCTGGCCGTCGGCGGATTCCATGTAGCTGAGCAGCAGGTCGGCATCGACGGGTTCGTACCGTTGCCCTGCCGGTGCGTAGATCTTCGACTGGCGGAACAGGGCGTCGATCCCGAAGGTGCGGGCCTCGTCGGGGATGATCGGTACGACTCGCCGGCCGATCTCGGGATCGCGCAATAGGTTCTTCAAGAGCCGAGTGAACGCGGATGTCGTGGATGTCGCGACCTTGTCGCCGGTGCCGGCGTGGAGCTCGCGATAGAGGTTCTCGTCGGGCAGGATCAATGTCTTGGGCCGGACCACGCGGGCCGGCTGCGGGCCGCCCAATGACCGGCGGCGGGCCATGAGATACTCGTGCTCGTCGGAACCGACACCCGGCCGGACGTATGGGGGGAGCTCCTCGGCGAGTTGCGCGTCGGTGATCGGTAGTTCGAGCCGGTCGCGGAACGTCTTCAGTTCGGCTTCGGTCATCTTCTTCATCTGGTGGGTGGCGTTGCGGGCTTCGAAGGCGGAGCCGAGTGACCAGCCCTTGACCGTCTTGGCCAGCACGACAGTGGGAGCGCCGCGATGGTCGACGGCCGCGCGGTAGGCGGCGTGGACCTTGCGGGCGTCGTGACCGCCGCGGCGCAGTCGGCGCAGGTCGTCGTCGGAGAGATGCGCGACCAGGGCCTGCAACCGCGGGTCAGGACCGAAGAAGTGCTCGCGGATGTAGGCACCCGATTCGACGCGAAACTTCTGGAACTCGCCATCGACCGTGGCGTTCATCTTGGCAACGAGCGCGCCATCGGTGTCGCGGGCGAGCAGATCGTCCCACTCGCGACCCCAGACGACCTTGATCACGTTCCACCCCGCACCCCGGTACAACGCTTCGAGTTCTTGGATGACCTTGCCATTGCCGCGCACCGGGCCGTCCAGCCGTTGCAGGTTGCAATTGACGACGAAGATCAGGTTGTCGAGCCGCTCCCGTCCGGCGAACGCCAGACCGGCCAGGCTCTCGGGCTCATCCATCTCACCGTCGCCGATGAAGCACCACACCTTCGCCGCGCTGGTGTCGACGATGCCCCGATCGTGAAGGTAGCGGTTGAAACGGGCCTGGTAAGCGGCGGTGAGGGGACCGAGGCCCATCGAGACGGTCGGGAACTCCCAGAAGTCGCTGCGCCGGGGGTGCGGGTAGCTGGGCAGACCGCCACCGCCGACCTCACGTCGGAACCGGTCGAGGTCGCCCTCATCGAGGCGCCCTTCCAGAAACGCGCGGGCGTAGATCCCGGGTGACGCGTGGCCCTGGAAGAACACCTGATCACCGAAACCACCATCGGCCTTGCCGTGGAAGAAGTGGTTGAAGCCCACCTCGTAGAGGGTCGCAGCCGATGCGTAGGTGGCGAGATGGCCGCCGATGCCGTCGAAGCGATGATTGGCCCGACTCACCATCACCGCTGCGTTCCACCGGATCAGCCGGCGGATCCGATGCTCCATCTCCTCGTCACCCGGCATGGACGGCTCGTCGGCCGCCGGAATCGTGTTGACGTAGTCCGTCACCCCGACCTGCGAGAGACCGATCCCGAGATCGTCGGCCCGACCCAACACACGGAACAACACGTCACGCGACTCGCCCGTCCCGCGAGCAGCAGTCAAATCATCGAGCGAGTCGAGCCACTCCCGCGAACGACCGGGGTCAGGGTCGGGACGCTGATCGACGAAACGGTACCGGTTCACGACGTCACCGAACCCGTTCCGGCACTGGCGGTCGCCGTTGCCGGAGAGGTCTTCTCACCGTCATCCCAGACGGCCTCGATCGCCCGGTGGGCCAGGTCGATCTCCTCCCACTGCTCGGGGTCAAGGGCGTGGAAGATGTGCGGAAACAGGTCGTACTCCTCATCATCGATGTGGGTGACCAACAGGCGAAGCGCGTCCGGAACATCCTCGCCGGTGAGACCGCCGGCGAGCCCGCGGTGCAGGTCGGCGTGCTCTCGGCACAGCACCTCGATCTGATCGGCCAGCGGCTCCAGTAACCGCGCCTGCTCGAACAGCCCGATCTCCTCCTTGGCGGCATGCATCTGCAGCAGCCGGACAAACTCGGCAAAGACAGTGGTCGCGTCCGCACCGTCGTGCAGCGCATCGTGAAGCATCTCGCCGAGCTCAAGGAGGCGTACGTGCTCGGAAGCCAGTTCCGCCGTGGGGCCCGATCGCCGGCAGCCGCAGTAATCACACATGGTCCGCATCTCGACTTTCGCTCTCGTCTATAATTCCACAACCTACTAGATAAACTACGAGCTGAGTCGTTCGAGCCGAACAACTACTGTCAGAGTTCGGCATCGGTCCAGCGGCGCCGAGTGGGAGAGCAGATGTCCAACCAGACCGTGGGGTCGAAGACGGTGAAGCAGAACCAAGTTGATCGGGGTCGGGAGCAACCGGCTCATCCGGCACTGAAGGCGAATCTACTGATGGCTGGAGTCGTGCTCCTGCTGTTGATCCTGGCCGTGGCGAGCACGGTCGGCGCTCGATGAGCACGCTGCAGATCCAGGCTCGCGCGCTCGGCGATCCAACTCGTCACGAACTCTTCCGGTACATCGCCGACGCGGCGCGGCCCGTCGAGGTTGCCGAGCTCACCGAGCATCTCGGTCTTCACCACAATGCCATCCGGCAGCATCTCGCCAAGCTCGTCGAGGCCGGCCTCGTCGTCGAGTCGACCGCGCCCTCGGTCGGACGGGGTCGCCCCCGACTGCGCTACACGGTCGACGCCTCGGCCGACAGTCGGTGGGGGGTGGCCGGGCCGTACGAGCGACTGAGCCTGATGTTGACCGAGATCATCCGCACCGGGGAGTCGGCGGTCGAAGTCGGTCGTCGTGCCGGTCGACGCGGTCGACTCGGATCGAGTGATGTTGCCGATCCGGTCGCACGGTTGGTCGAGCAGATGGCCCAGCACGGTTTCCAGCCCGTCGCCGAACAACGCGGCGATCAGGTCGACATCACGTTGGGTGCATGTCCGTTCGAGACAACGGCGCTCGTCGATCCCGACACGGTCTGCGGGCTGCATCTCGGTATCGCGTTCGGTGCTGCCGACTCACTCGTCGGTCTCGTGATCGACGAACTCATCCCAAGGGACCCGCGTCGAGGGCAATGCCGCCTGCGTTGTCACGTCGAGCGTTGAGCCCGCCGTGGACCAACGAGGAGCTCATTCGACTTCGATGAAGATGCATTCGCCGGGGCATTCCTCGGCGGCCTCGATCACGCGGTCCATGCCGTTGTCCGGAATCCGTGCCATGCCATCGGACCCGGCAGGGTTCGACGTGCCGTCGAAGAGCGTTTCGGTGCCGAAGTTCGCTGCTGATTCTTGGACGTAGAAGAGCCCGTCATCCTGACCGAAGAACACGTCTGGGGCGATCTCCGCGCACAGGCCGTCCCCGGTGCAGAGGTCCTGATCGATCCACACCTTCATTCGACGCCTCCCGGCAGTTCACTCGCCGACGATTATATACAGTGATTGGTAGAAATAAACCGGGGCATGGAGTAGCTTGTAGGTGTGGACGCGAAGCACGCGATCGATCTCGACCAGGTACGAAGCACGTACCTGGTCGCGCGGCACGGACCGGGTGGAAGCCCGCCCCGCCAGCTCGCTGACGCGACATCGACCGATCCGCCCAGCCGGGCGGCTCGATTCCTGAAAGAAGGCGACCATGCAGACAACACTGCGAATTGCCGGGGCCAACTGCTCGATCTGCTTCAACGAGGCGCTCGATGGCCTCGGCCGTATCGACGGGGTCAGCGCGGTCCACGGATCGATCGGTGAATCGTGCATCGAGATCGACCACGACGACGCCGCGCTCGACGTGATCACCGCGACCATCCGCGACCATCTGCACGGCATCGAGATGTTCTCCAACGAGATCCGGATGGTGCCCCTCGAACCGGTCGCCCTCTCGGCGCCATGCATCCACCAGCGAGTCGCCCACAAGGCGGCTTGCGACACGCCACCTGCGAGGTCCGACATGAACACCATCAACCCATCGATGACACTCGGCGAGATCGTCACCCTCCACCCATCACTGGCCACCGACCTGGAACGGCGCGGTCTGGACTACTGCTGCCACGGAGCCCGGACCCTCGCCGCTGCAGCCGTCGAGATCGGCGCGGACCCACAGGCCGTCGCCGACGAACTGTCGGCCGTCCGCGTCGATGAACCGGCCGCAGCATGGGCGTCGCTCGGGCCGGCTGATCTGGTCGATCACATCGAATCCGTCCACCACCGCTACCTGTGGTCCGAGCTCTCGCGCATCAGCGCACTGGTCGACAAGATCGTCAACGTGCACGGCGATCGGCACCATGAGCTCGCGGAGGTCCAACGGCTCTTCGCCGAGCTGCGCGCCGATTTCGAACCGCATCTGATCCGGGAGGAACAGGTGCTGTTCCCGATGATCCGGCACCTGTCTGCGCCGGCGGATCAGTCCTCACCCGACATCGAACAGCTGGCGGAGCAGATCGAGGTGCTCGCGAGCGAGCACGAGACGGTCGGTGCACTCCTCGAGGAGCTGCGACGCGTGACCGGTGGCTTCGTCACACCTGCGGATGGATGCGCCTCATACGCGGCGTGCTATCGGGCCCTGGCCGACCTCGAGGCTGATACGCATCTCCATGTGCACAAGGAGAACAACGTGCTGTTCCCTGCAGCCCGGGCCCTGCTCGTGGAGCGCCCCGCGGCAAGCGTTGGCGCGGTCCAGCGATGACCGACTACGTCATCCCCGACCCCGAGCCCAAAGAGATCGACGAGAAGCTCTCGCTCGAGCTGCGCTACCTCGCACAGAATGCCGTGCTGAAGGGAAAGCCTTCGGGCGCTGAGAAATGCGAGAACTGCGTCTACTACCTGGAGAACACGGCCGACCTCTCGTACTGCTGGCACCCGAAGCTCCGCATCCTCGTTGGAGCGCAGTGGTGGTGTCAGTGGTGGGAGGAGCTCGGCGAAGCGCAGTGACGGCCGCGCAGCGCCGGTCCGTCGACGCGCGTCGAGGCTGCGCGGGGATGATGTGAGATCAGTGTCGCGTCCACGCGAGTGTGGTGCCGATCGGGATGCTCACGAGGAGCACGATCAGCAACGCCCGGTACAGCACGAGGAGTAACCTTCGTCCACCGGTTCCCCGAACGGCGAACGTGGACATCCCGAGAGCGGCTACCAACAGTGCGCTACCGATGGACACGGCGATCGGAGCCGAGAGCAGTGTTCCGACGATCACGGCCAGGCAGCCCGCGTTCCACAACGCACATTCCACAGCGGCGAAGCCGATGCCCGGAGTGACGGGGGCGAGTTGTGCCTGGCCAGTGCCGAGGCCGATCTGGGCGACACCTGTCACGAGAACGAGGAATGCTGCCACCCATGAACCATGGTCCCACTCGGTGGGGCCTGTCACGGCCGCGGCCAAGCCACCGGCGATGATCGCCACACTGCCGGCGGCCAACAAGGGAATGCTGGGTCGCCACGGCTGTGATGCGTTGCGGTCGTTGGTGGTCGGCACGTGTCGAGACTGTTGAGAGGGGGTCACTCGCCGGACGCCCTCGAGGTGGAGGCCTTCGTCGGTGAGCTGGTGCGCTCCTCGAGTACCTCTCGCAACACGACCGCGTTGCTGTGCCGCCTGTCGCGGGCACCGAACACGAGCGTGACGCGTCCGGCCGCGACGCGGTCGACGAGGGCGGCGAACTCGACGGCTGCCGCGCCGGTGTGGGCTTCGAGCTCGCGCCGGTAGCGGGTGCGGAACTCGTTCCATCGCGTCGCGTCGTGACCGAACCATCTCCGCAGCTCATCGCTCGGCGCCACATCGCGCGCCCATGTGTCGATGCGCAGCTCGGTCTTGCTGATCCCGCGTGGCCAGAGACGATCGACGAGTACGCGGTGGCCGTCCACGAGCGACGGCGGCTCGTAGGCCCGGCGGATCCAGATCCGAGGGCTCATGTGGATCAGAGCATCCCGAGTTGGAGGCGGGCCGCTTCGCTCATGCGTTGGATCGTCCATGGTGGATCCCAGACGAGGGTGACGTCGACCTCGTCGACGCCCGGGACAGCCTGGACAGCGCGGAGGGCGTCGGCGCGCAGAACGTCGCCCATGCCGCAGCCGGGAGCGGTCATGGACATGTCGATCTCGATTCGCCTGGTTCCGTCCGGGCATGGAACCTCCTCGCAGCGGTAGATGAGACCGAGCTCGACGATGCTGACCGGGATCTCGGGGTCGTAGATGCCCTGCAGCGCGTCGGTGACGCGAGTGAGCTCGAACCCCCCTGTTGCCGTGCCCGCACTGACATCGTTGACCACTTCGAGGCCGAGCACGTCGGCGTCGGCACCATCGAGACGGAGGAGCGAACCCATCTCGGTGCGCACCGTGATGCTGCCGCCGAGTCGTTGGACGATCTCGACGAGTCCGCCTGCAGTGAGGGCGACCTGCTCACCGCGAGGCACGGTGGTGGCCGTGCAGTCGCGGGTGAGTTCGATCGGGGACCAGGGGCTCATCGCATCCGCTCGGGATCGGTCGCAACCATGCCGTTGCTCGCGGCGATGATCGCCGCGACATGGGTGCGGAGTGACGGATGCGGGATCGCGTCGGTGACGTCGCGGATGAACGCGCCGATGAGCATCGTCCGTGCCTCGTCGAGGGGGATGCCCCTGCTGCGCAGGTAGAAGAGTGCATCGTCGTCGAGGCGGCCGACGGTGGCTCCGTGGGTGCAGCGCACGTCGTCGGCCAGGATCTGCAGCCATGGTCGGGTGTCGGCTTCTGCGTTCGGGCTGAGGACCAGGTTCCGGTTGGATTGATGGGCGTCGGTGGCGACGGTGCCCGGTCGCACGATGATCTCGCCGCTGAACGAGCCGCGACCGTGGTCGTCGATGACGCCGGTGAAGCGCTGGGTGCTCGCGCATCGCGACGCCGCGTGATCGACGGTGACCACGGTGTCGTGACGCTGACGGCCCGTGGTCACGTTGACGCCGACGAGTTCGGTCTGGGCGTCGGGTCCGTGCAGGTGGACATCGATCGCGTTGCGGGCGATGTCACCGCCGATCGTCACCGAAATCATTCGCAGTCGAGAGCCCTCTTCCTGCTCGATTCGGGTGTGGCCGATGTGTGTCGCCGCCGTCGACTCGGTCTGGACCCGGCAATGGTCGACCTCGGCATGGCGGCCGACGCGGATGGTCGTGGAGGCGTTGGTCACCGCGCGGCCGTCGAGCCCGCAGTACGTCTGGATGAGAGCGATGCGGCTGCCAGAGCCCACGTCGATGATCGTGCGCGGGTGCGAGATGGTGGCGGAGTCAGCACGTTCACCCGTGTTGTCGGGTGCGGAGACGTGGACGACGTGAACCGGCACGTCGATCCGCACGCCGGGGTCGACGACGACCACGGCACTGTCGTGGCCGTCGGCGTGGTTGCGGGCGAGGAACCCATCGACCGCCCAATCGATGCCGGCCAGCGCAACATTCGCGGCGGCCCGGCCGTGCGACAGATCGGCGAGCCCGCACCACAGGCCGGCAGGGACGTTGTCGTGGTCGGAGAGGTCGGCGTCGTAGACGCCGTTCACGAACACGAGGCGTGGTCCGCCGTGGTCGCCGGCGAGCGCGTCGACGACCTGGCGTGACACCGATGTGCCGGTCGCAGGCATCGTCGCTGCCGCTGCCAGCCGGGAGACGATCTCGTCGACCGGCGTGTACCGCCAGGCCTCTTCCTTGGTGGACGGGTAGTCCATCACCGAACCGTCCGCCGCTTTCATGCGGGCACCGCCGCAAGGGTGGAGGTGTACCCGTTGGCTTCGAGCTCGGCAGCGAGGTGATGGTCGCCGGACCGCACGATCCGTCCGCCGCTGAGCACGTGGACGTAGTCGGGTCGAACGTCGTCGAGTAGGCGCGGGTGGTGGGTGATGATCAGCATCGATCGATCGGGACTGCGTAGCCGCTCGATGCCCTGGGCGACGATCCGGAGGGCATCGATATCGAGTCCTGAATCGGTCTCGTCCAGGATCGCCAGGCGGGGTTCGAGCATCGACATCTGCAGGATCTCGTTGCGCTTCTTCTCGCCACCGGAGAAACCGGCGTTCACCGAGCGACTGAGGAAGGCAGGATCCATCTCGAGTCGCGCCATGTGCTCCTTGGCCACACCGAGAAAGTCCATGGCGCCGATCTCCGGCAACCCACGCTTCGCGCGCACCACGTTGACTGCGCTGCGCAAGAAGTACATGTTGCCGACGCCGGGGATCTCGACGGGGTGCTGGAAGGCAAGGAACACTCCGACTGCAGCACGGTCCTCCGGCGCGAGCGCCAGCAGGTCGACGCCTTCGAAGGTTGCCTCACCGCTGACGACGTAGCCATCGCGTCCGGCGAGCACGTTTGCCAGGGTGCTCTTGCCGGCGCCGTTCGGACCCATGATGGCGTGGACCTCGCCGGCGGCGATGTCGAGATCGAGCCCGTTCAGGATCGTCTTGCCTGCGATCGAGGCGCGGAGGTTGGCGATGTGCAGCATCACCCCACCGCCCCTTCGAGGCTGACGCGCATCAGTGCCTGGGCCTCGACCGCGTACTCCATCGGGAGCTCGTCGAACACTTCGCGACAGAAGCCGTTGACGATCATGGATGTGGCATCCTCCTCGGTGAGGCCGCGTTGGCGGCAGTAGAACAGCTGGTCTTCGCCGATCTTCGAGGTCGACGCCTCGTGCTCGACCTGGGCGGTGTCGTTCTTGACCTCGACGTAGGGAAAGGTGTGTGCTCCACACTCCGGCCCGATCAGCAGCGAGTCACAACGGGTGTGGTTGCGCGCGCCCGTCGCCGAACGCAGGATCTTGACCAGACCCCGGTAGGTGTTCTGCGCGTGGCCGGCCGAGATCCCCTTGGACAGGATCGTGCTGCGCGTGTTGCGACCGATGTGGATCATCTTGGTGCCGGTGTCGGCCTGCTGATGGTTGGTCGTGACCGCCACCGAGTAGAACTCGCCAACCGAGTCGTCGCCCTGCAGGATCACACTCGGGTACTTCCAGGTGATCGCCGAACCGGTCTCGACCTGGGTCCATGAGATCTTCGAACGAGCACCGGCACAGCGGCCGCGCTTGGTGACGAAGTTGTAGATGCCGCCCTTGCCATCAGCATCACCCGGATACCAGTTCTGCACGGTGGAGTACTTGATCGACGCGTCGTCGAGAGCGATCAACTCGACGACGGCGGCGTGCAGTTGATTCTCGTCACGCATCGGCGCCGTGCAACCTTCGAGGTAGCTGACACTCGCCCCTTCTTCGGCGACGATCAAGGTTCGCTCGAACTGGCCGGTCTGGGCGGCATTGATCCGGAAGTACGTCGACAGCTCCATCGGGCAGCGCACTCCCGCGGGGATGAAGCAGAACGAGCCATCGGAGAACACCGCCGAGTTGAGCGCCGCGAAGAAGTTGTCCCGGTATCCGACGACCGAACCCAGGTACTTGCGGACCAGATCGGGATGCTCGCGCACCGCCTCGGAAAACGAGCAGAAGATCACGCCCGCCTCGGCCAGCTTGGCCTTGAACGTGGTGGCCACCGAGACCGAATCGAGAATCGCATCGACCGCAACCCCGGAGAGACGCTCCTGCTCGGCCAGGGAGATACCGAGCTTGTCGAACGTGGCGCGGATCTCGGGATCGAGCTCGTCCAGGCTGGCGAGCTGCGGCTTGGGCTTGGGGGCAGCCCAGTAGTGCATGTCCTGATAGTCGATCGGCGGATGATGAACGTTGGACCAAGTCGGTTCCTCGAGCGTGAGGAAGTGACAGAACGCGGCGAGCCGCCACTCCAGCAGCCACTCCGGCTCGCCCTTCTTCGCGGAGATCAGCCGCACCACGTCCTCGTCGAGACCCTTCGGGGCCAGGTCGGTGTCGAGATCGCTGTGGAACCCGAACGCGTACTCCCGCTCGACAAGTGCTTCGATGACATCGGACATTGATTGCTCTCCCTGCTCGCACCTGACTTTATCACAGTGTATACTAGAAATATTCCAAAGGCGATGTCTGGAGTAGTTGATGCGAGACAGTCCGCGACCGGATCCGACCGGTGATCTGGACAGCGACGACGAGATCGCCGAGATGGTCCGCCGGTTCTATGCCGACGTCACCCAGGACGACCTCCTCGGCCCGATGTTCAACGAGGTCGCACGGGTCGACTGGAACGAGCACCTGCCCAAGCTGGCCGCGTTCTGGTGCCGGGCGCTGCTCGGTCAACCGGGCTATCAGGGCAACCCGTTCCGTGCCCACATGCTCGTCCATGCGCAGCGCGAGTTCACCGCAGCGCACTTCGAGCGATGGCTGACCCTGTTCCACGAGACGATCGAGCTCGGCTGGACCGGACCCAACGCGCAACGCGCCCGCGACCTCGCCGACAACGTCGCCCGAGTCCACAGCCACCAACTACTCGGTCACGCCGTGTCGCTCGATCCAGCCGCATCGACCTGACGAGCGCTGCGATGACCCGATCCGTGCCGCTCCCTACCGAACCGACGGACACCCACGTCGGCTCAGCCGCCGGTCGCGGTGCGCCCGGGCGCGTCGCTGAGGTGCACGCCCAGACCCGACGTGGGCTCATTGTCGCGGCCGGGTTCGCGGTGGCGGCGGTCCTCAGCATGGTCGCGCGCGCCGGCTGGTGGATGCCGCTGCACCTCTTCGTCGTCGGTGGGCTGCTGAGCGCGATCTCCGCCGCCACCCAGATGCTCGCCGTCACCTGGTCGTCTGCCCCTGCCCCACGACCGGCGGTGGCCGGTGGGCAGCGATGGGCGCTCGCGATCGGTGCGGTCGTGCTCGTCGTCGGCCATGAGACCGACCGCAAATTCTTGTTCGCCGCTGGGGGAGCCACGGTGGTCGTCGCGATGGTTGCGTTGGGCTTCATCGTGATCCGGATCTTGCGTCAGGCGGTGACCGACCGCTTCGCTCCGGCGATCGAGGCTTACGTGGCCGCTGTCGTCGCCGGTGCTGTCGGGATGTCGCTCGGGATCGTGCTCGGCGTCGGTCGCGGCGGCAGCCGCAACGTCGAGATTCGCGGGGCGCACCTGGTGCTCAACGTGTTCGGTCTCGTCGGCCTCGTCATCGCTGCAACCCTGCCCTACTTCGCCGCGACGCAAGTGCGCAGCAAGATGTCGTCACGCGCCACGCCCACGACGATGCGCATCACGTTCTTCGTTCTCGCCGCCGCCACCGCAGTCGCTGCGTCGGGGCAGATCCTCGATCGATCGGGCGTCGCCGCGGGCGGACTCATCACGTATGCGATGGGCCTGCTCGTTGTCGCCGCAATGCTGCCGGTGTATTCGAAGGGGCGCCTTCGGTGGGCTGGACCGCGGCTGCTGCAGTTGATGTCTGGAATCGCATGGTGGGTGGCGATGACCGTGGCATTGGCGCTCGCCAGCCTGCGGAGGACCGACGATCATGCGATCCTGCAAACCCTTGTGATCGGCGGCTTCGTGCAGATCCTCGTCGCGTCGCTCGCCTACCTCGGCCCCGTGCTGCGCGGTGGCGGACACCAACGCCTTACCGCCGGCTTCGCCATCACCCGCTCCTGGGTCTCACTCACTGCCGGCAACATCGCGGCCGTCGCGGCCCTTGCCGGTGGCGGCCCGGTCCTCGCCGCCGTGCTGGCGGTCTGGCTCGCCGACATCGTGATCCGCGCCGGAGGACTGCTCGCCGGGACGAAGAGCAGCGATCGTGTCTGACGACTGCGCACGCCGATCGGTCCACCTGGACTCGCCTCGGCCAATCGATGAGGAGGCAAACCTGAGATGGCGAGCTACTACACCTTCCTGAGCCTGCACATCCTCGGTGCCACCATCTGGGCCGGTGGCCACCTGGTGCTCGCGTTGACGATCCTCCCCGACGCCCTCCGGCAACAGCGTGCGGCAATCGTCAGCCAGTTCGAGCAGCGATTCGAGCGGATCGGCCTCCCGGCTCTCGGGGTGCAGATCGTCACTGGTCTGTGGCTCGCCGAGCACCTCCTCGGTTCACCCGACCACTGGTTCGAGGGTAACTCGGTCGCACGGGTGGTCCAGCTCAAGCTCGGCCTCCTGGCGGTCACGGTCGGACTCGCCGTGCACGCCAGGTTCCGAGTCATTCCGAAGCTCTCGGACGCGACCCTGCCGACCCTTGCGTGGCACATCCGCATCGTCAGCCTCGCCGCGGTCCTGTTCGTCCTGGCCGGCGCCAGCATCCGCTTTGGCGGATACCCCGTCTTCAGGCACTGAATCTCGCCAGTTTCGTGTGGGTGTCCCGGCATCCGCCTGCCCGCACCCCGTCAGCTCGCCGCGAGCGGACCGACCCACGCCACCCGGTGCGATCGCGGTCCGGAACGCCCCAAATCTCGCTGCAGACCGAGCGAAACTCAGTGTGTGCCGGAAGGGGAACGTTTCGAACCGCGGACACGCCGGCGTCCCAGTCGCTGCGCCGGCGTTCGACTGCGCGTCGCACGACGAGGTCCTCGGCCTCTTCGTCGCAAGGACGGCCGCTATTCGCCCGGCCGCGATGTTACCGACCCGGCGGCGTTGGCTTCATCGTTCGATTGCAGCCGAGCCTTCGCTGATCGAACTGTCGACCGAGTGACCCCGCCGACCGAGCGGAGCGGGTCGATGTGCGCATTGAGGCATCACGGCAATGTGCTCCGTCTACCCGCAGGTCTGAGGCGCGGTACTGACCCGTCGTTGGGCCGCATGCCGGGTCTCAGGTGGGCTTCGGGGGAAACGGTGGGGCCAGGAACGCGAGTGCGGTGAGGCCGGTCGTGCCGGTGTTGGAAAGTCGAAGTTCCTCGTCGCCGTGGAAGTAGGCCAGCGAACCGGCATCGAAGTTCACTGTGTTGCCGTCCATGGTCAGGGTGCCGGTGCCTTCGACGATGTAGATCATGAGATCTGACGTTGAGTGGGTGTGGGGCGGGAGGGTCTGGCCCGGGCTGAGCCGGATGATGCGCACGTTCGACTGGCTGCCATCGAGGAGCGGCGCGGCGACGAATTGCTCGCTGTCGTAGGCGGGTGCGTCGGCGAGCGTGGTCATCTTCATCGCAGCAGCTTCCCACACCGGGCCGTTCGCCGGTCCCCCGCGGGTACCGTCGTCGAGGCACCAACACAAGGGGGCAACCCGATGGATGAGCCGAGACTTCCTGCGCAACTCGTCGAGGCGCGCCGAACACCGCTGTTCGACTTCGCGACGGTGCCCGACGCGCTGGCCAGTTCGCATCGCACGACGGTGTGGGCCGAGCTTCGTGTTCAGGCTGGCGCCGTCCGTTACATCGACCTCGAGGGTGATGCACCTCGTGATGAACGCCTCGAGGCCGGCGACAGCGCGGTGATCGCGCCCGGGATCGAGCTTCAGGTCGAGCCATCGACGGATGCCCGGTTCTATGTGCAGTTCTTCCGTGAACCCGACGCGGCGATGGTGCCAGGTCTCGTGACGGTGGACAGCCTGAACCGTTCCGGGCCGTGGACGCATCGGGGACGGGACCTCGACACCGAAGAAGAGATCGTGGAAATGGTCACGCGTCAGTACGTCGACGTCGGCCAGGACGATCTGTTGGCGCCGTACTTCAACCTCGGCCCAGGCTTCATCGATTGGCAGGCCCACATCAGAACGGTTGCCGACTACTGGTGCCATGTCCTGCTCTACGCCCCCGGTTACGAGATCGACGTGATCGAAAGCCACCGCCACCTGCATGATCGTGCGCCGTTCACACCCGACCTGTTCGACCGCTGGCTGCACATCTTCCATGACACGGTCGAGGGCGGCTGGACCGGCCCGAAGGCCACCACGGCGAACAAGCGGGCAACAGGGATGGCGTGGGCCATGGCGCAGCGGTTCCTCGGCCATGGGGTCTGGCGCCCCGCCGACCGTCGCTGACGGGCCCATCCATGCGTACTGAGGACCTCACTCGATGAAAAGGTCCTTTGGCCCTATGCGATGAGCGCTGAAACCATGAGTCTCACAGTGTGCGACTGGAGATCACGCGTCGGGCCGAGTTGGCGATTCGGGCGTTGGCGCTGCTGGGGAGATCACCCGGGCGTGTGAAGGCGTCGGTGTTGGCGGAAGAGTTGGGGACCACGGTGTCGTTCGTGCCGCAGGTGCTGGGGCCGTTGGTGCGGGCAGGTTGGGTGCAGTCCGATCCCGGGCCGACGGGCGGGTACCTCTGCCGGGTTCCGCTCAGCGACGTCAACGTGCTGCAGGTGATCGAGGCAGTGGACGGGGCAACCGACATCGGGCTCTGTGTAGTGGCCGATCGCCCGTGCCAGTCCGCCGATCCGTGCGTGTTGCACGTGGCCTGGGCTGCGGCTCGCAACGAACTGGTCGGGGTGCTGCAGTCGACACTGATGTCGGGCGTCGAATCGGCGGTCGCGTGATGACGGCAACGCAGACGGACCACGTCGTGAAAGAGCGCGCGGGTTGGCGTGCAGTGGCGATGCCGAGCGAACACGGCGGCTGGGGCTTGACGCTGGAACCGGTGCTCCTCGGTCTGCTCGTCGCCTGGTCGGGTGCCGGCGTGGCGTTGGGGATCGCCGCGTTCAGCGCGTTCTTGCTGCGCACGCCGGCCAAGTTGGTGGCGGTCGACGTCCGGCGCGGGCGTTGGCTCGATCGTTCTGGGCTGGCGCTTCGGATCGCGATCGTCGAACTGTTGGTGCTCGGATCTGCTGTCGCGTCGGCGGTGGCGCTGGCGGGTTGGTCTTGGCTGGCCCCGCTCGTCGTTGCCGGCCCGCTCGTGGCGGTCGAGTTGTCGTTCGACATTCGCAGCCGCGGGCGCCGGCTGCTGCCCGAACTCTGTGGCGCCGTCGCTATCGCCGCGGTCGCAGCGTCGATCGTGCTGGCTGCGGATCGCAGCGGCAGGCTCGCCGTCGGTGTCTGGTTGGTGTTGGCCGCTCGCGCGGTCGGGGCGATCCCGTTCGTCCGTGTCCAGATCATGCGGCTGCGCCGGGGTCAGGGACCGGTCTGGCACAGCGACGTTGCGCAGGCGACGAGTGTCGCGGTTGCAGCGATGGCGGTCGTTGCGGATCGTCGCCTGTTGGCCGGTCTTATCGGGGTCGTGGTATTGGCGGTCATGCAGTCCGTGTGGGTGCGGCGTGCGCCGATCGCGGCGAAGCAGGTTGGTCTGCGACAGATGGCCATGGGGCTTGCTCTGGTCGCGGTGACGGCTGCCGGGGTGCTGTGGTGAGTGGATCGTTCGTGGTGTCAGTCGAGGAGGAGCAGCAGATGGTGAAGATCGATGTGTCGATGACGTTGGCCGAGGCAGTGGACGCGTTTCCGCAGTTGACGCGCGAGTTCGAGCGTCGAGGTCTGGACTACTGCTGCGGCGGTGCCCGCACGCTCGGTGAAGCGTGTGCGCTGATCGGTGTAGACGCTGACGCGACGGTCGCCGAGCTTGCCGAAGTTGCGGCGACGCCAGGGTCGGCGGAGTGGACGACGATGTCGGCGGATGTCCTTGTCGATCACCTCGAGGCCACCCATCACCGGTACCTGTGGGATGAGATGCCGAGGGTGACAGCGTTGGTCGACAAGATCGTGTCGGTTCACGGTGCCCGTCATCCGGAGCTGGTGGAGGTTGCGTCGTGCTTCGGGCAGGTGCGCGCGGATCTCGAGCCGCACATGCTGAAAGAGGAGCGGATGTTGTTCCCGATGATCCGCGAACTGGCAACCTCGACCGGTATGCCGTCGTTCCACTGCGGCTCGCTCAGGAACCCGATCTCGGTGATGTTGAGCGAGCACGATGCTGTCGGCGACCTCCTCGCCAAGCTCCGTCGCCTGACCGACGGCTACACACCACCGGCGGATGGCTGCGCCTCGTACGTGGCGTGCTTCGCGGCGATGGCCGAGTTGGAGGCCGACACCCATCTGCACATCCACAAGGAGAACAACGTACTGTTCCCGATGGTGGTGCAATTGGAAGCCGAACGGGCAGCGATGGCTCGCGCATGATCGCCGGCGTGAACCCGTTGCCGCTGTCCGAGGGGGGAGACCCGCCGTGCTGGGCTCATCTGCTCGACGACGCCCGCGGTGACATCGTCGACCGGCACGACATCGAAGTGTTGGTGCGGAACTTCTACCGCGACGCGGCGATGGACGACATGCTCGGCCCTGTGTTCGAGGCCGCGCACGTGAACTGGAACGCGCACGTCGCCACCCTGATTGACTTCTGGGCCTGGCAGCTGCTGGGTCAGTCCGGCTATGACGGGCAACCGCTGCGAGCGCATGAACCTGTCCATGCGCGGACTCCGCTGTCGCACGCGCATTACGAACGGTGGGTCGAGCTGTTCTGTGACACCATCGACATCTCGTTCCAGGGGCCCCACGCTGAGATCGCCAAGGGCCGCGGACGCAAGATGGCGGCAGCGATGGAACGGCTGCTGGCGGGTGTGTCGGCCGATGGCGCCGACCCTGTCGAACCGATGTGGCGGCGCGGCGGGAATGCCTGACGACGCTTGCGATATCACAGCTGAGCTCGGACATAGGGTGTCGCTATGAGCCGCTCAGCGAACCATCTCGATCGTCGCGGACTCGCGTGGGGTCTTGTCGGTGTCGCGGTCGTGATCGCGTTGACGTTCATCGGCAGCGACCGCCTCGTCTGGTTCGATGCCGCGCTCGTCGGCTACCTGTTCGGAGTCGTGTTCGCCGTGTTCGGCGTCGCCTACCGCTACGCGGTCTGGTTGCGACGCCCGCCGACGGCGATGCTCAACCGGCGAGGCTGGGATGCGTTCCGCCAACGCAAGGCCCGCAACGTCGTTGCGTTGCCATCGCTCGTCGCGACCCACCTGCTGACACAAGGCTTCATCCGCAAGCGGTCGCGGGCACGCTGGCTGGCCCACCAACTCGTGTTCTGGGGTTGCATCCTCGCCGGGCTGGTGACCATCCCGCTGACGCTCGGCTTGTTGCACTTCGAAAGCGTCGGCCAACGCGCCGACCACTACCAGGTGTACATCTCCCGCGTGGGCACGATGAAGTTCGATGCGGAGAGCATCGTCGGCTGGTTCATGTTCCACGCCCTCGACGTCGCCGCGGTGCTGGTGCTCGCCGGCGTGTTCATCTTCCTGCGCCGCCGTCTGCGCGACCCGGGCGCGATGGCCGTCGAACGCTCCGGCGACTTCCTCGCCCTTGCCGGACTGTTCGCGGTCTCGGTCTCAGGTCTGTTCCTGACCGTGTCGAGCATGTGGCTCGAAGGCCGCTTCTACTCGGCGCTGAACACGATCCACGCGCTGACCGTGATCCTCGGGTTGATGTACCTGCCGTTCGGCAAGCTGTTCCACATCTTCCAACGCCCCGGCAACCTCGGCGTCGCCTACTACAAGCGCGCCAACGACCAAGGCGCCCCGGCGGTGTGCCGGCGTTGCGGCGAACCCTTCGCCAGCGCCCAGCAGATCGCCGATCTCAAAGAGGTGCTCCCACAGGTCGGGTTCGACTACTCGATCGAGGGTGGCGGCAACTACCAGGACACCTGCCCTCGTTGCCGGCGCGCACATGTCACCCTTGCCCAATCGGCGCGGGTAGGAGGGTTCGGCTGATGGCACGACCACCGATCACCGATGATGAACTGATCGCCCGCTACGGGCCACACCTCAACGAAGCCCCACCAGGCGGATGGAACGCGGGTCTCACCGTCGACAAGGTCGTCAACACGCACTGCTGCTTCTGCGGTCAGCAATGCGGCATCAAGCTCAAGGTCCACGACAACACGGTCGTCGGTTTCGAGCCGTGGTACGAGTTCCCGTTCAACGAAGGCAAGCTCTGCCCGAAGGGCGTCAAGCGGTACCTGCAGGGTGGCCACCCTGACCGGTTGCTGCACCCGATGGAGCGCGACGCCACTGCCCCCGGCGGGTTCCGTCAGATCACCTGGGATCAAGCGCTCGACAAGGTGGTGTCCGAGATCCACCGCATCCAGGCGGAGCATGGCGACGACGCGTTCGCGATGTTGTCCGGGGTGTCGCTGACGAACGAGAAGAGCTACCTCGTCGGCAAGTTCGCCCGCCTCGCGTTGCACACCGCGAACTTGGACTACAACGGCCGCTTCTGCATGGTCTCCGCCGGCACCGGCAACAAGAAGGCACTCGGCGTCGACCGGGCACCGAACCCGTGGAGCGACATCCCACTCGCCGATGTGGTGTGGATCGCCGGATCGAACGTCGCCGAAACATTCCCGATCACCACCAGCTACATCTGGCGGGCCCGCGACCGCGGCGCCAAGCTGATCGTCCAAGACCCCCGAGTCGTCCCACTGGCCCGCACCGCTGACCTGTTCCTGCCCGTACGGCCGGGCACCGATTCGGCGCTGTTCGGCGCAGTGCTCCATGTGTTGATCGAACGCGACTGGCTCGACCACGACTTCATCGACAACCACACCGTCAACTTCGACGACGCCGCAGCAGCCGTCGCCGACATGACACCGGCCTGGGCTGCCGGCATCACTGGGGTCCCTGCGGCGCGCATCGAGGAGGCCGCCGAGTTGTGGGGCACCTCCGCGACCGGGATGATGCTGCACGCCCGCGGGATCGAGCAGCACACCAAAGGGGTCGACAACGTCCTCGCGGCGATCAATCTCGGGCTCGCCACCGGCAAGTTCGGCAAACCCGGTTGCGGGGTGTCGACGATCACCGGTCAGGGCAACGGCCAAGGTGGTCGCGAGCACGGCCACAAGTGTGACCAGCTACCCGGCAACCGTGACATCACCAACCCGGAGCACCGTGCCGCGGTGGCCAAGGTGTGGAACTGCGACGAAGCCGACATCCCCGGCAAGGGCCTGCCGGCGGAGGAGCTGATCGAAGCGATCCACGACGGCACCATCAAGGGCCTGTTGTCGATCTGCTTCAACCCGCTCGTGTCGGCACCGGACTCGAACTTCACCCGCGAGGCGCTCGACAAGCTCGAGTTCTACGCCGTGATCGACTTCTTCCTCTCCGAGTCCGCCCATCACGCCGACATCGTGCTGCCCGGCTCCTTGCACGAAGAGGACGAGGGCACCTCGACCAGTGGGGAGGGGAGGATCATTAAGATCAACGCCGCCGTCACCCCACCGGGCGAAGCCCGCCTGGATTGGCAGATCCTGCTCGACATCGCCGAACGCCTCGGCAAGAGCGAGTACTTCCCCTATTCCAACACCGAGGAGATCTTCGACGAGCTCTGCCGAGCGAGCACCGGTGGCACCGCCGACTACACCGGAGCCACCTGGCAACGCATCGAAGACGAGATGGGCCTGTTCTGGCCGATCCCCGAAGCCGGCCACCCCGGCACCCCACGCCTGCACGAAGGCGGCCAGTTCCACTTCCCCGACGGCAGAGCCCGCTTCCACGGCGTGCCCTACAAGTTGTCCGCCGAGGTCGTCGACGACGACTACCCGCTGCTGCTGACCACCGGCCGCGTCGTGTCGCAATACCTGTCCGGCACCCAGACCCGGCGCATCGCTGCGCTCGTCGCCCAATACCCCGAACCACTGTGCGAGATGCACCCACACCTGGCCGACAGCATCGGTGTCGCCGACGGCGACCTCGTCACCGTCACCTCCCGGCGCGGCACGATCACCGTGCCGGCGCATGTGGTGAACACGATCCGACCCGACACCGTGTTCATCCCCTACCACTGGCCAGGCGACAAGGCCGCGAACCAGTTGACGAACCGTGCCGTCGACCCGCTGTCGAAGATGCCCGAGTTCAAAGTTGCCGCCGTACGCGTCGAACGCGCCGGCGGACACACCGCCACGACCGATGCCCGCGACATGGAACTGCACGGGGACCAGCCGTGAGATCCGGGCAGTTCGGCATCGACGACAATCCGGTGTTCGTCATCGACCAGAGCCGCTGCATTGGCTGCGAAGCATGCGTTCAAGCGTGCGCCGAATGCGGCACCCATCGCGGCCAGTCGCTGATCCACCTCGAGCGCGTCGACCGCGCCACAAGCACCCAGACCGCACCGATGGTGTGTATGCACTGCGAAGACCCCACCTGCGCACAGGTGTGCCCTGCGGACGCGATCAAACAAACCGAGGAAGGCATCGTCCAAACGGCGCTGAAACCGCGGTGCATCGGCTGCTCCAACTGTGTGCTCGCCTGCCCGTTCGGGGTCCCCAAGTACGTCGCCGACTTCGACCAGATGATGAAGTGCGACATGTGCACCGACCGCACCTCGGAGGGACTCACGCCGATGTGCGCGTCGGTGTGCCCCAGCGAAGCGCTCTGGTACGGCACCATCGAAGAGTTCCGCGACACCCGTCGCGGATCGCTGTTCCGCGACTTCCTGTTCGGCCGCCAACAGGTCCGCACCAAGGTCTACACCGTGATCGACGACGCGCTCGCCGGTCCCTTGGACGTGCTCGCCGGCGTGACCAGCACGTGGCTCGACGACCCCTTCGGACTCGACATGGAGGCGCCCTCATGAACGGTGACATCGAACCGGTCCCCGTCGCCCCGCCATGGAAACGGGACTTCCCCTACGAGGCACAATCCGAAGAAGAAGTCACACGCCGCGAGTTCGCCCGCTACCTCGTCCTCGGCGCAGGCACCATGGCCGCAGCCAACGTCGGCATCGCGATCTGGACCCAACTGCGCAG
The DNA here is from genome assembly GCA_963169665.1 of Actinomycetota bacterium. GTDB lineage: Bacteria > Actinomycetota > Acidimicrobiia > Acidimicrobiales > Ilumatobacteraceae > VFMC01. The sequence continues at coordinate 23,831 of CAUJET010000193.1, read as the reverse complement.
CATCAACACCGGCGAACCACGCGCGATCGTCGACCTCGCCGCCGTCGACATCGGCAGCACCTACCTGTTCCACTACCCGGGGAACGACGACCCGGCGATCCTCGTCCGCCTGACCGACACCGAGGTCGTCGCGTTCAGCCAGAAGTGCACCCACCTCGGCTGCGTCGTCTACTACGAGGAATCCGAGCAGCGCTGGCACTGCCCCTGCCACGAAGGCAACTTCGAAGCCCGCACCGGCAACGTCATCTCCGGCCCACCGACCCGACCGCTCGGGCGCATCGACCTCGAGGTCCGCGCCGACGGCACCATCTGGGCACTCGGCAGGCACACATGAGAACCTCCGCCAAAGCACGACGCACCTCCTCGGCCGTCGTGCTCTACGTCATCGTCCTGGTCGCGTTCCAGGTGTTCCTGATCACCGTCGCCGTCGAAGCTTTCCAAACCGACACCGAATCACTCGCCTGGGCGACCGCCGCAGTCTCGGTGGCCCTCTTTGCCGCCGCAGCGGCCTTCCTGCGCTACCTCCGACCATGACCAACAACCCCACCACCACCCCTGAACAACCTGCACGCGTCCACCCGATCGCCACCCTGTTCCCCGGCTACTTCGCGCTCGTTATGGCCACCGGCATCATCGCCATCGCCGCGAAACAACAAAAGATCGACTGGCTCGCCGACACGCTCTACATCGTCGCCGCAGGCTCATACGTCGTCCTCGCGATCCTCGTCCTCGCCCGCCTCGTCATGCACCCGCGGCAGCTCGTCGCGGACCTCACCAGCCACGCCAAAGGCTTCGGGTTCCTCACCATCGTCGCCGGCACCAACGTCCTGGCCAGCGCCTCCGCGACCATCCACGGCTGGTGGACCCTCGGCGAAACCCTGTGGTGGTGCTCGCTGCCGCTGTACGTGATCCTCGTCTACAGCGCGTTGATCTCCGACGTGCTCCGCCACGACAAACCCGGACTCGGCGCCGGCATCAACGGCTCCTGGTTCCTGCTCACCGTCTCCACCGAATCCGTCGCCGTGTTCGGCGCACTCCTCCTCGGCCACCATCCCAACGACTTCCTCGCCTTCACCTGCCTCGCCGCGTTCAGCCTTGGACTCGTCCTCTACCTCATCGTCATGACCATGGTCTTCCTCCGCTGGACTTTCCAACCACTCGAACCCACCGAAGCCGACCCACCCGCCTGGATCGCCGCGGGCGCCGTCGCCATCACCGTCCTCGCCGGCTCCAACCTGCTTGCCACCCGCAAAGTCGCACCTCGAGTCGAGCGCCTCGCCCCGCTCATCGAAGGACTCGTCACCCTCGCCTGGGCCACTGCAACGTTCTGGTTCCCGGTCATGGTTGCGATCGGCATCTGGCGCCACATCGTTCGCAAGGTCCCGCTCCGCTACCACCCGTCCTACTGGGCGCTTGTGTTCCCCCTCGGCATGTACGGCGCCGCCACCTTCAAGATGCGCGCCGTCATCAAACTGGACCAGCTCGAATGGGCCCCCAAAGTCACGCTTGCCGTCGCGCTCACCGCCTGGACCGCTGCCTTCGCCGGGCTCGTCATCCAAGGCGGCCGCGCTGCGTTCAGACGCCCGTCGGCTGCTGCGACCCAACCGGCCTGAGATGGCCGGCTACTACATCGCGCTCGCGCTGCACATCCTCGGCGCGACGATCTGGGCTGGCGGTCACCTTGTCCTCGCCACCACGATCCTGCCTCGAGCCCTTCGCGAGCGCCAAGCGGCACCCGTCAGCGACTTCGAACAGAGCTTCGAACGAATCGGCCTTCCCGCGCTCGCCGTTCAGATCCTCACCGGGCTGTGGCTCGCGCACCACCTGCTCGGCGCGCCCGGCAACTGGTTCAACGACAACCCGATCGCCCACGTCGTCCAGATCAAGCTCGGACTCCTCGCGCTCACCGTTGCGCTCGCGATCCACGCGCGATTCCGCGTCATCCCCAAGCTGTCCGACGACACGCTCTCCACACTCGCGTGGCACATCCGACTGGTCACTCTCGCAGCCGTTCTGTTCGTGCTCGCCGGCGCCAGCATCCGATTCGGTGGCTACCCCGCCTTCGATCGGTGACTGGTGGGCACCCGTCTCGCCTGACTCAAGCATCTGTCCCGTCCGCCCTCGTTCCGAATGACCTGCTTTGTATCTGGCATACGGTCTCGGGCTCCTCACAGCTGTGGGGCGAGGCCCGGGTCGACCGAAAGTTGTCCATCCGCTTGTCCATCTACTGCGCGCTACTGCATGATGTTCAACGAGACCAGACGAGGAGAACACTGAAGCTGAGCAGGTCAGATGCGATTCAAGGAGACTCGCTGAGACCTACTCGACCGCATTCCTAAACCGCAGGTCGCAGGTTCGATCCCTGCCGGGGGCGCCAGATGGTGTTCGCACGTGCTCCCAGGCACGCGCTGGTCAGCGCATCGGTGAGTTCGTCGGGCGGACGAGCTCGACGGGGTCTCCGACGCGGACGACGCCGGGGCGGAGCACGGCTGCGTTGAGCGCGAGCTGTCCGTCGAAGCGGGTGATGATGTCCTTCAGGACGCCACGGTCCACCTCGAGGGTGTCGGGATCCACGGTCGTCATCGGGCACCGGCCCCGTCGCGAATCGAGCGCGATCACGACGTCGCCGATGTGCAGCTCGGCGCCGGGCCAGCCGAACTCCTCGGTCCCGTCCACGCCGTCGACGACGATGTTCGGGCGGAGCCGGCGGACGTCGCGACCGAAGGCGGCGACCGCACCGTCGGTGGCGACGAGCAGCGGGAGGATGTCGAAGCGTCCGGGTCCGTCGTGGCGCACGAGCACGGCGTCGTGCCCGGCGGCGTCGCGGACGCGATCGAGGATCTCCGATGCGTGCCACGGTTGGCCGTCGACGAGTGGTTCGCCGTCGGGGCCGAGCGTGGCGTGCAGCCCGAGCAGTCGGTGGTGGCGGCGCGAGGTGCGGACGCCTTCGGGACCCCGGACGTGCACGATCCGGTCGCCGACGATGCCGTCGGTGGTGATCTCGGCGGTGTCGAGCCGCTCGCCGGCGAGGGACTTGACGGGATAGCGCCAGAGGGCGCCGACGGTGAGGTTCATGTCGGGATCGATTCGAGGAGTTGGCGGACGGCGGATCGCGCGGCATCGATGGGGTCGGTGCTGTCGAACACTGTCGACTGCACGATCGCGCCGTCGATGACGACGGCGAGGGCAGCGGGGAGCCAGGTGGGAGGGTTCGGACGGCCCCGTGCGGCGAGGCGAGCGAGGTGCTCGACGAGGTCGCGCTTGTGGGCGGCGATGATCGTGCGGTGGGTGTCGTCGACCTCGCTCGTCTCCGCCAGTGAATTGATGAACGCGCAGCCGCGGTAGCCCGGCGATGCGACCCACTCGGCGATCGCGTCGAACGTGGCGAGCACCGGATCGGTGCCCGCAGCGGCGTGCCGTTCGACGGTGGTCGTGAACCACGACATCCATCGGTCGTGGCGGTCGGTGAGCCATGCGGCGACGAGCTCGTGCTTCGACGGGTACATCGCGTAGAGCCGTCGCATGGAGACCCCCGACGCGTCGCGGATGTCGTTCATCACGACGCCGCCGATGCCTCGTGCGTAGAACAGGTCGTCGGCCGTGCGCAGCACGGCACGCCGTGCGTCGTCGGTCGAGATGGTGGCTGCCGGGCTCATCGCAGCGGCAGGCCGGTGACGTCGCCCTCGGGGCGCGGCCCGAAGATGCGTCGTTCGTCGGCGGTGATCGCCACGTCGTCGATGCTCGCCTCGCGGCGCCGCATGAAGCCGTGAGCGTCGAACTCCCAGTTCTCGTTGCCGTACGACCGGAACCAGTTGCCGTCGTGGTCGTGCCACTCGTACTGGAACCGCACCGCGATCCGGTCGGCGTGGAAGGCCCACAGGTCCTTGCGCAGCACGTAGTCGACCTCGCGGTCCCACTTGGCCCGCAGGAACGCGACGATCTCGTCGCGGCCCTGGATGAACTCGCTGCGGTTCCGCCACACCGAGTCGACCGTGTACGCACCGGCGACGCGCTCGGGGTCACGGGTGTTCCACGCGGCTTCGGCCGCGAGCACCTTCGCCCGGGCGGACGTCTCGTCGAACGGGGGGACCGGGGGTCGGGTCGGGATGGTCATGTGGGGTTGCTCCTGCGACGATGAGAATGTATGTTCTCATCGTATGAGAACATACATTCTCATGTCAAGTGGTCACACGTCCGGCTGCTTGGGGTGAGCGCAGACTCCGAAGAGCAGCGACCGCCACTCGGCGATCTGATCGTGCCTGGCCTGCGACTGTTGATCGTCGCGATCAACCCCTCGAGCCGATCAGCCGGCATCGGACACTCGTTCTCGTCGCCGGGCAACCCGTTCTGGCGCCTGCTCCACGAGTCGGGTCTGACACCGGTCCAATTCCAGCCATGCGAGGAACACCGACTGCTGGACCTCGGGATCGGCCTCGTCTCGACGGTTCCTCGCGCCACAGCAGCTGCCGCCGAACTGACCTCGGCGGAGCGCCGCGCGGGAGCGGCACGCGTCCGCACCCTCGTCGAACGCCACGAGCCACAGGTCGTCGCCCTCCTCGGGCTGACGCTGTACCCCCTCTTCTTCCCGTCCGGCGGTTCGCCCGGCCCCGGCCTCACGCCCGATCGCCTCCACGGCGCCGAGATCCACGTACTGCCGAATCCCAGCGGGCGCAACCGGGCCTACCCGGGCTTCGAGCGCAAGCTCGTCTGGTACCGAGATCTCGCCGACCACCTCGAGCACGGCGCGGATCGATGTGGCGCGGTCGAGCGATCGTCGAAGATCTCGGAGTGAGCTGCGGTCTGCCAGACCCACGGCCACTGGCGGGGACACCACTCGTGCGAGGTCTGTGTCACGGCACAGAGGCGACGTCGGCTCCATGCCGTGACACGGAACCCGGGACGGGGCACGCGAGCGACCCCCGCAGGCGCGATCGCACCGCGACGGCCATGAGCACCACCGACGCCGCGGCGAGGAAGGGCTGGATCGGCTCGAACCAGTTCCTGGCGCCCACCGTGCCGAGGGCGATCACCACGACCTTGTTGCACACCGGGCAGCCGACTGCGAAGAACGACAACAGTCCTCCGAGACCGCCGAGGCGGGTGGGCCCGTCGAGCTCGGTCTCGGCCGCGTCCGACGCCGGCTCGGCCTGCCGCAGGCCATCGTCGCCGTCGGTCGTCGCCACCGGTCGGACGTAGGTCGCGAGCAGCAGGCCGCCGAGGAGCGCCGTCACCGCGAGCACCGGGTACGACCACCACGTCACGGGGACGGGTCGTCCGAACACCGGGTTGGGGATCACGTCGGTCGGCAGTCCGACGATCAGTGCGGTGGCGATCGAACCGGCGATCGCCACCACCCACTGACGCGGAGTCCACAGGGCGAGGGCACGGAACACACGGCCACGATAGGGCCGACGACGATCTCGGGACGAAGGTCCCTGGGCGGAGTCGCCGTTGCGGGGCTACGGTCAGTCGATCGACTGACCCAGGTGGGGAACCCGGGTCGGGGACCGAACCGGAGGGGGAACCGATGAGCGCGACCGCGACGCTCGATGACGTGGCGCAGGCCGGTGGCACGGAGCACTTCGACGTGTTGATCGTCGGGGCAGGCATCTCCGGGGTCGGGGCGGCGTACCACCTGCAGCAGCAGTGCCCGGAGCGCAGCTTCGTCGTGCTCGACAAGTTCGACGGCTTCGGCGGCACCTGGCACTGGCACAAGTACCCGGGCATCCGCTCCGACAGCGACCTGTACACCTTCGGCTACCGCTTCAAGCCGTGGACCGGTGCGCCGATCGCGACGGCCGACGAGATCCTCAAGTACATGGGCGAGGTCATCGACGACAACGACCTCGGCCGCCACATCCGCTACCACCACGAGGTCGGCTCGGCGAGCTGGTCGACCACCGACAACCGCTGGACGATCACCGCCACCGAGACCGGGACCGACCGGACGCACACGTTCACCGCGAACTTCCTGTGGATGTGCCAGGGGTACTACAAGTTCGAGCAGGGCCACACGCCCGAGTGGCCGGGGATGGACACCTACCGCGGCCAGATCGTGCATCCGCAGACGTGGCCGGAGGACCTCGACTACGCCGGCAAGGAGATCCTCGTCATCGGCTCGGGTGCGACCACCGCCACGATCGTGCCGGCCATGGCCGGTGCGGCGAAGCACATCACGGTGCTGCAGCGTTCACCGACCTACTTCTGGACCGGGCGCAACGCGAACGAGCTCGCCGACACGCTGCGCGAGCTCGAGATCGACGAGACCTGGATCCACGAGATCGTCCGGCGCAAGCTCCTCCACGACCAGCAGGCCGTCACCCAGCTCGCCCGCGACGAACCGGAGTTCCTGAAGACCGAGCTGCTCAACAACATCAAGACCTTCCTGCCGGAGGGCTACGACGTCGACACGCACTTCACCCCGAAGTACCGCCCGTGGCAGCAACGCCTCGCGTTCGTGCCCGATGGTGATCTGTTCGAGGGCATCAAGGCCGGCAAGGCCACGATGGTCACCGACGAGATCGAGACCTTCACCGAGACCGGCGTCCGGCTGAAGAGCGGCCGGGAACTCAGCGCCGATCTGGTGATCACCGCGACCGGGTTCCACCTCAGCGTGCTCGGCGGGATCCCCTTCAGCATCGACGGCACGCCCGTCGACTTCCACGACACCGTCACCTACCGCGGGATGATGTTCACCGGCGTGCCCAACATGCTCTGGGTCTTCGGCTACTTCCGTGCCAGCTGGACCCTGCGGGCTGACCTGATCAGCGATTTCACCTGTCGTCTCCTCCACCACATGGACGAGCTCGGCGTCCAGCGGGTCACACCGAAGCTGCGGGCCGAGGACGCCGACATGCCGATCTCGTCGTGGATCGACCCGGACAACTTCAACCCCAACTACCTCATGCGCAGCATGCACCTGATGCCACAGCGCGGCGACAAGCCCGAGTGGCAGCACACGCAGGACTACTGGACGGAGAAGGACGCGCTCCCCGCCGCCGATCTCGACGACGGGTGTCTCGTCTACGAGTGAGCGGTGACGGACGACCGGTCGGGTCGTCGGCATCCCATCGTCGAACCTGGACGGTCATCCCCGTGACGCAGCCGTCTGACGAGACCTACATCGCGGCTCGCGCCGATTTCCTCGATGCCGTCGGCGCGGCCGGTGCGCGGATTCGTTCGTGGCAGCATCCGCTCCGCGGCCGCCACGACGAAGCCCTGTTCCTCGACGTCGCCGAGGTCGGACCCGTCGGCGCGACCTCGCTCGTCGCCGTCGTCAGCGGCACGCACGGCGCAGAGTGCATCGAGGGTTCGCGGCTCCAACGGCGACACCTGCGCGAGACCCGGTTGGCGTCGATGCTCGACACGGCCGGCGTCTGCCTCGTGTTCGTCCATGCGTTCGAACCCTTCGGGGCGTCGTGGACCCGTGAGGCCGACGACGACAACGTCGACCTGAACCGCAACTTCATCGATCGCATGGGCCCGCCACCGGCCAACCCCGACTACGACGAGTACGCGGACAGCATCGTCCCGCCGCGATGGGACGTCGCCTCCGAGGCCCACGCGGTGGCCGCCCTGTACGGCGCGCTCGCCGAGCTCGGCCCGCTCGAGTTCCAGGCGTTGATCGCTCGTGGTCAATACGACCATCCCCGCGGCCTGTTCTACGGCGGCCTCGGCCCGACGTGGTCGCACCGGTGGCTCCTGGACTGGATCGCCGATCGATGGGCAGGACTCCGGCGCGCCGCGGTGATCGACGTGCGCACCGGGCTCGGTGAGTGGGGCGTGGTCGAGCGTGCCGGTGTCGGCGCGCCGGATGCGTCCGACGTCGTGACGTCTCGCGCTCAGTCCTGGTGGCCCGACCTCCGGACCCGCGGCGACGACCGCAGCGTGCTCACGGAGATCGTGGGCGAGTGGCTGCCAGCGCTCGACGGGTTGGCTCCCGAGGTCGAGATCACCTCGGTGTCGCTCGAATGTGGGGTCAGCGATCCGGCCCGGGCACTGCTGGCGCTGCGGGCCGAGACGTGGTGGCACATGGTCGGCGATCGCCGGTCCGCCGAGGCCGAACAGGCCCGGTCGCTCCTCCGCGCGGCGTACGTCGCGGACGATCCGGCGTGGACGGCGGCCGTGTGGCCCGTGTACCTCGACACTGTCGACGCGGCGGTCCGGGGTCTGTCCGAGGGGGCCGTCGGCGCCGCGTAGGGTTCGGCCCGATGAAAGAGCTGATCTACCACCGCCTGCTGCTGCCTGCCGTCTCGCGCCATGCCGACCGTCCGATCGCGACGAACGCAGCGACCGGGGCATCCACCACCTACGCGGAGCACCTCGAGGCGGTCGGGCGCCTCATCGGCGGCCTGCAGCGCCTGGGCGTCGGGCGCGGCGACCGGTTCGCGGTCATGACGCTCAACTCGCCCGAGTACCTGCAGCTGTACCACGCCGCCTTCCTCGGCGGCGGCGTGGTCAACCCGCTCAACCTGCGCTTCGCTCCCAAGGAGCTCGCCTACGTGCTGCGCGACTCGGGCACCAAGGTCTGCTTCGTCGACGCCATCTTCGCCCCGCTCATCGATGCCGTGAAGGCCGATGCCGGGCTCGAACACATCGTGCTGATCGGGCCCGGTGACGTCCCGCACACGATCACCTGGGACGAACTGCTCAGCGGCGCGTCGGTCGTCCCCGACGAGGGCGAGGAGACCGACCCCGTCGTGCTCATGTACACCGGGGGGACCACGGGTCTGCCCAAGGGCGTGTTGCTCGACCAGCGCGCGGAGATCCTCAACGCCTACCACGTGATGATGCGCCTCCAGTTCGACGCATCGGTCGTCAACCTCGTCCAGACGCCCATGTTCCACGCCGCGTCGATGTTCGGTGTGCTCGGGGGGCCGGCGCAGGGGGCGCACACCGTGATCGTGCCGATGTTCGACCCGGCTGCGGTGATGGCCGCGGTCGAGACGTACCGGCCGTCGACCACCGTGATGGTGCCGACGATGATCGGCATGACGATGGCCCATCCCGAGTTCCGCCCCGAGCGTCTCGGCTCGTTCGTCGATCTCGTCTACGGCGCCTCGCCGATGCCGCAGGCGCTGCTCGAGAAGATGTTGGCGCTCTACCCGGAGATGAACATCTGGCAGGGCTACGGCATGACCGAGAGCTCCAGCGTGCTCACCTTCCTCGGCCCCGACGAGCACCGCAGCGGGGGCCCGTTCCTCCGTTCCGCCGGTATGCCGTTGCCGGGTGTGGTGATCTCGATCCAGGACGACGAGGGCAACGAGCTCCCGACCGGTGAGGCCGGCGAGGTGTGCGCTCGTTCGGGCAACTTCATGATCGAGTACTGGAACAAGCCGGAAGCGACCGCTGAGGTGTTCCGCGGCGGCTGGTACCACACGGGCGACGCCGGGTATCTCGACGAGCAGGGCTACCTGTACCTCGTCGACCGGGTGAAGGACATGATCGTCACCGGCGGCGAGAACGTGTACTCGAGCGAGGTCGAGAACGCGCTCGCCAGCCACCCCGCCGTGCTGCAGGTCGCGGTGATCGGCATCCCGAGCGAGCAGTGGGGCGAAGCCGTGCACGCGATCGTCGTGCGCCGCGAGGGCGTCGAGGTCACCGAGGACGAGCTGATCGCCCACACCCGCGAGTGGATCGCCGGGTACAAGGTGCCCAAGAGCGTGTCGTTCCGCGACGAACCGTTGCCACTGTCGGGCGCGATGAAGGTCCTCAAGCGCGAGCTGCGTGCCCCCTACTGGGAAGGCCGCGACCGCAACGTGAACTGATCGCGCCGCACCCGTCGAGGGCTGCTGACGTCATGGACGTCAGGCCCAGTCGTGCTCGCCGATGCGGACCTTGCCGAGCGTGCGGAAGATGTAGGTCTGTTGCTCCTTGCTCAGGTCGGCGAACTCGATGCCGTAGTAGCTGAGCTGGCCGTGTTCGTGGGCCTCGGCCCGACGGATCCATCCCGAGAAGTGATGCCGTCCGACGTCGACCTTCACCTCGGCGCCCACCACCCGGCCCTCGCGATCCTCGGCCAACACGCGTGCGCCGCGGGCCGACAGGTCGACCACGTAGGCGGCTTCCATCCCGGCACCGGGCTCGTCGACCAGCCGCCACTTCACGAGGAGCTTCGTCGGCGAACGCATCGTGCGACGCTGATCGTCGACGACGAGCAGGTCGGGCCGTCGCACGGTGGTCCATCGCTCGTCGACATGATTGACCACGGTCTCGAAGATGCGGCTCCCGACCACGAGGCTCACATCGGCGCCGCGCACGGGGCGCGCGCCGGTGTCGCCGAGGTCGAGCAACAGGGCAGCATCGGTGGCGCCTGCCACGGTCGCGCGCACCTTGTGGTGCGTGCTCGGTTCGCGGAACACCACGTTGAGTGTGGTTCCGGCAGCGAACGTCGCCTGCATGTCGAGTTCCTCTCCGGCCGCCGCACCCCAGCGACCGAGGACAGACCGTCCGTCACCGGTCGGCCGGTGCACGGAAGCAGGCTGACCCGTTTCGGGTCCTTCGCCCCTCGTCAGGTGCGTCGCGACGTGCGCTCACTGGGGGTGACGAGAGTCGGAAGGAGCACACGATGCACGCACGACCAGGTTCATTGCTGATCATCACCGGCCACCACGTGGGGGAGCCGGACCGCACCGGTGAGGTGCTCGAGGCCCGAGGCGCCGGCGGGACGGCCCCGTTCCTGGTGCGCTGGGACGACACCGGCCACGAATCGCTGATCTTCCCCGGCAGCGACTGCGTGATCAAGGAGCTCGCACGGGAGGTGACGGCATGAAGGTCGCCGATCTCTCCGCCCGTCCCGCGGTGACCGTCGCCCCGGACGCGACCGTCGCCCAGGCGGCCGCCCTCATGTCGAGGGTGGGCGTGGGGTGCCTCGTCGTGGTCGACGCCGACCGCCTCGTCGGCATCGTCACCGACCGGGACCTGGTGTGCCGGGTGCTCGCCCACGGTGTGGCGACCGACGTGCGCATCGACTCGGTGATGTCGACCAACGTGATGGCCGTCGACCGTCACGCCGACATCCGCGACGCCATCGCGGCATTCCACCATCACGCCGTTCGCCGCATGCCCGTGGTGGACGGCGATCAGGTGGTCGGCCTCGTGTCGCTCGACGACCTCATCGTCTCCCTGTCGAAGGTGTTCGCCGACGTCACGCACGGCATGACCGCACAGCTCGTGTTCCCGCACGGCAACGACGAGCCGTCGGTGCCGGCGCTCAGCCGGTGAACCGCCACGCGTCGCGGTGGCGGAGCGACTGATCGGGTTCTCCGCGACGCGACGTCCAGCGCCACTGGGCGCTGATGCGGCAGCCGACGGCACCAGCCACGGGCGGCACGGCGTGCAGCCACTCCTTCTGGCACGCGCCACCCATGACCAGCAGGTCGCCGCCGGCCGGTGACACGTCGATCACGTCGCGCAGGTCGTCGTCCTCGGTGAACCGTTGGCGGCCGGCGTCGGGCCGCAGGTACCACGGCCGCTGCGCGCCGAGGCTCAGCACTGCGACGATGGTGTCGTCGAGCCAGGTCATGCCGGTGTCGCGATGGAACCCGAGTCCCTCGCGCTCGTTGCGGTACTGGGTGAGCACGACGCCGGTGAAACGCACGCGGTAGCGACGGACGAGCCAGGTCTCGACCGCGGCGAGCGCCGGGTGTCGGCGGTCGCCCGACTGGTTGGTGCTGAGCCGGGTGTCGTCGACCCGGCGTTCGTACCGGAACGACGACCCGTACCGCCAGCGGGCGCCCGTGAGCAGGTCGTGGTGCGCCCGGTCGGCGTCGACGACGAGACCGCGCACGACGTCGACCCACGACCGTGTGTCGAGCTGCACGCGTTCGACCTCGGGCGTCGGGTGGATCCAGGTGGTCATGACGCGCACCGTAGGTGCGGGGTGTGACAGGGCACGCCCGCCGCCGAATAGCGTGCCGGTATGCGTCTCACCCCGACCGATCGCGATCGGTTGCTCATCTTCACGGCGGCCGAGCTCGCGCGTGCCCGCCGGTCGCGCGGGCTGCGGCTCAACGTCCCCGAGGCCACCGCGCTCATCGCCGACACGGTCTGCGAGGCCGCTCGGGACGGCGCCCGCCTGGTGCAGGCGGCGGCCGCCGGTGCGTCGGTGCTGTCCGTCGACGACGTCCTGCCCGGGGTGGTCGACATCGTCACGGAGGTGAAGGTGGAGGCCAGCTTCGACGACGGCACCCGCATGGTCGTGGTGCGCAACCCGTTCGGTGCCGATGCCGTCGGCCTCGGTGACGACGCCCCTGGCGCCGTGATGACCGCAGAGCGCGAGGCCGTCGAACCCGACGGCCTGGTGCGGCTCGTCGTCACCAACACCTCGGACGTGCCGGTCAGCATCACCTCGCACTTCCACTTCTTCGAGGTGAACCCTCGGCTCGACTTCGACCGGGCGGCCGCCTACGGGATGCGGCTCGCGATCCCGGCCGGATCGTCCCTGCGGTTCGACCCCGGCGTGGCTGTCACTGCACCGCTCGTGCCGATCGGTGGCGCCCGCGTCGCGATCGGGTTCGCAGGCCTCGTCGACGGCCCACTCGACGCGCCTGGCGCGAAGGAGTCCGCCCTCGCCCGAGCGGCAGCGCAGGGGTACCTCGGATCATGAGCGGCGACCACACGCACCCCCACTCGCACCCGCATCCCCATCCACACCGGCACAGCCACGGCGGGATCGAGCACAGCCACGACGAGTACGACGGCGGCCGCGCCCCGCACGGCCATGAGCACCCCGACGAGATCCTCCCGAACGACTACGCCGCGATCCACGGCCCGACCGTCGGCGACCGTGTGCGCCTCGGCGACACGCGGCTCGTCGTACAGATCGAGTACGACGCCCAACGCCGTGGCGACGAGTTCCTCGCCGGGTTCGGCAAGACCGCCCGTGACGGGCTGCTGCTCAAGGCCGCGTCGGTCCGCGAGACGTGTGACCTCGTCATCTCCAACGTCGTGATCATCGATGCGATGCACCGCATCGGCAAGGCGTCGATCGGCATCCGCGCCGGCCGCATCTGCGGCATCGGTCGGGCGGGCAACCCCGACACGCTCGACGACGTCGACGTGGTGGTGGGCACCGGCACCTCGATCGTCTCGGGCGAGGGCATGATCGCCACCGCTGGAGCGATCGACACCCACGTGCACCTGCTGTCACCCCGGATCATGGAGGCGTCGCTCGCCGCCGGCGTCACCACCATCATCGGCCAGGAGTTCGGGCCGGTCTGGGGTGTGGGCGTGAACTCCCCGTGGGCGCTGCGACACGCGTTCAACGCGTTCGACCAGTGGCCGGTGAACATCGGCTTCCTCGGTCGCGGGTCGTCGTCGGATCCGGCCCCGCTCGTCGAGGCGCTCGTCGAGGGCGGTGCGTGCGGATTCAAGGTGCACGAGGACATGGGCGCGCACACCCGGGCGCTCGACACCGCCCTGCGCGTCGCCGAGGACCACGACGTCCAGGTGGCGTTGCACACCGACGGGCTCAACGAGTGCCTGTCGGTGGAGGACACGCTGCGCGTGCTCGATGGCCGCACCATCCACGCGTTCCACATCGAGGGCTGCGGCGGTGGGCACGTGCCCAACGTGTTGAAGCTCGCCGGTGTGCCGAACGTGATCGGGTCGTCCACCAACCCGACGCTGCCGTTCGGTCGCGACGCGCTCGACGAGCACTACGAGATGATCTTCGCCTGCCACGGTCTCAACCACCATTCGCACAGCGACGGCGAGATGGTGAACGACCGGATCCGCAACGGCACGATGGGTGCCGAGGGCGTGCTCCACGACCTGGGCGTGATCGGCATCACCTCGTCCGACGCGCAGGGCATGGGTCGAGCGGGCGAGACCGTGCGGCGCACGTTCCAGCTCGCCGCGAAGATGAAGCAGGACCTCGACGACGGGCCCACGCGGCACGACAACGACCGTGTGCGGCGCTACGTCGCGAAGCTCACGATCAACCCGGCCATCGCCCACGGCCTGTCGCACGAGATCGGTTCGATCGAGGTCGGCAAGCTGGCCGACATCGTCCTCTGGCGTCCCGACCACTTCGGCGCGAAGCCGCAGCTGGTGCTCAAGGCCGGGTTCCCCGCGTACGGCGTCACCGGCGACCCGAACGCCACCACCGACTCGTGCGAACCGCTGGTGCTCGGTCCCCAGTTCGGGTCGTTCGGTGCGACGGCGGCCGACCTGTCGGTCGCATTCGTCAGCCAGGCGGCCGTCGACGCCGGCGACGACCACATGACCACGCGGCGCACGCGGGTCGCGGTCCGGGGCACACGCGGCATCGGACCGGCCGACCTCGTCCACAACACCACGCTCGGTGCCGTCGACGTCGACGCCCGCACCGGTTCGGTGAGCTTCGAGGGCAGGGTGGTCTACGCCGACCCCGCCGACTCGGTGTCGCTCAGCCGCCTCTACTTCCTCTGACCGTTCCCTCGACCGCACCCCGCGAACGCATCCTCCAGGAGATCGCCATGACCACACCCCGTCTCGCCGGCTTCCGCATGCCCCCGGAGTGGGTGCCGCACACCCGAACGTGGATGGAGTTCCCGCCCGCCAACGAGTGCTTCGCCGAGAACGGTGACGACGAGCTCGCCCGGCTGCGCGGTGTGTGGGCGTCGGTCGCGAACACCATCGCCGCGTTCGAGCCGGTGTCGATGGTGTGCAACGTCGGCGACCTCGAGATCGCCCGGTCGATGGTGCACGACTCGATCGAGCTGCACGAGACGCACATCGACGACGCCTGGGTGCGCGACAGCGGACCCACGTTCCTCGTGCATGCCGACGGTCGCCTCGGCGCCACACACTGGCGGTTCAACGCCTGGGGCGACCAGGGCTTCTCCCGCTGGGACGACGAGCAGCACGTCGGCGCCTACATCGCCGGGCTCGCGGGGGCCGAGCTGTTCAGCTCGACGATGGTGAACGAGGGCGGCGGCATCCACGTCGACGGCGAGGGCACCGTGATGGTCACCGAGACCGTCCAGCTCGATCCCGGCCGGAACCCCACCATGAACGCCGAGGGCGTGGAGACCGAGCTCCGCTCGTACCTCGACGTCGAGCGCGTCCTGTGGCTCCCGCGCGGTCTCACCAAGGACTACGACCGCTTCGGCACACGCGGCCACGTCGACATCCTCGCCGCGTTCCCTCGCCCGGGGGCCGTGCTGGTGCACGTGCAGCGCGATCCCGACCATCCCGACTTCGCCGTCACCCAGGCCAACCTCGACGTGCTGCGCCGGGCGACCGACGCCCGCGGTCGTTCGCTCGAGGTGATCGAGGTGCCCGCCCCGCAGACGACCCACGACGACGGCGAACTGGTCGACTGGAGCTACATCAACCACTACGTGTGCAACGGTGCGGTGATCCTGTGCTCGTTCGACGATCCCAACGACGAGGTCGTCGCCGGGATCATGGCCGACGCCTACCCGGGTCGGGAGATCGTCCTGCACGACGCCCGGTCGATCTTCGCCTGCGGCGGCGGCATCCACTGCATCACCCAGCAGCAGCCCGCCGTCTGAGCCGCGGCTCGTCGCGTCTCCTAGGGTGCGAGCGGCGACGTGGGGTGCGTCGCCGCGATCTCAGGGGGATCTCATGGGCGTGCAGCTCACCAAGGACTCGATCGATCTCGGCATCGTGATCCGGGACGCGGAGCGGTCGCTCGCGTTCTACCGCGACACGCTCGGGTTCGTCGACGCCGGCTCGAACCCGATGCCCGGGGGCGGCGGCACCATGTACCGGCTGATGTGCGGCACCAGCCTCATCAAGCTCGTCCATCCCAGCAACGAGCCGCCCGCCTCGGCGCCTCCCGGCGGCATCCCCGGCGCCTACGGCTACCGGTACTGGACGATCTCGGTGTCGAACCTCGCCGAGATCACCGACGCGTGCGCCGCTGCCGGCGCCAAGGTCGTCGTGCCCGCCCGCGAGATCCGCGCCGGCATCAGCATCTCGATCGTCGAGGACCCCGACGGCAACTGGGTCGAGTTCCTGCAGGCCGGCTGACATGGCCGTCGTCTCCTACAGCCGACGCCTCCGCGAGCTCGCCGTGTCGCACGGCGACCGGCCCGCCGTCACCTGCGGCGACGAGGCCGTCACCTACGCCGAGCTCGCCGAGCTGGTCGACGACCTCGCGTTCGACCTCCGCGAGCGCGGCGTCGCCGAGGGCGACATGGTCACCATCGCACTGCCGAACTCGGTCGACTGGTTCGTCGCGTTCGCGGCGGCATGGCGGCTGGGCGCGACCCCGCAGCCGGTGTCGGCACGGCTGCCCCAGCGCGAGATCGACGCGATCGTCGAGCTCGCGAACCCGAGCGCGGTGCTCGGCGTGCCCGAGGGCTCGCTGCCGGGTCGGGTGTGTCTCCCGATCGGCTACCGGGCCTCGGCGCGTCCGGCCGACGCGGTGCTCGAGGAGCGGATCTCGAAGGAGTGGAAGGCGCCCACCTCGGGCGGGTCCACCGGACGGCCGAAGCTGATCGTGTCGGGCGACCCGGCAGCGTTCGACCCGGAGGTGCCGTCGACGATCCTCGTCGGCGCGACGGGCCCGATGATCATGCCCGGCCCGCTCTACCACAACGGTCCGCTCATCTGGTCGGTGCAGGGTCTGCTGTACGGCAACGGCGTGGCCGTGCTGCCGCGCTTCGACCCCGAGGGCACGCTCGCCGCGATCGAACGCCATCGGGGCGAGGTCGTCTACATGGTGCCGACGATGATGAAGCGCATCTGGCGCCTCCCGGAGGACGTCCGCCTCGGCTACGACGTGAGCAGCCTCAAGGTGCTGTGGCACCTGGCCGAGCCGTGCCCCGAGTGGCTGAAGCAGGTGTGGATCGACTGGCTCGGCCCCGAGCGGATCTTCGAGCTCTACGGCGGCACCGAGGGCCAGACCGCCACCGTGATCACGGGCGGCGAGTGGCTCGCGCACCGCGGCTCGGTCGGCCGCCCCGTGCCGGGCAGCGTGCAGATCACCGATGCCGACGGCAACGAGCTGCCGCCGCGGGAGATGGGCGAGGTGTGGCTGCGCAACCTGCGCGACACCCCCACCTATCGCTACGTCGGCGCCGAGCCGCGCACGCGTGACGGCGGCTGGGAGTCGCTCGGCGACATGGGCTGGGTCGACGAGGACGGCTACCTCTACCTCGGCGACCGTGCGGCCGACATGATCCTGTCGGGCGGCGCCAACATCTATCCGGCCGAGGTCGAGTTCGCGATCCAGGAACACCCGCAGGTGCGCTCGGTGGCGGTCATCGGGCTGCCCGACGAGGACAAGGGCAACACGGTGCACGCGATCATCGAGGCCGACGCCGGCTCGATCGACGAGGCGGAGCTGCGGGCCTTCCTCGCCGAGCGACTGGTGGTCTACAAGATCCCGCGCACGTTCGAGATCGTCGAAGAGGCGTTGCGCGACGACGCCGGCAAGGTGCGCCGCTCCGCGCTGCGGGCGGCGCGGCTCGGCTCCTGATCCGGCTCTGGGAGACTCGGGAGATGAACGACGAACGCACGCTCGACGGGCTGACCGCAGAGACGGTCGACCTGCTGCAGACCATGATCCGCAACGAGTGCGTGAACGACGGTACGGCCGAGTCGGGTCAGGAGGTGCGCAACAGCGACGTGCTGCAGCAGTTCCTCGGGACGGCCGGCTTCGACGTCCAGACGTTCGAACCGACGCCGGGGCGCACCACCCTGGTCGCCCGCATCGAGGGCACCGACCCCACGGCGCCGAGCCTGTGCCTCATGGGACACACCGACGTCGTGCCCGTCAACCGCGAGGGCTGGACCCGCGACCCGTTCGGAGGTGAGCTGGTGAACGGCGAGGTGTGGGGGCGCGGCGCGGTCGACATGCTCAACCTCACCTCGTCGATGGCGGTCGCCTTCCGACACCTCGCGCGCACCGGGTTCCGGCCCCGCGGCGACCTGCTGTACGTCGCGGTCGCCGACGAGGAGTCGGGCAGTGCGCACGGCATGCAGTGGATGGCCGACCACGAGCGCGACGCCGTGTACGCCGACTACGTCCTCACCGAGAACGGCGGGCTGCACTCAGGTCCGAAGGAACAGCCGTGGATCGGCATCAACGTGGGGGAGAAGGGTGTCGCCTGGCGGCGGCTGCGCGTGCGCGGCACCCCCGGCCACGGCTCCACGCCGTTCAAGGCGAACAACGCGCTGCTCACCGCAGCGGCGGTCGTCCAGCGGCTCGGCGACTACCGGCCCGCGCCTCGCTTCCACGAACTGTGGCGCACTCGGGTCGACACCCTCGGTCTCGACGACGCCACGCGTGCGGCGCTCCTCGACCCCGAGCAGATCGACGCGTTCCTCGACGCGCTGCCGGTGCCGGGTCCGGGCGCGCACCTGCACGCGTGCACGCACACCACCTTCTCCTGCAACACGATCGGCCCGGGCGAACAGCGCGACGGTTCGACGACGCGCATGAAGACCAACGTGATCCCCGACTGCGTCGACATCGGCGTCGACGTGCGCACCTTGCCCGGCGAGGGCCCCGACGACGTGGAGGCCCACCTGCGCGCCGCGCTCGGCGACCTGTACGAACGCGTCGAGGTGGAGGTCGTCATGAACGATCCGTCGACGATCAGCCGCACCGACACACCATTGTGGGACGCGCTCGAACGGTCGATCGCCAGGCCGTTCCCGACCGCCCGCCCGACGCCGCAGCTCGTCGTCGGCTTCACCGACTCGCGCGTCTACCGGGCGATGGGGTCGGTCGCGTACGGCGCAGGGCTGTTCAGTCCCGACCTCGACCCGTCCGACTTCGGCCGACGGTTCCACGGCAACGACGAGCGCATCGACGTCGAGTCGTTGCGGCTGACGACGAACCTCTGGCTCGACGTCGTCCGCGATCTCCAGTCCTGATCGGCGCTGGCCAGGGCCGATCAGGGCAGCGTGGCGTCAGGTGCCCGACGGGTCGGCGAGGCGGCGCAGGAGCTCCAGCTGGCTCCCGGCCTCCGGGCCGGCCATCGGTCGGTGGGCGCGCACGTGGGCCAGCGCAGCGGTGAGATCCCAGCCCGACAGCACCAGCACCGCCACCGCCGTCGTCCCTGCGCGCCCGATGCCCGCCGCGCAGTGGACGATCAACCCCTCGCCGTCGGCGAGCCGGTCGAGCAGCGACCCGTAGAACGGCCGCGCCGCATCGAGCGATGGTGCATGGAGGTCGTGCACCGGGAACCAGACCGCTCGCGGATCGTGCTCGAGCCACGACACGTACGCCGGGTACCGGTCGGCGAGTTCGTGACGCTCGGTGAGGCACACCACCGCGTCGGCGCCCAGGCGCTCGAGCAGCCCCTCGGGGTCGGGGCCGATCACGTGCTTGCCGCACAGCCAGAGCCGCCCGCTCAGCCGGCCCTTCGGTCGGACGTTCGGCCCGTCGAGCGGGATCTCGTGCACGCCGCCGTCGGTGTTCCAGGTCGTCGTCACCCTCGCCGTGCCTCGGCCTGGCGCGCCAGTCGCACGAACCCGCGGACGTCGTGTCCCGTCGCTCCCGGCCGCCAGAGTGCGCGGAACTCGCGCCGGAGGTCGAGCCCTGCGACCGGCACGGCGACCAGCCGACCGCTGGCGAGCTCGCCGGCGACCGCGAGTTCGCTCAATACGGACGGGCCGTCGCCCGCCATCGCCGCCGTCTTCAACGTGGTCGTCGACGCGAGCACGGCGAGCGGTTCCGCGACCGTGTGGCCCACGGCGGCGAGCGCCGCTTCGAACGCATCGCGAGTGCCCGAGCCCTGTTCGCGCAGCAGCAACGGCGTCGACGCGAGGTCGACCGGGGCCAGCGCTCGCCGCCGTCGGGCCCAGGGATGGTCCGGCGACACCACCACGGTGAGCGTGTCGCCGCCGACGACCGTGGACGACAACCCCGGGAAGCGTCGTGGCGTCTCCACGAAACCGAGCACCACGTCGCCGTCGGCCACCGTCCGGGCGACCGCCACGGAGTTGCCGACCGCCAGCTCCACCGGTCCGCCACCGGTGGCACGGTGCGCGTGCAGCCAGTCGGGCAACGCGTACTCGGCGACCGTGAGACTCGCCATGATCCGGAGCGGGTGGCGGACAGCGTCCGTCCGGAGCGCAGCGACGCCGACGGCGAGCCGATCGATCGAGGCGAGCACGTCGTGTGCCCACTCGGCGACCGCGTGGCCCTCCTCGGTGGGTGCCGAGCCGCCCGGTCCCCGCCGCAACAGTGCCACCCCCAACCGACGTTCCAGCTGCCGAAGCCGTTCGGTCGCCGACGGTTGGGAGAGGTGGTGCTGGCGGGCCGCCGCGGAGATGCTGCCGAACCGGATGGTGTCGATGAACAGCTCGAGGCCGACGAGGTCGTCCACCCGCAGTGTTCCCGGCGTCGGGGCCGAAGTCATAGGCAGAGCCTATGACATGCAGGAGATGCACGGGTTCCGCACCGTGCACGTCGAGCGCACGATGCGGTGGTGCCGAACATCCCTGCTCCCGCGGCGTCTGCTGTCGCTGCTGGTGCCGACCGCTCCTGGGCGGGCCAGCACAGCGCCGCATGGCCGGGACTCGCGCTCGCGGGTGGCGGTGCGGCCATCGGCCTCGCGGTCCACGAGTGGTGGCCGTCGGTGTCGGCGCACGTCGTCGCGGTCGTCGTCGGCGTGTTCATCGGCAACCTGCCGCTCCGCCACGCGCGGTTCGCGCCGGGGCTGCGGTTCGCAGGTCGACACGTGCTGCGCACCGGCATCGTCGTGCTCGGTCTCCGGCTCTCGCTGGGCGAGATCGCCGAACTCGGTCCGGGGATGCTCGTCGCAGTCGTGGTCGTCGTCCTCGGCACGTTCGTCGGGACGCGCCTGCTCGCCCGACTTCTCGGGGTGCCACCAGGGTTCGCGCTGCTGGTCGCCACCGGCTACTCGATCTGCGGCGCCTCGGCGATCGCCGCGGCCGAGCCGTTCTCGGACGCGAGCGAGGAGGAGGTCGCCTACTCGATCGCCCTCGTCGCGCTGTGCGGATCGCTGGCGATCGGGGTGCTGCCCGCCGTCGGCGGTCTGCTCGGATTGTCGAGCGAGATGTTCGGCGCCTGGGTCGGTGCGTCGGTGCACGACGTCGGTCAGGTGGTCGCCGCCGCATCGACGCGCGACCACGAGGCGGTACGCGCCGCGGTGGTGGTGAAGCTCACCCGCGTCGCCCTGCTCGCACCGCTGCTCGGTGCGGTTGCGATCGAGGCACAGCGCCGCCGCCGTCGATCCGCGCCGACGACGCCCACGATGGCCGGCCCGGCGACGGCCGCGGCCCGGCGTCCGCCGTTGCTGCCGTGGTTCGTCGTGGCGTTCCTCGGAGCGGCAGCGCTGCGATCCACCGGGGTCGTCCCGGCAGACGGTCTCGCTGCGGCGCAGCACCTGGAGACGTTCCTCATCGGCGCCGGCCTGGTGGGGCTCGGCAGCCAGGTGGTGTGGCGCCGGCTGCGCGTCCTCGGCGGTCGTCCACTCGTGCTCGGCGCGGCCAGTTGGGCGCTGGTGGCGCTCACGTCGCTCGCGGCCGTGCAGCTCGCGAGCTGACGGTCACACCGCGCGGCCCGCTCGCAGCCGCACCACCTGGTCGGCTCGCTCGAACGCCACCGCCCGGTGCGACACGGCGATCACGGTCATGCCGGCCGCGGCCAGATTGGTCCACAACTGCAGCTCGGTCTCGACGTCGAGCGCGCTCGACAGGTCGTCGAGCACCACCAGCTCCGGTGCGTGCACCAGCGCTCTCGCAGTCGCCACCCGCTGGCGCTGCCCGCCCGACAGGCGCAGGCCACGCGGTCCGATGAGCGTGCCGGTACCGTCGGGCATCGCGGCGATGTCGGAGGCCACCGCCGCCAGTTCGAACGCGGTCGCGAGGGCGAGGTCGTCGACCGGCCCGAGCGCGACGTTGTCGGCGAGCGAGTCGGAGATCAGCTGGGGTACCTGCGGGAGGAAGGCGGCGTTCGGTGGCACGAGGAACGCTGCCCGATCGTCGAGGCGCCGCCCGTTCCACCACACCTCGCCCGACACCTCCGCCCGGGCGGCGAGGCCGAGCACGGCCCGCAGCAGCGTGCTCTTGCCCGATCCGATCTCGCCGGTGATCACCGTGAAGCTGCCGCGTCGCACGCGGAACGACACGTCCTGCACGCCGGCGCCGCCGGGATACGTGGCGCGGAGGTGGCGCACCTCCAGTTCGTCGAGCGGTACGCGTGCGGGCCGCACCGTCGCCGGTCGTACCCGCACGTCCCGTCGTGCGATGGGCAGGTCGCGGTCGT
The DNA here is from genome assembly GCA_963169665.1 of Actinomycetota bacterium. Lineage (GTDB taxonomy): Bacteria > Actinomycetota > Acidimicrobiia > Acidimicrobiales > Ilumatobacteraceae > VFMC01. Next base: position 1,633 of record CAUJET010000193.1, on the reverse strand, counting down.
CCACCACGTGGCGGGGGTTCGCGTCGGCGACGAGGCCGCCCATCCGCCCGAACGCGACGCTCGCCTGCTTGCGGCGGGCCAACATCCGGCCGATCATCCGCGGCAGGAAGCTGAGCCAGCCGAGGTAGGCCGTGAACACGGCGAGGTCGCCGACGGCGAACTCACCGGAGGCCATCGCCCCGGCGCTCACGAGCAGCACGAGGCCGAGCCCGACGTCGGCCGCGCCCTGGCTGAAGGCCCACACGCTCTCGTCGAGCACACGGTCGCGCACGGCCGTGTGCCGCCGGGCATCGACGAGCCGCTGCAGCCGGGCGATGGTCGAGTCGACCGCGTCGTTCACCTTCACGGTCGTGGCTGCCGCCATCACGTCGCCGACCATGCCGCTCACCGCGGAGGCCGCTGCACGGTCGGCAGCGCGGAATCGCTTGATCCGGGTGTCGAGGGTGCGCGTCGCGAGGGCGACACCGGCCAGTGGGATGAGCAGCACCCCGGCGGCGCGAGCGTCGATGCTGCCGAGCACGAACGATGCGCCCACGGTGAACACCACGCCGGCGCTCACGTCGAGGATGCCGTCGACGAGCATCGCCACGTCCTCTGCGTCGTCGCGGAAATGGGTGATCGCCTCGCCCGCGGAGCCGACCGGCTGTCCCGCCTCCGGCCCGCCGCTCGCCATCTGCGCAGCGAGCATGTTGGCGCGCAGCAGCGTCTGGATGTGCACCCAGGCCTGGGTCCACACGAGCGCCCCGGCGTGGATGGTCGCCATGCGCGCCACCTCGAGCACCGCGATGCACGCGGCGATCACGTACACGCGCGAGTGACGACCGTCGGACACCGCGTCGAACCCCGTGCCGAGCAGCCACCCGATCGCGACCGGGAAGGTGAAGAACATCACGAACAGCGTCCAGCCGAGCCAGAAGGTGCGCGGCCGGTGCTGCGAGGCCCGCCAGGCGAGGCGCCAGACGTTCACGCCGTCACCCCGCGGTCCGGCAGATCGAGGTCCGGCAGATCGTCGAGCTCCGGGAGTTCGTCGAGCGCGTGCGCGTCGACGTCGAGCGCGAGCGACAGCAGACGATGGAACCGACTGGTCGGGTCGGCCGCGAGGGTCGATCGTTCACCGTGTTCGACGACCCGGCCGTGATCCAGCACCACGATCTCGTCGACGTGGCGAAGGGTCGACAGCCGGTGCGCGATCACCAGGGTGGTGCGTCCGCGCACGAGCTTCGCGACGGCCGCCTCCAGCGCGGCCTCGGTGGCCGGGTCGACCCGGGCCGTGGCCTCGTCGAGCACGAGCAGATCCGGGTCGCGCAACCACACACGTGCGAGCGCGAGCAGCTGCGCCTCGCCGGCCGACAGCCCGGCGCCACCGGCGCCGAGCTCTCGATGGATACCGCCGTCGGCGAGGGTGTCGAGGCCGGCCGAGCGGAGCGCGCTCGTGACCGCCTCGTCGGTGGGCCCCGTGTCGAACAGGGTGACGTTGTCGCGCACCGACCCGGTGAACAGCTCGACCTCCTGCGGGATCAACGCGACGCGGCGGCGGAGCTCCCGCATCGGGATCTCGCCGATGGGCACGTCTCCGAGGAGCACCTCACCGTCGGTCGCCTCGACGAGGCGGAGCACCAGCCGCGAGAGCGTG
>CAUJET010000192.1 GCA_963169665.1 Actinomycetota bacterium | reverse complement strand
TAACCCCTTCTTTCTTGGGGGGGCGGGCCCTGTTTGGTCGCCCCCCCGACTCTGTGCGGTCGCGTTCGGTAGTGATTGGTGCAGTGGCGTGATCCCGAAACCCATGCCGCCCTCATCGCGGGTCACGATCTCGAGCACCGCAACGACGAGCTCGACGTCGAGTTGTCGGTCGGCGTCGATGCCGACCGCGAGGTCCCATGCGTGCAACGTCAGGTCGAAGATCCGGAACTCGAGGAACCGCTGCGCGCTCACCCGAACGAGGGGATGATCGACGACCGCGTCTGCGGTGAGCGCGTGGACGAATGCTGACGTTTGGGCGCGAGAGGTCTCCTCAAAGTCCCCGGTCGGACGTTCACCGAGTTGGGCCCGAGACATGACGTATTCGATGGCAGTCGATGACGATTCACCCGCCAAGACACGTCCTGCGAACCGGTTCCCACCGACCACGTGGGCGTCGGGTTGGCTGGAGTCTCGATGTGCGCAGCGACGAGAGCACTAGATGAACAACGAGCTGGAGCAGGCAAGCTCCACGATTGCCCCGATCGACACCGTTGTGCAACGAGTCATTGCACAACCACCGACAAGACCGTGCGTCGCCATCTCAACCAGAGTCGCTGAGTGCTCTGCGGCCTGCTCAGACACTCCCGAGTTCGACGATTTCAGGGCGCGACGGGCGGGCTGTCCAACGGTTGTCCATCCGAAAGATGGACAACTCACCCGTCCGACCCCGTACTTGCACACCACAAGCACCACCATCTACCAGGTGTTTTGAGCGCCCCCGGTAGGAATCGAACCTACGACCTGCGGTTTAGGAAAAATGCGGTCGAAACGGTCTCAGCGAGTCACCTTCAGTCGCATTTGACCTGCTCAGCTTCTGTTGTCTCCTCGTCTGGTCTCGTTGAACATCATGCAGTAGCGCGCAGTAGATGGACAAGTGGATGGACAACTTTCGGTCGACGGCAGCGAGGTAGGGGCCTCGCCCCACAGCTGCACTTCGTGCCCGAAGGACACGCCATCTGACGAATCGACCGGCGCCGCACTCGCCGAGCCCGGAGCGATCATGACCCCGATGGTCGAGAACTCGCTCAAGCAGATGGATGCCGACAACTGGCAAGAGGTCGGCAAGCAGTTCGTGTCGGCCAACCCGATGCAACGCTTCGGCGAACCCCACGAGGTCGCCGCGCTCGTCGCCTTCCTGCTCTCGGGCGAAGCGCCGTTCATCAACGGCGCTGTGATCACCATCGACGGCGGCCAGTCCTACAAGTACTGACGACTCCCATCCTCCAACTACCCCGCTAGGAGACCCCCGATGTCCTTTTCACCCGTTCGCCTGAACCACGCCGTGCTGTTCGTCGCCGACCTCGACCGGTCACTGGCCTTCTACACCGACCTGTTCGGCATGCAGATCGTCGCCCGCGAACCCCGCGCCAACGCCGCCTTCCTGCGGCTGCCGCGGTCGGGCAACCATCACGACCTCGGCCTGTTCGGTGTCGGCACCGCCGGAGGCCCCAAGCGCCGTGGCGGCATCGGGCTGTACCACCTGGCGTGGCAGCTCGACGCGATCGACGAACTCGTCGCCGCCCGCCAAGCCCTGCTCGACGCCGACGCCTATAGCGGTGAGTCGAGCCACGGCGCCACCAAGAGCATCTACGGCGCCGACCCCGACGGCAACGAGTTCGAACTGATGTGGATGCTCCCCCGCGACCAGTGGGGCCCCTACGAGCACGCCGCCCCGATCGACCACCTCGACCTCGCCGGCGAGGTCCGACGTTGGAGCGGAGTCCGCACAGCAGGCCACCTCGAGCACGACAGCACGGGAGCGCCGGCATGACCACGTTCGCTGATCCCGTCGTCGCATGGCGCGGCCCGAGCGATCCTGACGCGCCGTTGGTCGTGTTGCTGCACGGACGCGGTTCGAACGAGACCGACACCATCGCTCTCGCCGATCATCTCCCCGACGGTCTCGCCTATGCCGCCGTGCGGGCACCGATCGCCGAGGGCGGCGGCTACGCCTGGTTCGCCAACCGCGGCATCGGCCGCCCGATCGCCGACTCGCTCGCCGACACCATGGGCTGGTTCCGCACCTGGCTCGACCCTGTCGCCCCGCTCGGACGGCCGGTGGTGCTGGTCGGGTTCAGCGGGGGTGCGGCGTTCGCCGGCGGACTGGTCCTCGATGACCCGCACCGCTGCGCGGGTGCGGCGATCCTGTTCGGGACGCTGCCGTTCGACGCCGGTGTGCCCACCACTGCTGGCCGTCTCGCCGGACTGCCGGTCCTCGTCGCCCATGGCGACACGGACACCGTCATCCCCCGCGACCTGCTCGAGCGCACGTGGACCTACCTCCACGGTGACGCGGGCAGCACCACCACCGGTGTCCGCGATCCAGGCGGGCACGGCCTCAGCTTGGACGTAGCCGCCCAGTTGTAGCCATAACCAAACGACCACAACGGGACGGTCGCATCCCGACGCTCCGTCCGACTCCGTTCGCCTCGAGCTCAAGCAGGCCGGCCTCGACCGCATCAAGGTGACGACCGTCTGCCCGTACTACGTGCGCACCGGCATGTTCGAGGGAGCGCGGTCGGCGCCGCTG
>CAUJET010000191.1 GCA_963169665.1 Actinomycetota bacterium | reverse complement strand
AAGCCGACGATGGAGCGGTACGCCGACGGCGCGCACCGCCTGGTCGGCGAACTGCTCGACCGCACGGTCGGGGTCGGGCCGCTCGACGCGGTGACCGAGCTCGCCCGCGAGCTGCCGATCCGCATGCTGGTCGACATCGTCGGCGTCCCGCACGCCGACGCGCCGCAGCTGTTCCACTGGACCGACCAGATCGTCTACAACGCCGACCCCGACTTCGTCGACGAGCAGGTGGGCGGCGTGTCCGACCGGGTCGACACCGACCCGTATCGCCTGCTGCCGTTCCGCAGCCCGGTGTCGCTCAAGGTGTTCGAGCTCGTCGAACGGCTCGCCGCGGTCAGGCGCGTCGATCCCGCGGCCGACGTCATCACGGTGCTCGCCGACGCGGCCGTCGACGGTGTGCCGCTGACCGAACGAGAGCGGGGCACGTTCCTGCTGCTGCTCCTCATCGCCGGCAACGAGACCACCCGGCACTCGCTCACCCAGGCGCTCGTCGCGCTGGCGCAGCACCCCGACCAGTTCGCTCGGTTGCGCGCCGAGCCGGAGCTGCTCGACACGGCGGTGGAGGAGGTGCTCCGCTGGGCGTGCCCGCAGGTGCACTTCCGCCGCACCGCAACCGTCGACACCGAGATCGGCGGGCAGGCGATCGCGGCCGGCGACAAGGTGGTGACGTGGTACGCAGCGGCGAACCACGACCCCGACCAGTTCCCCGACCCGTACACGTTCGATCTCGGCCGCACGCCCAACCGCCACGTCACCTTCGGCGGCGGCGGACCGCACCTGTGCCTCGGTCAGTGGATGGCCCGACTGGAAGTGCGCGTCCTGCTCGAGGCGCTCGTCCGTCGCGTCGACCGCGTCGAGCTCGTCGGTCCGGTGGAGCGCCTCCGCAGCAACTTCATCAACGGCATCAAGCGCTGCCCCGTGATCCTCCACCCGGCCTGATCGCGGGGCCGCCGTGTCCGCGGTGCCGGGTGAGGCCGTCGCAGCGGTCGAGCGGTGCGTCACGGGACCGTAGGGTGCCGGTGATGGCGCGACGGACCGGACCCGAGCACACACCGGACGACCGGCCGATCGCGCCCCGCCTTCGGCCGGAGCTCCCGGTGCTGGATCTCGCGGACATCGCCGACGGTGATCTCAGCGAGGTCGAGCTCACGGGCGTGCTGCCCGACGGGTTCGACGAGCCGTTGCACCTGCGCGAGGTGCGCCTCGCCGGCGCCTCGCTCGTCGGCGCCCGGATCGCCGGCTCGCGGTGGATCGACGTCACCGTCACGAGCTCCGACCTGTCCGGCGCCGATCTGCAGCAGTCGGCGTTCACCCGTGTGTCGATGCGCGACTCACGGGTGTCCGGAGCGCAGCTCGGTGCATCTCGCTGGCACGACGTGCGCGCGGAGGAGTGCCGGCTCGAGGCGGTGAACCTGGCGATGTCGACCTCGCAGCGGGTGCGATTCGAACGCTGCATGATGGCCGGTGTCGAGCTGCGCGGTGCGAAGTTCGAGGGCGTCGCCTGGTGGGACTGCGACCTGAGCGACGCCGACTGCGGCGGCGTGTACCTGGTGCGTGCCCACCTGCACGGCTCGAGGCTCGACGGCCTTGTCGGCGGATCGTCGCTGCACCCCGTGTCGGTCGACGCCGAACAGTTCGCCGCGCTCGCCGAGCGCCTGCTCGCCGAGCTGGGCATCGAGGTCACACAGCGTCCGGTCGACTGACCACGTCCCGTGCCACCATGGCCGGATGACCGGTCAGAAGAACCGCCAAGTGGTGCTCGCCCACTTCTCGATCCGCAACGCCACCTTCGTCGAGCGTGCCGCTGCCGCCCACGATGCGGGCTTCGACGGGTTCGGCATGTATGTCGGCGACTGGTCGCTCCAACGCACCGCGGGCCGATCCGACGACGAGCTCCTCGCGATCTTGGCCGAGCACGGCACCCGGGTCGCCGAGATCGAGGCGCTCCCGATCTTCGGGGATGCTCATCTCGACACGTTCGTTCACCTGGTGGCGACCTACCGGCCCGACCGCATCCAGACCATCCCGCCGTTCGCCGGTGCCGTCGACCGAGCAGCGGCGGGCGAGTGGTTGGCGAAGGTCGCCGACCGCATCGCACCCTTCGGCTGCTCGCTGGCGATCGAGTTCCTGCCGTTCACCGACGTCGGCGACGCGGCAGCCGCCGCCGAACTGGTGGATCGGGCCGGCCGACCCAACGTCGGGCTGTGCGTCGACTCGTGGCACGTGTTCCGCGGCGAGGGTCTGTTGTCGCTCGCCGGCCTCGATCCGGCGCTGGTGTTCAGCATCCAGCTCAACGACGGGCCGCTCGACCCGGTGCTCGACGACTACGTGCAGGACTGCCTGCACCACCGTGAGCCGCCCGGCGACGGCGAGTTCGACCTGCGCGCGTTCATGGAGCTGCTGCCATCCGACGCCCCGGTGAGCGTCGAGGTCCCCGACGACGACCTCGACCTGCGCAGCCCCGGCGACGCCGCCGCGCTGCTGTTCGAGGAGACCAGCCGCTACCTCTGACCCACGACCTCGCGATGAGAGATGAGCGGGGCTGCCGCCCCCATCTCTCATCGCGTCGCGGTGCCCGCACGATGCGGTGAGAGATCGGCGCGCCACGACCACTCACCTCTCATCGCCGGGTCGTCGACGGAGGCGGGGGTCAGGCGACGGCGGCGATGTAGCGGTCGGGGCGCACGAGCACGGCGTGGCAGCCGTACGTCGCCCGCGGTTCGACGACCACCGGGCGGTGATCGGGCGAGACGAAGGTGTCATCGGTGGCCACCCACACCCATCCGTCGGGGAGGCTCTCGTCGAGCCGGTCGGGCTGGGGGAGCTGGTGTCCGACCGGGAACGGGCCGCCCAGGTCGAGTCCCGGCAGCCGCGACCAGCGGGTCGGGTCGGGCCGGTCGGGTTCCGGCGTCGCCGTCGGGTCGATCGCCAGCCGGGTGAGCAGACGGCCCGCCTCGATCGACAGCGCGGTCACCGCCGCCACATGGGGACGCCGTTCGGTCTCGAAGGTGTCGAGCAGCGTGGCCGCCGCACCGTCGTGGATCACCTCGGCGAGCTTCCACGCCAGATTGGCGGCGTCCCGCACACCACTGCACAACCCCTGGCCCATGAACGGCGGCATCTGGTGCGCAGCGTCTCCGGCGAGCAGGACGTCGCCGTCCCGCCACCGGTCGGCCTCCAGCGCATGGAACCGGTAGCTCGCCGCGCGCACGAGTTCCGCGTTCGACGCGGTGACGCCCCATCCGGCGAGCAGGCGCCAGACGTCGGGCACCAGTTCGTCGTCGGCCAGGCGGAACTCCCACCGGCGATGGCGATCGTGGGACGGCACGAACGTCGCCAGGCGGCGGCGGTCGCACACCTGTTGGATGATGCGGGGCAGCGACGGCACCGTGGGGTCGTGGAGCATCACGTCGACGACGAGCCATCGCTCGTCGTAGCCGAGATCGGTGAGGCCGATACCGAGCTGCTCGCGCACCGGGCTCGTCGCGCCGTCGCAGGCGACGACGAAACGCGCGGTCGACCTGAGCTCGTCGAGCTCGGGGGCATCGACGCCGAGTCGTACCTCGACGTGCGCGTACTGCTCGAGCCCTCGCCGCAGCATGGCGTCGACCTCGGGCTGCACGAAGACGTAGTCCTCGTGCCAACCGAGGATCGGCTCGCGCTCGAACCCCTCGAAGCTGAACAGCGAGTCGCCCGCCGCGTCGACGTACTCCATCCCCGCCGAGACGGTCAGCAGGCCGCGCAACTCGTCCTCGAAGCCGAGGTGCTGGAACACTCGGGCGATCTCGGCATCGAGATGACATGCGCGGGGCTGCGGGTACGGCGCGGTCGACCGTTCGAACACGACGGTGCGCAGGCCCCACATGCCGCAGAGGTTCGCCAGGGTCGCGCCGGTCGGTCCGAGGCCGACGATCGCGACGTCATACGGGGTGTTCGGGACAGGGTCGACGCTCACCTCACACCGGCGACCGGTCGGTCCACTCGGTCGTGCCCCAGGTGATCGCGAGCAGCGTCGTGTCGCGGCCCGGCATCGCTCCGTGCCAGTGCGGCTCGTCGGCCGGACAGACCACGAGCGTGCCCGTGGCGAGCGCCACCTGACCGTCGGCCTCCGTGCCCACGCGAGCGTCGCCGCTCACCACGAACAGTTGCTGGCCGCCGGGGTGCGAGTGCCAGAAGGTCACGGCGCCGTCGGCGAAGTGCACCAGTGCGGTGTCGGGGCCGTCGACGTTCGCGTCGATCTCGGGCGCGGTCGAGTTCATCATCTCGAGCGTCACGGTGCCGGTGAACCGGCCGCCGTACACGACGTTCTTGTCGCCCTCGCTGACCACCTTCATCGGTGCCTCCTCACCTTCGTCGATCCGCTCGTCGTCCTGTTGCCGGTGTCCGGAGTCGATCAGCGGACGACGACCCGGTTGCGCATCGTCCCCACGCCCGACACCGTCGTCTCGATCACGTCGCCGTCCAGCAGGAACCGCTGTGGCGTGCGGGCCTCGCCGACACCGCCCGGCGTGCCGGTCCACACGAGATCGCCCGGACCGAACGTCATGAACTGCGTGAGCCACACCACGAGCGCCGGGATCGAGAAGATCAGATCGCTGGTGTTCGCCTGCTGCATCACCTCGCCGCTCACCACGCCGGTGAGGTCGAGCGCGTCCTTGTCGGCGAACTCGTCGGGCGTGACGAGGAACGGCCCGGTGGGACCGAACGTGTCGTAACTCTTCGCGATCGTGAACTGCTTGATCGGTGGCCGGAACTGCTCGCCTCGGTCGGAGATGTCCTGGCCCGCGGTGACGCCCGCGATGTAGCTCCAGGCATCGGCCTCGGTGGCGCCCTTGCAGGTGCGGCCGAACGCGATCACGACCTCGGCCTCGTAGTCGATCTCGTGACGGCCCGCGGGCGCGATGACGTCGTCGAACGGGCCCGCGACGCAGTTGTTCGTCTTGCCGAACAGGTGCGGCTCGGTGGGGAACTCGCGGCCCGACTCGATCGCATGGGTGCGGTAGTTCAGGCCGACGCCCAGGCCCTTCGGGGGGTTCGGTACGGGCGCACCGAGCAGCGCCGGGTCGAGCACCGGCCACGCTCCTGCGGACACGCCGGCGACGAGGTCCTCGAGCACCGGGTGGTTGGCGAGGTCGACGTACACCGACGGATGGCCGGCGAGCTGGCCGTCGCTCGCACGCTCGATGTCGACGGCACGGTCGACACCGTCGGCGTCGGTGACGACGACGACGGCACGGCCCTGGAGGTTCGCGAAACGCATGACCGGATGCTTAGCCGATTCGTCAGCGCGAGAAGGGGCCGTCGAACCAGACGTGCACCTGCCCTGTGCCCGCAGAGGACTCGTAGGCGGAGAACAGCTCGCCGCGAGCCGTGCAGCCACTGCCACCGAGCGCCCCCACCATCATCAGGTAGTGGGCGAAGAACGCCTCGGGGGAGTGCTGGCGGTACTCCGGCCAGAAGTCGATGATCGCGGCGTGGTCGCCGGCCTGCATCCAGGCGAGGACCTGCTCGTCGGCGACGCGCGCCTCGGGGGTGCGGATGTGCTCGAGCCCTGCCGCCTCGTGCAGCGCGAACTCGCGCATCGGCCAGAAGCGGTGCGACAGACCGCCCGACGCCAGGAGGACGACCTTGCGGTCGAGCTCGCGGATCGCCTGCCCGAGCAGTTCGCCCGCGAGGAGCCAGTCCAGCGGCGTGCCCGTCTGGCAGATGCTCATGCTGAGCCATGCCTCGTCGCCGCGCTGCAGGAAGGACAGCAGGTTGGTCGTCGCGTAGTGCACGGGCAAGTACGGGTCGGCGCACGCGAGGGCGCGCGTGTCATCGCGAACGTTGCTGATCGCCTCGTACCGGCGGGCCAGCTCGGGGTCGCCCGGCATGTCGTAGTGGTGACCGCTCATGCCGCGCGGCAGTTCGGAGCTGGTGAACATCCCCTCGCGGCGCTCGTGGGCCGTGAGGATGTGCTCGACCGTGGTGAACCAGTGCGAGTCGAACACGATCACGGTGTCGATCTCGAGCTGGTCGAACTTCTCGCGGCGGAGGCGGTGGAGGCCCTCGACCAGGGTCGTGCCCTCGGCGCCGTAGAGCTCGGCGCGCACCTCGTCGCCCATCACGATCGGGGGGACGTGCGACACGATGGCCGCTCCGACGATCTCACCCATGTGTGGTCTCCGATCTCGTTCCGGTCTTGCCCCGGGATGACGGTCCAAAGTCGTTTGGATCCAAACGAAATCCTAGTCGACGTCTTGACCGTCGGTGTCCAGCGTGCGCAGGACCGTGCGGAGCAGACGGGCCAGCTCACGGCGATCGGTGGGCGAGAGGTCGGCCGTCACGAGCGCCTCGTGGTGGTTGAAGGCCGGCATGATCTGGTCGACCGTACGTCGGCCCTTCGCCGTCGGGCTGACGATGACCCGGCGGCCGTCGGTCGGGTGAGCGGCCCGCTTCGCGAAGCCCCGACGCTCGAGCGTGGTGAGCACCCCCGTGAGCGTGCCGCCCGTGATGCCGGCCTCGCGGGCCAGCTGGTGCGACTCCTGCTTGCCCCACACCCGCAGCACGAAGAGCACGACGAACGCGCTCCAGCTCAGCTGGTGCGGGCTCAGCACCTCGCGCTCCATGTGGTTGCGCACCGCGGTCGCCGCCCGGAACACGTTGCTCACGGCCAGCAGCGCGGCGAAGTCGAACGCCTGCCCCTCGAACGCGTGTGTGACGTCGCGCTCGGCCTGGCGCATCTGGGCGTCGTCGTCGCTGGAGAAGGCGCCTGGCACGGTGCGCGACACTATCGTTCGGTCCCGAACGACTTCCGGACCCGCTCGCAGCGACCGGCGATGCCGGCGCCCCCGCCGGCCCCTCAGGAGGCTTCCCATGTCCAGCACCACCCTGCACATGAACACCGTCGCCGGTGTGGAGGTGTCGGGCGACCACTGGATCGGCGGACGACGGGTGGCGTCGCCGGAACGCTTCGACGACGTCTCCCCGATCGACGAGCAGGTGATCGCGTCGATCTCGCGAGGTGGTCCCGCCGAGGCGGCAGCGGCAGTCGCCGCGGCGAAGGCGGCGTTCCCCGGATGGGCCGCCACGCCGCCCGCCGAGCGGGCGCGCCTGCTCCACCGCATCGCCGACCTCGTCGAGGCGCGCGTCGAACAGCTCGCGATCGTCGAGACCACCGACAACGGGGCGCTGCTGCGCAGCCACCTCCGCGGGGTCATGCCCCGAGTCGCTCACAACTTCCGGTTCTTCGCCGACTATCTGGTGAACGACCTGCACCACCCCGAGTTCGAGACCCGCGGTCACCGCAACCACGTCAGCTGGGACCCGAGCGGTGTCGCCGTGCTCATCACCCCCTGGAACGCGCCGCTCATGCTCGCCACGTGGAAGATCGCGCCGGCGTTGGCCTCGGGCTGCACGGTGGTGCTCAAGCCGGCGGAGTGGACCCCGTTGACCGCGTCGCTGCTGGCCGACATCACGGCCGAGGCCGGGTTGCCGGCCGGTGTGTTCAACGTGGTGCAGGGCTACGGCGAGGAGGTGGGTGACGCGCTCACCGGGAACCCCGACGTCAGCCGGATCAGCTTCACCGGCTCCGTGCCGACGGCCCGCCTGATCGCCCGGTCGGCGGCCGCGAACCTCACCCCGTGCAGCTTCGAGCTCGGCGGCAAGAGCCCGATGATCGTGTTCGCCGACGCCGACATGGAGTCGGCGGTCGCGAACGCGGTCGAGCAGTACGACAACGCCGGCCAGGTCTGCCTCGCCGGCGTGCGTCTGCTGGTGCAGGACTCGATCCGCGACGAGTTCCTCGCCCGGTTCGTCGAGCGCGCCGCTGCGCTGCACCAGGGCGACCCGCGAGAACTCACCACCGACATCGGGCCGAACGTGAGCCGCGAGCACGTCGACCGCATCGACGGCTTCGTCCAGCGAGCCCTGGCAGCCGGCGCCCGTGCGGTCATCGGTGGCGGTCCCAACGCCGAGCTGGGCGGCCTCTACTACCGGCCCACCCTGTTCGTCGACGCCGAGCCCGGCTCGGAGATCCTCACCCAGGAGGTGTTCGGCCCGGTGCTCACGCTGCAGACCTTCTCGACCGAGGAGGAGGCGGTGGTGATGGCCAACGGCACCGAGTTCGGCCTCGCCGGCGTGTTGTTCACCGGCGACCCCGATCGCGCCGAGCGGGTCGGGGCTCGACTCGTGGCGGGCACGCTCTGGGTGAACTGCTTCTTCGTTCGCGACCTGCGCGCCCCGTTCGGCGGCAGCCGCCACAGCGGCGTGGGTCGCGAGGGCGGCACGTGGAGCTTCGACTTCTACTGCGATGTGAAGAACACCTGCACCAATCAAGATCGGTGGACGACCGGCCGATGATCTCCCCGGGTCGGGTGGCGTCGCGGGACATCCTCCTGGCGGCCGCGGTGCCTTGCTACGGTGTGGCTCGGCACTCGTGCGAGCGGCTGCGCGCGGCGTCGCGGAGGCGCATCAGGGCGGCATCCGGATGGCGCTCGGGTGTCACGGACGTCGGTGCGAGGTGACGGCAGCGCGGCGGAAGCGCTGCTCATCGGCCGTTTTCGTCATTCCGCGACGGGGCTTGGCGTTGTGAATTCCGCCCGATAGCATGGCTCCTCGGCCCAGTCAGGCTTGCGCGTGCGCCAGCGACGACCGGGTGTCGAGATCTCTCGAGAAGTCCTGCCCGCCCTGCCAGTTGTGAGGAGCCCCCTCTGCCCAAGCCGAAAGACGACGCCATCGTGCTCGAGGGCACGATCATCGAGTCCCTGCCGAACGCGATGTTCCGAGTTGAACTCGAGAACGGCCACAAGGTGCTGGCGCACATCAGCGGCAAGATGCGGATGCACTACATCCGCATCCTTCCTGGCGACAAGGTCCAGGTAGAGCTCACCCCGTACGACCTCACCCGCGGTCGTATCACCTATCGATACAAGTAAGAAAGCACCGGTCACCATGAAGGTCCGTCCGAGCGTGAAGAAAATCTGCGAGAAGTGCAAGGTCATCCGCCGGCACGGCAACGTCCGCGTGATCTGCGAGAACCCGCGTCACAAGCAGCGTCAAGGCTGAGGAAGCAAGCACCATGGCACGTATTTCCGGCGTCGACATCCCCCGCGAGAAGCGGTTGGAGATCTCGCTCACCTACATCTTCGGCATCGGCAAGCCGACCGCCCAGAAGATCTGCGCGGACACGGGTCTCGACCCCAACCAGCGCGTCCGCAACCTCACCGAGGACGAGGTGAACAAGATCCGCGTGTGGGTCGACGAGCACATCACCGTCGAAGGTGACCTCCGCCGCGAAGTCGCGCAGGACATCAAGCGCAAGATCGAGATCGGGTGTCTGCAGGGCGTCCGCCACCGCAAGGGCCTGCCGGTCCGTGGCCAGCGCACGCACACCAACGCTCGTACCCGCAAGGGCCCGAAGAAGACCGTCGCCAACAAGAAGAAGGCCGTGAGGAAGTAACGATGGCTAAGCCGAAGCCGGGCGGTCGCCGCCCCCGCAAGCGCGAGCGCAAGAACGTCACCAACGGTGTCGTCCACATCAAGAGCTCGTTCAACAACACCATCGTCTCCATCACGGACACCGAGGGCAACGTCATCTCGTGGGCGTCCTCCGGTGGTGTCGGTTTCAAGGGGTCCCGCAAGAGCACCCCGTTCGCCGCGCAGATGGCGGCCGAGAAGGCCGCCCGCGCCGCGATCGAGCACGGCCTGCGCCGTGTCGAAGTCCAGGTGAAGGGTCCGGGTTCGGGCCGCGACACCGCAGTTCGCAGCATCCAGAACACCGGCATCGAGGTGACCTCCATCAAGGACGTCACGCCCGTTCCGCACAACGGTTGCCGTCAGCCGAAGCGTCGGAGGACCTGATCATGGCTCGTTACACCGGCCCGAAGGTGCGCGTCTCGCGTCGCCTCGGCACCAACATCTTCGAGAACGAAAAGGGTCGCAAGGCCCTCGAGCGTCGTCCCTTCCCCCCGGGCCAGCACGGCCGGACCCGTCGCCGCAACGCCGGCAGCGAGTACCTGGCCCAGCTCCAGGAGAAGCAGAAGGCGAAGTACATCTACGGCGTCCTCGAGCGCCAGTTCCGCCGCACGTACGAAGAGGCCAACCGCCTCCAGGGTCCCACCGGCGAGAACCTGCTCCGTCTCCTCGAGCAGCGTCTCGACAACGTCGCCTTCCGCGCCGGCTGGGCGAGCACCCGCCCGCAGGCCCGGCAGTTCGTCAGCCACGGCCTCATCCAGGTCAACGGCAAGCGCGTGAACATCCCTTCGTACCGCGTGCGCAAGGGTGACGTCGTGTCGCTGTCGCCGAAGGCACAGGCGATGATCGTCGTCCAGCACAACCTCGACACCCTCGACCGTCGCGTCGTCGGCTGGCTCGAGACCGGTGACGGTGGCAAGCAGGTCACCGTGCGCGAACTCCCGCAGCGTGAGCACATCGACGTGCCCGTTCGCGAGTCGCTCATCGTCGAGCTCTACTCGAAGTAACACCTCGCTCCGTGGAGCCGCCTGCGGGCGGCTCCACCAGCTCAGCCACCGAACCGCGTACCGTCGAGTTCAGACCAGCAAAGTTCAGACCAGAGAACGACCAGAGAGAGAACGAGGCGTCCTTCCATGCTCGTCATCCAGCGCCCCACCGTCGAATCCATCGGCGAGGAGGAGAACAACCGCCAGCGTTTCGCCGTCGGCCCGCTCGAGCCCGGCTTCGGCCACACCATCGGCAACTCGCTGCGCCGCGTGCTGCTCTCCAGCATCCCCGGTGCGGCGATCACGGCGGTGCGCTTCGACGACGCGCTGCACGAGTTCGACACCATCCCCGGCATCTCCGAGGACGTCACCGACATCATCTTGAACATCAAGGACGTCGTGCTCACGAGCACGAGCGACGAGGACATCATCGTCCGCCTCGACGTCCGTGGCCCCGCCACGATCACCGCTGCCGACATCAAGTGCCCCAGCGAGATCGAGATCCTCAACCCGAACCAGCACCTCGCGACGCTGAACGCCAAGGCCCGTCTGGCCGTCGACCTCACCGTCGGCCGTGGCCGCGGCTACCTGTCGAGCGACCGCGATGCGCAGAACCGCACGATCGGCGTCATCCCGGTCGACGCGATCTTCTCGCCCGTCCGCCGTGTGATGTTCACGGTGGAGCCCACCCGTGTCGAGCAGAGCACCAACTACGACCGCCTCGTGCTCGACATCGAGACCGACGGTTCGATCACCCCGCGCGACGCCCTGGCCTCGGCCGGCGCCACGCTGCGCTCGCTGGTCGACCTCGTCGCCAGCCTGAGCGACGAGCCCCAGGGCCTCGAGCTCGGTGAAGTGGCCAGCATCGCGGCCACCTCGCCCGACCTCGACCTGCCGATCGAGGACCTCGATCTGTCGGAGCGTCCCCGCAACTGCCTCAAGCGGGCGCAGATCAACTCGGTGGGCGAGCTCCTCACCAAGACCGAGGACGACCTGCTCAACATCACGAACTTCGGCCAGAAGAGCCTCGACGAGGTCAAGCAGAAGCTCGACGAGCGCGGCCTCAGCCTCCGGGGCTGAGCGCAGCTCACCCGATCACACCAGCGATACCAGCGAACGTTCACAGGAACTGAATCACCATGCCGGCAACACCCCGCAAAGCACGCAACTTCGGCCACAGCGCCGCCCACCAGCGCCTGATGATGGCCAACCTCGCCGCGTCGCTGTTCGCCGCGGAGGGCATCGTCACCACCGAGGCCAAGGCCAAGGCCCTGCGCCCGATCGCCGAGAAGCTGATCACCAAGGCCAAGAAGGCCCAGGAGGGTGAGCCGCTGCGCATCCACCGCATCCGTCAGATCCAGGGCTACCTGGGCGACAAGGAGATGACGGCCAAGCTCGTCGGCGACGTCGCCCCGCGCTACATGGACCGCAACGGTGGCTACCTGCGCATCCTGAAGCTCGGCCCGCGTCAGGGCGACAACGCCCAGATGGCCCGCATCGAACTCGTCTGAGTCGATCAGACGGTCGATCCGCCGGTGACCGGAGTGCGCTGTGATCGCACCTGACGGTCAGCCGCTCGGAGCCGACGCGGCGCAGTTGCCCATCGGCGATCGCGAACCCCACCCATGAACCTGTCCGAGCCCGCCGCACCGCGGCGGGCTCGTGTCGTTCTCGGAGCTGTCGACCGATGACGTCCGACGATGCCACCGACGATGCCACCGACGATGCGGCCGACGTCGGCGACGCGGCCGAGATGCCGCCGTTGACCGGCCAGCTGTCGTTCGACGTGCCGGTCGCGACGCCCACCGGGTCCCCGACGCCGCCGCCGGTGCTCCGGCGTGCCCGTCTGCTCGTCGCCTACGACGGCGCGCCGTTCCACGGCTTCGCCGAGGCAGCCGGTCAGCGCACCGTCATGGGCGAACTGCGAGCCGCGCTCGAGCGGATCGCGCAGATGCCCACCGAGCCCGTCGGAGCGGGGCGCACCGACGCCGGCGTCCACGCCTGGGGACAGGTCGTCAGCGTCGATCTGCCCGCCACGATCGAGCTGGATCGACTGGCCCATCGCCTCACCCGGATGTGTGGTCCGTCGATCGTGGTGCGCTCGGCGGAGTGGTGTGCCGATCCGGAGTTCAGCGCGCGGTTCAGCGCCACGTACCGCCACTACCGCTACCACGTGCTGAACGCCCCGACGCCGGTGCCGGCTCTCGCTGCCACCACCTGGCACGTGGCGGCGCCGCTCGAGGTGTGGGCGATGCAGTTGGCATGCGACCCGATCATCGGTGAGCACGACTTCGGATCGTTCTGCCGCGTCCCGAAGGTGCGCGCCGATCAGCAGGTGCCGTCGCTCCGGCGTCGGGTGCTGCTCGCCCAGTGGCGGGAGGTCGACAGCGACTACGGCCCGCTGCTGCGATTCGAGATCAGGGCCAACGCGTTCTGCCATCAGATGGTGCGCTCGCTGGTCGGGACGATGGTCGACGTCGGCGCCGGCAGGATCCACGCCGGCGAGATGCGCAGCATCCTCCTGCGGCGCGAACGAGCCGCAGCCGGTCGGGTCGCCCCGCCACAGGGACTCACCCTGTGGGAGGTCGGCTACTGATCGTCGTCCGCGGCGTCGGACTCGGCGTCCATCCGATGGCGCAGCCCGGTCCCGGAGCGCCCGAAGGTCGTGGCCATCCACATCAGGCCGACCACGGTGAACGAGGCGACCGCCACCGCCAGGGTCACCGTCGACTCGCCGTACTCGACCCCGTCGCTCGCCAACATCACGATTCCGGACATGTCCGTCTCCCCACGTGCCTCGTGCGCGATCCCGCCGACGGCGCACGCCCCATGCTCGCGCATCCGTCGGGCGACGCGACGGGTCAGGTGCCGCGAATGGTGAGCAGGTACGGGCCGATGGTGGTGGCGAGGTCGACCATCCGAGCCGGCTGCGAGGTGAACGTCGCCACGTAGGCACGGGTCGCCGTGACCGTCATGGCCTGGACGAAGGCGAGGGGCTGCCCGCCGCCGACCGATCCCGTCCACGTGATCACGTGGACCTCGACGCCGTCGGCACCGGCGAACCGCCGCTCGTCGGCGATCACCACGTCGGCCGCGGAGGTCGAGATGAAGCCCTTCGCAGCGACGATGTACTCGTCGAGGGACATCGCTCCCGGCAGGTCCTCCAGCGTGACGTTGACGTTGTCGGCGAACACGTCGGTCCCGGTGCCGGTGAACCAGCCGATGAAGTCAGCCGACTGGCTGAACTCCCATGTGGGATCGACCGCGATCGTCCACCCGGCGGGATCGGCGTAGGGGGTGGCGCCCGCCGGTGCGGGCGGAGCCGGGAGCAACGGCACGGCGGACACTGCTGGTGTGGCTGGTGTGGCTGGTGTGGTCTCGGGTGGTGCGGTCGGGGCGACCGTGGGCAACACGACCGCCGGCCCCGTGGAGGTCGGTGCCGGGGTGGGCTCGGGGGCGATGGTGGTCGGGGCGACCGAGGTCGCGTCGTCCACCTCCGTGGTGTCGACCGCGTCCGACGAATCGTCGTCGGTGTCGTCGCCGCCGGTGATCCAGAGCACCGCGGCGGCACCGATCGCAAGGGCGATCACGGCGCCGATGATCGCCGGCACGCGCGAGCGCGACCGTGCCGGTTGCGGCAGCGGTGGTGCACCGGGGGGTGTCGCGGTGGGTTCGGCGTGTGTGAACGTCGAGCTGGATGGCGCCGGCGTCGTGGGGACCGCCGATTGGGTGAACGCGTCGTCGAGCCCCGTGCCGGCGGTCCATGGCGACGCCGGGACCGGAGGCGTCTGGAACGGTGATGCGTCCGGGGTGCCCGGTGCCGGGGCCGGAGCGGTCGGCAGTGGGGCGGTCGGCAGCGGGGCGGGTGGCGGGGCCGGGACGGAGGACGGCGCCGCGATGGGGGACGGTTTCGGCGCACGCGGGTCGGGCAGGTACGGCCGGATCGGCGCGGGCTCGCTCGTGTTCGGCTGGCTCGCGTTCGGTTCGGCCGTCGGCGACGGACCGGGCGCCGGGGTGGCGGGCGGCGGGCCGGCCGGGGGCTGCCACGCCGGTTGTTGGCCGGGTGGCGGCGGGGGGAGGTCGGTCATGACCTCGAAAATACCGGTGCCCGTCGACGGATCGCGGGATGTCGGACACGCAGCGTGACGAATGCCGCACCTGGGTCGGGCCGAATCGTCGGGCTCCGAGGCGACACCGGCCACGCGCCGCGCCAGACTGCCCGGCGGGAGGGAGGACCTCGCACCCGGCTGTCACGGGTGTGCCGGCACCCGCAGGAGGCCCCGTCATGGCCGCGTCGACAGCGTCGTCATCGTCATCGTCAGTCCCGAAGCGCATCGTCATCTGCTCCACCTCGGTGGGCCCGCTCGGGAGCGGGATCGGTGGCGGGGTCGAACTGACCCTCCACGGCCTCGTGCTGGGGTTGGCCGCGCGAGGTCATCACGTGGAGGTGGTCGCGCCGGCAGGCTCGCTCCACGTCGGGGCGAGCGTCCACCAGATCCCCGGCGCACCCCAGGTGAGCAGTCAGACGATGGGGCGCGAGGCGCCGATCGAGATGCCGGCCGCCCCGGTGCTCGGCGCCATGTGGGAGTGGGTCCGCGACCATCAGTCGCGGTTCGACGTGGCGATCAACCTCGCCTACGACTGGCTGCCGTTCTACCTCACCCCGTTCCTGCGGGTGCCGGTCGCGCACCTCGTCTCGATGGGGTCGCTGAACGACGCGATGGACGGCGCGATCGCCGATCTGCTCGACGCCCGCCCGGGCGCCGCTGCCGTGCACAGCCGGGCCCAGGCCGAGACGTTCCCGGCGATCGCCGATCGACTGCGCGTCATCGGCAACGGCATCGCGGTCGAGCGCTACGACGTCCACCTCACCGCCGACGAGCCCCGACACCTCGGGTTCGTGGGGCGCATCTCGCCCGAGAAGGGCATCGCCGACGTGTTCGCCATCGCCCAGGCCACGGGGCTGCCGGTGAAGGCCTGGGGGTTGATGCAGGACGAGGCGTGTTGGCGCGAGGCCGCCGCCCAGTATCCGGGTGCCCAGGTCAGCTACGAGGGGTTCCTCGCCACCGACGACCTGCAGGCGGCCATCGGCGGCTGCGCCGGGCTGCTCATGACGCCGAAGTGGGTGGAGGCCTTCGGCAACGTGGCGATCGAGGCGATGGCATGCGGCGTGCCCGTGATCGCCTACCGACGCGGCGGCCCCGCCGAGATCGTCGTCGACGGCGAGACCGGGTTCCTCGTCGAGCCCGACGACATCGACGGGGCGATCCTCGCGGTCAGCCGGTTGGACGAGATCGACCGGCTCGTGTGCCGCCAACGCGTGGACGAGCGGTACTCGACCGGCGCCCTCGCGGAGCGGGTGGACGCCTGGTTGGACGACCTGATCCGACTCGACGCCCGGGTCTGACCGGAAATTCGCGCGCCGGTCGTTTGCCGGTTTCGCCGCGACGCCCGTATCATTTCACGGTTCCCCGGCGACCTGCGCCTGGCGGAGTCTGCTGTCGAAGGATTCGAGATGCGTACGTACAGCCCGAAAGCAAGTGAGATCGAGCGCGCTTGGCACGTCATCGACGCCGAGGGCCTCGTCCTCGGTCGTCTCTGCACCGAGGTCGCTCGCGTGCTCCGTGGCAAGCACAAGACGATGTTCGCCCCGCACATCGACACCGGCGACCACGTCATCGTCATCAACGCCGACAAGATCGTGCTCACCAAGGGCAAGTCGGCCAAGGAGATGGTGTATCGCTACTCCGGGTACCCCGGTGGTCTGAAGAGCGAGACCTACCAGCACCTGCTCGACCGCAAGCCGGCCGACGCGATCAAGCTCAGCGTGCGCGGCATGCTGCCGCACGGCCCGCTCGGCCGTCAGCAGATCAAGAAGCTCAAGGTGTACGCCGGTCCCGAGCACCCGCACGCCGCCCAGAACCCCGTCGTCCTCGAAGTCGCAGCGGCCAAGGCCCGCTGACCCAGCCGGAAAGCGTCATCACCACCATGGCCACCAAGCCCCTCACCCAGACCACCGGCCGCCGCAAGGAGGCCGTCGCGCGTGCCCGTCTGCGGCCCGGCACCGGCACCCACACGATGAACGGCCGCCCGTTCACCGATTACTTCCCGACGGCCGTGCAGCGCATGATCGTCACCGAGGCGCTGCGGGTCACCAACACCGAGGAGAGCTACGACATCGATGCCACCATCCACGGTGGCGGTGTCAGCGGTCAGGCCGGCGCGATGCGTATGGCGATCGCCCGTGCGCTCGTCGAGCTCGATCCCGAGTCGCGCCCGGCACTCAAGAAGGCCGGCCTCCTCACGCGAGATTCGCGTAAGAAGGAGAGCAAGAAGTACGGCCTCGTCAAGGCCCGCAAGGCCAAGCAGTACACCAAGCGCTGATCCAGCGCCTTCGGCACTGCTGACTGCTGGACCTCCCGGAGGCACACGTGCTGCGCTTCGGAACCGACGGTGTGCGCGCACGAGCGCTCACCGAGCTCACCCTCGAGTACGCCACCTGGCTCGGCCGTGCCGCGGCCGAGGTACTGGGCGGCGGCGAGTGGCTCATCGGTCGCGACACACGCGAGTCCGGTCCTGATCTCGAAGCGGCCTTCGCCGCCGGCCTCCTCGCCGGCGGCGCGAGGCCGGTCTTCGTCGGTGTGGCCCCGACGCCCGCCGTCGCCCATCTCTCGTCGTCGCGTGGCCTGCCCGCTGCGATGATCACCGCGTCGCACAACCCCTGGCACGACAACGGCATCAAGATCTTCGCGCCAGGTGGTCTGAAGCTGTCCGACGACGTCGAGCGCTCCATCGAGCAGGCCGTCGAACGGGTCGCCGCGCTCGGGCCGACCGATGCGCCGCAGCTGTCGCACGACCGCCCGGACGCCGCGATCGGTCACGCCGACTACGTCGAGCATCTCGCGGGCCTGTTCCCGGCAGGCGTCCTCGACGGCGCTCGGCTCGTGCTCGACTGTGCCAACGGAGCGATGAGCGAGGTCGCCCCGGCGCTCGCCCGATCGCTCGGCGCACGGGTCACCGTGGTGCATGCGTCGCCCGACGGTCGGAACATCAACGACCACTGCGGGGCCACGTCCCCCGCGTCGTTGGCCGAGACCGTGGTCGCCGAGGGCGCCCATCTCGGCCTCGCCTTCGACGGTGACGGCGACCGCGTCATCGCGGTCGACCACCTCGGCAACGTGGTCGACGGCGACCGGTTGATCGCCCTCGCCGCGCTGCAGCTGCGCGCGGAGGGCCACCTCGTCGACGACACGGTGGTCGTGACCGTCATGACCAACCTCGGATTCCGTCGGGCCATGGAACGACAGGGCATCCACGTCGTGGAGACCGCGGTCGGCGACCGCTACGTGCTCGAGGCGCTGGATGCCGGCGGGTACGCCGTCGGCGGCGAACAGAGCGGCCACATCATCTATCGGCGCCTCGCCACCACCGGCGACGGGCTGCTCGCCGGACTGCGCCTCGCCGAACACGTGGTGCAGCGCGGCCGGTCGCTCGCCGATCTCGCCCGCGAGGTGATGACGAGCTACCCGCAGGTGTTGGTGAACGTGCGCGTGGCCGAGCGGCATCCGCACGTCGCCGACGAACTCGCCACCGAGATCGCCGCCGCCGAGGCAGGGCTCGCGGGCGAGGGGCGCATCCTCGTGCGTGCCAGCGGCACCGAGCCGCTCGTGCGTGTGATGGTCGAGGCGGCCACGGACGAGTTGGCGCGACGCACCGCCGACGAGCTCGCCGACGTCGTCCGCAAGCGCTTCGCGGCGCACTGAGCCGGCGTGCGGGCCGCGCGCCGCCACGCCCTGCGCGAACGCTCCGAGCGAGGTCGGCGGGCGAACGTCGGCGCCGCGAGCGCGCCGGACGGACATCGCCACGTCACACGGTGAGCGTGGCGTGGTCGTCTTGCGAGAACCTTGCGAGACGACTGACGATGACCTGACGGGACCCACACGGAGGGTGTCGGTAGCCTGTGCTCCTTATGTGCGGCATCATCGCGGTCCTCAGTCGCCCGTCCACCCGGCCCGTCCCGCCTGCGGCGGACCTGCTGGAGCTGCTCGACCGGGCGATCGCCGATCCCTCGGTCGCCGGAGCGGCCTCGCTCGCCTCGTCGTGCGATCAGCTGTTGCACGGCGTACCGGGCGTGTGTGCGCTCGTCGGCCGTCACGAGCTGATCGCGGGGCTCAACGCCAAGCTCGATCAGCTCGAGGCCCGCGGGACCGAGTACGAGCAGTGGATCGAGGCGACGACCGAACTCACCGTCGAGCAGATCGAGCAGGCCAACACCGAGCTGATCGCGCTGCGCGACGCGACCTGGGCGGTCCGTCACGACCGGCTGCGCACCGCGCGCGAGGTCGACGCACTCGCCGGTCGCGATGCCGGCCGCGCGGCGATCGCGGCGTACCTGTCGGTGCAGCAGGCGCTCTCCGCCCTCGATCGCCTCGAGGTGCGCGGCCGCGACTCGGCCGGCCTCCACCTGTTCGTGTGGAACCACGGCCTGTCGGTCGCCGATCCCGCCGTCCAGTCGCTGCTCGCCCAGCGCACCTCCGACCCGCTGTTCCAGAGCGGCTCGGTCCGCGTCGCCGGCGACTGCCTCAGCTTCGTGTACAAGGCCGCCGCCGAGATCGGTGAGCTCGGCGACAACACCCGTGCGCTGCGCGCCGCGATCCAGGCCGACGACCTGTTGCGGCTCTCGCTCGCCCGTCCCGAGGCGCGCCTCACCGTGCTCGGTCACACCCGCTGGGCCAGCGTCGGCATCATCAGCGAGCCCAACTGCCATCCGCTCAACAGCGAGGAGAGCGAGATGACGGGCGCCGACCAGTCGCGCCCCTACGTGGTGGCTGCGCTGAACGGCGACGTCGACAACCATGCCGACATCAAGGTGCAGCACGGTCTGCGGATCCCCGGCCCGATCACCACCGACGCGAAGGTCATCCCTGCGGTCATGTCGCGCCTGTCGGCCGACACCGGTGGCAACCTCACCGAGGCGTTCCGGCGCACCGTCGCCGGCTTCGAGGGCAGCGTCGCGATCGGCGCCGCCTCAGCGGCAGCGCCCGACCAGCTCTTCCTGGCGCTTCGCGGCAGCGGCCAAGCGCTGTACATCGGCCTCGCCGAGGACACCTACATCGTGGCCAGCGAGCCCTACGGCGTGGTCGAGGAGACCGTCGACTACCTCCGTGTCGAC
The DNA here is from genome assembly GCA_963169665.1 of Actinomycetota bacterium. Lineage (GTDB taxonomy): Bacteria > Actinomycetota > Acidimicrobiia > Acidimicrobiales > Ilumatobacteraceae > VFMC01. The sequence continues at coordinate 9,853 of CAUJET010000191.1, read as the reverse complement.
GGCGAGACGTTGTCGCCGTCGGGCAGCCGCGGCCAGGTGTTCGTGCTGGACGCTGCACACGCGGGTGAGCTCGCCGGCGTCCATCGCTACGCCTACGACGGCAGTGAGCTGCCGATCGCCACCGCCGACGTCGCCACCGCCCAGGTCACCACGCGTGACATCGATCGTGGCGCGGCGCCGCACTTCCTGCTGAAGGAGATCACCGAGGCGCCGGGCAGTTTCCGCAAGACGCTGCGCGGCAAGATCGCCGAACAGGACGGCATGCTCCGCGCCGTCGTGGGCGAGCGGTCGCTGCCGACCGACATCGCAGCCCGCCTCGCGAGCGGCGAGATCACCAAGGTCCGCGTCATCGGCCAGGGCACCGCCGCCGTGGCGGGCCGGAGCATGGCCGCCGTGCTCGACACCCTGTGCGAGGGCCACCTCGACATCGACCCGATCACCGCGACCGAGCTCAGCGGGTTCGCGCTGCGCCTCGACATGAGCGACACCCTCATCGTCGCCGTCAGCCAGAGCGGCACCACCACCGACACGAACCGCACCGTCGACCTCGCCCGCGGTCGTGGCGCCTCGGTGCTCGCGATCGTCAACCGCCGCAACAGCGACCTCACCGACAAAGCCGACGGCGTGATGTACACGAGCGACGGCCGCGACGTGGAGATGAGCGTCGCCTCCACCAAGGCGTTCTACGCACAGGTGGCGGCCGGCGTGCTGCTCGCCTGCGCGATCAGCGAGGCCGCCGGTCTCGGCACTGCCCGCCGTCGCCACGACCTGCTCACGTCGCTGCGCGAGCTGCCCGCCAGCATGGTCGAGGTCATCGCACGCCGTGAGGAGATCGGTGACGCGGCCCGCCGCTTCGCCCCCTTCAAGCGCTACTGGGCGCTCGTCGGCAACGGCCCGAACGTGGTGGCTGCCGAAGAGGTGCGGATCAAGCTGAGCGAGCTGTGCTACAAGTCGATCGCCTGCGACGTCACCGAGGACAAGAAGCACATCGACCTGTCGAGCGAGCCGCTGATCCTCGTGTGTGCCGCAGGTCTCGTCGGCGGCACCGCCGACGACGTCGCCAAGGAAGTGGCGATCTACAAGGCCCACAAGGCCACACCGATCGTCATCGCCACCGAGGCCGACGAACGTTTCGCTGCGGCCTCGGCGGTGCTGTCGGTGCCGGCCGTCGACTCCGCGCTCGCGTTCATCCTGTCGGCGATGGTCGGCCACCTGTTCGGCTACGAGGCCGCGCTCGCGATCGATGCGTCGGCACGGCCGCTGCGCGAGGCGCGCGAGGTGATCGAGCACTCCCTGTCCGCCGGCGGTGACAGTGACCAGATCCTCCGCCGCGTGCAGGACGGCGTCCGCAGCCACGGCGAGAAGTTCCTCGACGGCCTCCGCACCGGTCTCTACGACGGTCACCTCGAGGCGTCCACGGCCGTGCGCCTCGCGGCGCTGCTGCGCGACATGGCGGGCGAGAACCCGCTCGAGGTCTACCAGCGGGTCACCGGCACCGTGGCGACGCCGGGCGTGCTGATCGACGACCTCACCGCTGCGCTGACGAGGGCGATCGAGGAACTCACCCGCCCGGTCGACGCGATCAAGCACCAGGCGAAGACGGTCACCGTCGGCATCAGCCGCAACGACGAGGGCGTGCTCGATCGTCGGCTCGTGCAGGAGGTGCTGACCTCGGGCGCCGGGCGCGACCGTCTCAGCTACCGCACGCTCAAGGTGCTCGCCGATCTCGACCCCGCCGTCGACGCCGTGGTGGGCTTCACCCGCTACCGCATCGAGGGCGATCCGTCGAGCGACGCGCTCATCTCGATCGTCGATCGAGGCGGTCTCTCCCGCGACGTCACCAGCAGGGTCGAGCGCAACGCGCAGCTGCTCGGCACCAAGCGACGCGTGGCGAGCGATCGTGAGGTGCTCGTCGCCCGCGGCCGCACCGACGGCCGCACCGTGATCTTCGTGCCCGAGGTGAAGGGTGGCACCTGCACCGGTATCACGCTGCTGCACGTCCGATTCCACGAGCGCCTGCCCGCCCCAGTGATGCGTGGCGTGCTGCAGGGCTACGACCACCGCTACGACCGACTGGTCGACTGGGTGTCGGAGACCGAGGGCACCTTCCGCGACGATCGCCTCGCCGATCTGTCCGTGGCCGACCTGCTGATCCTGCCGATCTCCGAGACCGCCGACCACTGGCGTTCGTGAGCCTCCGGTGAGCCACTGGGTGCGCCGCCGGGCGAGCGGCTGGTGACGGTCGTCGGGATCGGTGTCGACGCGGTCGACATCGACCGCTTCCGCCGGTCGCTCGAGCGCACGCCATCGATGCGCGATCGGTTGTTCACCTCGCACGAGCTCGAGTACGTGGCGAACAAGGTCGACCCTGCTCCGTCGCTCGCGGCGCGCTTCGCCGCTCGCGAGGCGGTGATGAAGGCGCTCGGGGTGGGCCTCGGTGCGTTCGGGTTCCACGACGTGTGGGTCACCCGTGCACCGTCGGGCGAGCCCTCGCTCGCGGTCACCGGGTCGGCGTTCGCGCTCGCCGAGGCAGCGGGGATCGATCGATGGCACCTGTCGATCACGCACACCGACCTCGTGGCGATCGCGTACGTGGTCGCCAGTCGCACGGCGTGACCACCGGGCCGTCGGCGGCCCCGCTGCGCCGGTCACGGCGGGCGCAGAAGGTCGACCAGTAGCCTCGGTCGCCATGCTGCCGATCGTGACCCCCGCCGAGATGCGAGCCATCGACGCCGCAGCTGCCGACGACGTGCAGGTGCTGATCGAGCGGGCCGGGTCCGCTGTGGCACGGGCCGCGATCCGCATGATGGGTGGCACCTACGGCCGCACCGTGAACGTGGTGGTCGGCACGGGCAACAACGGCAACGACGGACGGGTGGCGGCCCGGCTGCTGAGCGACCGGGGTGTGAAGGTGCGGGTGTTTCCCGTGGCGGGGTGCCCCGAGGAACTGCCGCCCGCCGACCTCGTGATCGACGCCGCCTTCGGCACCGGATTCCACGGCACCTGGCGCACCCCCGACGTCGGCGACGCACCGGTGCTCGCGGTCGACATCCCGAGCGGGGTCGACGGGATGACGGGGTCTGCCGGCCCCCACGTGCTGGCGGCCGACCGAACGGTGAGCTTCGTCGCACTGAAGCCGGGCCTGTTGTTCAGCCCGGGCAGCGAGCTGGCGGGCGAACTCGAGATGGTCGACATCGGCCTCGACACCGGTGAGGTGCACGCTCATCTGCTGCAGGCGGCCGACGTGGCGGCCTGGCTGCCCCCACGTTCGCCCGTGAGCCACAAGTGGCACACGGCCGTACGCATCATCGCCGGCAGCCGCACGATGCCCGGCGCCGCGGCGCTCGCCGCGGCGGGTGCCCAGCGCACCGGCGCCGGCATGGTGCAGTGGTCGACACCAGGTGCCGACCACGCCGACCGCATGCCGTTGGAGGCCGTGCATCGGCCGCTGCCCGGCACCGGCTGGGCGGCAGAGGCGCTCCGATCGTTCGACCGCTTCCACGCGGTGGTGCTCGGACCCGGCCTCGGTCGTGTCGACGACACGGCCGCCAGCACCCGCGAGGTGGCGATCCACACACCGCTGCCGATCGTGATCGACGGCGACGGCCTGTTCGCGCTCGCGTGGAACGCACAGGGCGCCGCGGCGCTGCTCCGCCAGCGCGAGGCACCGACCGTGCTCACCCCGCACGACGGCGAGTACCAACTGCTCACCGGCGCGCTGCCGGGCCCCGATCGGATCGCCGCGGCGCGCAAGCTCGCCGAGAGCACCGGCACCGTGGTGCTGCTGAAGGGTGCCACGACGGTGGTGGCCGATCCGGTGGGCGAGGTGTTGGTGGTGCGCGCGGGTGACGACCGCCTGGCGACGGCCGGTACGGGCGACGTGCTGGCGGGCATCATCGGGGCACTCCTGGCGATGCGGATCGACCCGTTCGAGGCAGCTGCCATGGGCGCCTGGATCCACGGCAGCGCGGCGATGCACGGTCCGGCCGTGGGGTTCGTCGCGTCCGATCTCCCCGACCTCGTCCCGCTGGTGTTGTCGAGCCTCCACGGCGAACCGTGACATCGGCCGTCGACGCACTGCCGTCCGGTCGCTGGGCGTGGGCCGACATCGATCTCGACGCGATCGCGCACAACGTCGGTGTGCTGCGCGCCGCCGTCGCCCCGTCCGCGGTGTGGGCGGTCGTGAAGGCCGACGCATACGGGCACGGGGCCGTCTCCGTCGCGCGCACGGTGCTGGACGCGGGTGCCGAGGGGTTGTGCGTGGCGCTGGTGCAGGAAGCGGCGGAGCTCCGTGACGCGCTCGTCGATGCCCCCGTGCTCGTGCTCAGCGAACAGCCGCCCTCCACCGCAGCCGACGCGGTACGCCTGGGGCTGATCAGCACCGTGTACTCGGTGGCCCAGCTCGACGCCCTGGCGGCAGCGGGGGCGCACCGGCACCGGGTGCAGCTGAAGGTCGACACGGGCATGCACCGCGTGGGATGCGCTCCGGCCGATGCCGTCGCACTGGCGCAGGAGATCGAACGGCGCGACAGCGTCGTGCTCGACGGGGTGTTCACCCATCTGGCCGTCGCCGACGAGCCGTCCGACCCGTACTCGGCACAGCAGCTCGACCGGTTCGACGAGGTGCTCGGGACGATCCGCGCCGCCGGCATCGACCCGGGTCGTGTGCACGCTGCCAACTCCGCCGGCGGGCTCGCGCACACACGGGCCCGCCTCGATCTGGTGCGCGCCGGCATCGCGCTCTATGGCATCCAGCCGGGCAGGAGCGTCGAGCACCTGTGCCACGACCTGCGGCCGGCGCTGTCGCTCCACGCGTGCGTGTCGCACGTGAAGCGGGTGCGCGCCGGCGACCGCATCAGCTACGGCCTCCGTCACGCGTTCACCGCCGACACCACCGTCGCGACCGTGCCGCTCGGTTACGCGGACGGCGTGCCCCGTCGGCTGTACGAGACCCATGGCCAGGCGCTCGTGCGCGGTCGTCGGTGTCCGATCGTGGGCGTCGTGACGATGGACCAGCTCATGCTCGACGTCGGCGATCTCGACGTCGAGATCGGCGAACCCGTCGTGCTGCTGGGCGCCGACGGTACCGAGCGCATCCGGGCCGAGGACTGGGCCGAGGGCCTGGGCACGATCGGCTACGAGATCGTCTGCGGACTCTCCAAGCGGGTCAGCCGTCACCACCGGGCCGAGCGGCGCCCGGTCTCGTAGACTCCTCGACTTGATGCTGCAGCTGCGCTCGGACTCGCTGGCCACCACGCATGCGATCGCCGCGGCGCTGGCCGGTCTCGTGCGTTCCGGCGACGTGATCGTGCTGGCGGGCGAGATGGGTGCGGGCAAGACCGCGTTCGCCCAGGGCTTCGGCGCGGCGCTCGGTGTCACCGACCACATGACCTCGCCCACCTACAACCTCGTGCACAGCCACCCGGCCGGTCGGCTCACGCTCCATCACGCCGACCTGTACCGGTTGAGCACCCAGCACGAGGTGGCCGACCTCGCCCTCGCCGAGCTGGCCGAGGCCGACGGCGTGCTGCTCGTCGAGTGGGGCGACGTCGTGGGCGGCGCGCTCGGTGAACACCTGCTTGTCCGGCTCGAAACCGTCGAGGACGATGGTGACGACGCCCGAGCCCTCGTCGTCTCGGCCGTCGGCCGGGCATGGGCGACACGGTGGGAGCAACTCACCCGGGCAGTGGAGGCGTGGACATGTTGATCCTCGGCATCGAGACCGCGACCGAACAGGTGAGCGTCGCGATCGGCGGCCACGAGGGCGTGCTCGGCCTGTTCGAGGTGTGCCGCGGTCGACGCCACGCCGAGACCGTCACGCCGGCCATCCAGTTCCTCTGCCGTCAGGCTGACATCGAGCTCGCGGAGATCAGCGTGATCGCCGTCGACGTTGGCCCTGGACTGTTCACCGGCATGCGGGTGGGGCTCTCCGCAGCCAAGGCGCTCGCCCAGGCGTTGCGCATCCCCATGATCGGGATGAGCTCGCTCGACCTGTTGGCCTTCCCGTTGCGCCACACCGACCGCACCATCGCCGCCGTGATCGACGCCCGCAAGGGCGAGCTGTTCTACGCGTTCTATCGGCCGGTTCCTGGTGGCGTGCAGCGCGTGCTCGAACCGCAGTGCGGGCGCGTCGACGACCTCATCGCCGACCTGATGGCGCGTGGAGACGACGTCGTGTGCGTGGGCGACGGGGCGTTGCGTCACCGCGACGAGATCCACGCCGAACTCCGCTGCGAGTTCGCCGAGCAGTTCCTCTCGCGTCCGTCCGCGGCGCCGCTCGTGCAACTCGCCCACGCCCGGGCGCTGCGCGAGGAGTGGGTGAACCCGTGGGAGATCCAGCCGATGTACCTGCGCCTGCCCGACGCGCAGATCAATTGGAGCACGCGCGAGCAGGGCTCCACCGACAACACGGGCGGCCTGCCGCGATGAGCGTCATCTCGCGCCTGTTGGGTCGCACCGGCGACGCCGCGATCGTCATCGAGCCGATGCGCAAGCGCGACGTCCCGGCGATCATGGCGATCGAGCAGGTGTCGTACCCGAAGCCGTGGACCGTCGGTGTGTTCCAGAGCGAGATCGAGATGTCGCGACGCGGTGAACGCCACTACGTGGTGGCCCGCCGCGACCAGAAGCTCGTCGGCTACGCGGGCGCGATGTTCGTGGTGGGCGACGCCCACGTCACCAACATCGCCGCCTCGCCGGACGCCCGGCGATCGGGCGTCGCCACGCGGTTGCTCGCCGAGCTCGCATGGGAGGCGATCCGCCGCGACTGCCAGGCGCTCACGCTCGAGGTGCGCTCGAGCAACGTGGGCGCCCAGGCGCTGTACCGACGCTTCGGGTTCGCGCCCGTGGGCGTGCGGCAGAAGTACTACGAGAACACGGAGGACGCGATCGTCATGTGGTGCCACGACATCGCCGAGCCGCCGTACCGCGAGCGGCTCGCCGAACTGTGCCCGGAGGCCGTGCGATGACCGATCACCTGATCCTGCGCCCGTCCGGTGAGTTCGCCGGGCCGGTCGACGAGCACACACTCGTGCTCGGCATCGAGACCAGCTGCGACGAGACCGCGGCCGCGCTGGTGCTCGGCGGCTACGACGTGGCCTCCAGCGTCGTGAGCACCCAGGTCGACATCCACGCCCAGTACGGCGGCGTGGTGCCGGAGATCGCGAGCCGAGCGCACCTCGACATGCTCAACCCGATCATCGCCCGGGCGATCATCGAGGCCGGCGTGCCGGACAGTCGGATCGACGCGATCGCGTGCACCATCGGGCCCGGTCTGATCGGTGCGCTGCTGGTGGGCGTGTCGGCTGCGAAGTCGTTGGCGCTCGCATGGGACGTGCCCTTCGTCGGTGTCCACCACCACGAGGCCCACCTGTACGCGGCCTTCCTCGAAGATCCGACGCTCGAGTTCCCGCTCGTCGTGCTGCTCGTGTCGGGCGGTCACACGATGCTCATCGAGATGCAGGACCACGGCCGCTACAAGCTGCTCGGCCGCACCATCGACGACGCCGCCGGCGAGGCCTTCGACAAGGTCGCTCGCTTCCTCGGCCTCGGCTACCCCGGTGGTCCGGCCATCGACCGCGAGGCGGTGAACGGCAACCCGGAAGCGATCCACTTCCCCCGGGCGATGATGAACGACGGTCTCGACGTCAGCTTCAGCGGTCTCAAGACCTCGGTGATGAACCATGTGCGCAAGCACCCCGACGTCTCGTCGGAGGACGTGGCCGCGTCGTTCCAGGCAGCCGTCGTCGACGTGCTCGTCACCAAGGCCCGCCGTGCGGCGCAACAGGTGGGGGCGAAGGGGCTCGTGCTCGCCGGCGGCGTCGCGGCCAACTCGCTGCTGCGCGAGCAGTTCCTCGACGCGTGCGTGGTCGATGGGAACCACGGGTTCCTGCCGAGCCGCGAGATGTGCACCGACAACGCGGCGATGATCGCCGCGGCCGGGTGGCACCGCCTCCGCAGCGATGGCCCGACCCCGCTCGACTGCGGGGCGTTCCCGAACCTGAAGATCCCCGGCCTCACCTGACCGATCCGCGACCGCGATGAGAGATGAGCGGCGCTGCCGACCGCATCTCTCATCACCTCGGTCGCCCCGACCTCGAGGTGAGAGATGGGCGCGCCACCGGCGCTCATGTCTCATCGCGGTTGGGGCGATACCCTCCGACGGGTGACGGAGTTGCGGATCGGTTCGTTCACCCCGGCGGCGCCGGTGGTGCTGGCACCCATGGCGGGTGTCACCAACGCGCCGTTCCGAACGATGTGCCGCGAGTTCGCGCCGGGTCTCGTCTACGTGAACGAGATGGTGATGGCCACCGCGGTGGTGCACGGCAATGCGAAGACCGAGCGGATGATGACCTTCGCACCCGACGAACAGCCGCGGAGCCTGCAGGTGTACGGCAGCGACCCGGTGATGATCGGCGAGGCGATCCGCAAGCTGTGTGCCCGTGGCAGCGTCGACCACATCGACATGAACTTCGGCTGCCCGGCGGCCAAGGTCACCCGCAAGGGCGGCGGCGCCGCGGTGCCCGCCAAGCCCAACCTGCTGCGGGCGATCCTCCGCTCCGCCGTCGCTGCCGCCTCGCCGTACGGCGTGCCGGTGACGGCCAAGTTCCGCAAGGGCCTGTACGACTCGCTGCTCACGTTCGTGAGCACGGGCCGCATCGCCGCCGAGGAGGGCATCGCCGCGATCGCGCTGCACGCCCGCACCGCCGAGCAGCACTACGCCGGTACCGCCGACTGGGACGCGATCGGTGAGCTGAAGGCCGCCGTGCCGGAGATCCCGGTGCTCGGCAACGGCGACATCTGGGAGGCGACCGACGCGGTGGAGATGATGCGCCGCACCGGGTGCGACGGCGTGGTGATCGGTCGTGGCTGCCTCGGGCGGCCGTGGTTGTTCCGCGACCTGGTCGAGGCGCTGAACGGTCGACCGGTGCCGGCGTCGCCCACCCTCGGCGAGGCCTGCGCCGTCATGCACCGTCACGCCACGTTGCTGCTGCCGCACCTCGGCCCGCAGGTGGCGATGCGCGACTTCCGCAAGCACGCGTCGTGGTACCTCACCGGCTACCCGGTGGGTGGCGACATGCGCCGCGAGTTCGGCATGGTGTCGACGATCGGCGAGCTCGAAGACCTCATCGCCCGTGTCGATCCCGACACCCGGATCGTCGAGGGCGGCGAGCGCATCCGCCGCGGCCACACCAACGGCCCCATCCGCGTCGCGCTGCCGAACGGCTACCTCGACCACCTCGACGACCTCACCGTCCCCGACGACGGCGAGGTCATGGCGCTCAGCGGTGGATGAGGTGTTCACCGCCGGCTCGGGTCGCCCGCCGATCGTGCTCGCCTCGGGCTCGCCTCGGCGGCGCGAACTGCTCGAACAGCTCGGCCTCGCGTTCGCGATCCGCGCCGCCGACATCGACGAGTCGGTGCGCGACGGCGAACCGCCGCTCGACTACGTGCAGCGGCTGAGCGTCGAGAAGGCGGCCGCGGTCCCGGTGCCGGCAGGCACGCTGGTGATCGCGGCCGACACCACCGTCGACGTCGACGGGGCGATCTTCGGCAAGCCGGCCGACGAGGCCGAGGCGCGCTCGATGCTCGCCGCGATCTCGGGCCGTCGCCACCACGTGCACACCGGGGTGACGGTGCGGCTCGACGACCGGTCGGCGACAGCGGCGGTGTCGACCGCAGTCGACGTGGCGCCGATCGACGAGGTGACCGCGGCGTGGTACATCGCCACCGGCGAGCCGTTCGACAAGGCGGGTGGCTATGCATTGCAGGGCGCCGGTGGCGTGTTCGTCGCGGGCGTCGAGGGCAGCGTCAGCAACGTGATCGGCCTGCCGCTCGCCGAGCTCGTCGAGCT
>CAUJET010000190.1 GCA_963169665.1 Actinomycetota bacterium | reverse complement strand
GGCCGGCAACGCTGCCGCGATCTGCCGCCCGCAGCGGTGCACCGGGCTGAGGCTGGTGAACGGGTTCTGGAGGAGCAGGCTGATCCGTCGACCGCGCAGGCCGGTGAGTGCGGCGGGCCCGCCGGCGAGATCGACCGATGTGTCGCCGAGACCCAATGTGCCGGAGGCGACGACCCCTCGGGGCAGCAAGCCGGTCATGGCCTTGGCGGTCATCGACTTCCCCGAACCCGATTCGCCGACGAGCGCGACCGTCTCGCCGGCACCGACATCGAGGTCCATCTGCGCCACGATCGTGCCGGCCGGGCCGCTCACGCGGAGGTCGGTCACCCGGAGGAGCTGGCTCATCGTCGCCCCGCCCGTTCGACCGAACGCTCCTGCAGCCAGTCGCCGAGGAGGTTGATGGCCGCGGCCGTCACGATGATCAGCACGCCGGGCACGATCACCGCCGCAGCGTTGCGGCCGAGCAGATCCCGACCGTCGCTGAGCTGACGGCCCCAGTCTGGTTCGCCGGGGCCCACGCCCAGGCCGAGGAAGGACAGCGCCGACATCGCCACGAGCGCGAACGCGACGTTGAGCAGCATCGTGGCCAGCGCCACCGGCAGCACGTTGGGGAGGATGTGGCGGAACATGATCCGCAGGCGGCCCAGGCCGAGCACGCGCGCCGATTCGATGTACGGACGGGCCGCCTGTGTCATCACCGCACCGCGGACGAGGCGGATGTCGGTCGGCGAGAACAGCACCACGAGCACCAGCACCGTCACCCAGTACCCACCGTCCACCAATCCGGCCACCACCAACGCGATCAGCGTCGTCGGCAGTGCGAGCAGGAGGTCTGCGTACTTGGTGAGCGCGAGGTCGGCCCACCCGCCGAAGTAGCCGGCGAAGGTGCCGAGCACCACGCCGATCAACATCGATCCCAGCGCGATGCACACGGGCCCGACGACCGCCGAGCGAGCGCCCGCGATGCCCAATTGGAGGATGTCGCGACCGAGTTGGTCGGTGCCGAAGAGGTGACCGCTCGTGCCGGCAGGGACGACGCCCAGCAACACGTCCTGTTCGGTCGCGTCGGCCGCGAGCCAGTGCGCGCCGATGGCACAGACGACGACCACCGTGAGGGGCACGGCGCAGAGGATCGGCGTGAGCGACGGGCGCTTCATGCGGTGGTGCGCTTCCGCACCCGCGGGTCAGCGGCGAAGGAGAACAGATCGACCGCCAACGCCGTCAACGCGATCACCGCTGCGGTCAGCAGCGTGATCGCCTGGACGACCGGGATGTCCTTGAACGTCACGGAGCCCGCCAGGAGCGAACCGATGCCCTGCAACGCGAACGTCACCTCCACGAGGATCGTGCCGCCGAACAGGAAGCCGAACACCAAACCGAGGCTCGTCACCACCGGCACCATCGCGTTGCGCAACACCAGCGCCCGTACCTGCCGCGTCGACAGACCCCGACTCCGTGCGAACGCCACGTAGTCCTGGTCGAGCTCACCCAGGACGGCGGTCCGGGTGAGCTTGAACACCAGCGCGCCGAGACCGCCGGCGAGCGTGACGGCCGGGAGCACCAGGTGCCACCACCGGTCGAGTCCACCCTCACCCGCCCCGTACACCGGGAAGACGTCGAGGTTCACCCCGAAGACGTAGAGCAGCAGGAGCCCGACCGCGTAGGTGGGGGCACCGACGCCCACGATCGCGGCGACGCTGACGCCGCGATCGATCACCGACCCGGCACGTGATGCAGCGGCGATGCCGAGCGGCACCGCCGCGAGCACGGTGATCGCGAAGGCGAACGACGCCAGTTGGAGGGTGAGCGTCACCCGATCGGCGAGCAGCGTGGTCACGGGCTCGTCGCTGCGGATCGACTGACCCAGGTCGCCGTGGACGACCCCACCCAGCCATCGCAGGTACTGGCCGATGAAGGGATCGTCGAGGTGGTACTGCGCGCGGATCGAGGTCAGCGCCTCGGGGCTCGACGGCCGCGGCCCCAGAAGGTTGCGCGCGGGATCACCCGGTGCGAGGTGCAGCAGGGCGAACACGACGAACGACACGGCCAGCAGCAACACCACCGTCGCTGCCAGCCGGCCGAGGGCGAATCGGAGCATCGATCCGCGCGCGAGCACCGGGTCAGCCCTTGGTGAGGATGCGCGACGTCCAGGGCGACACGAGCGTGTACGAGCCGAAGTCCTCGATCGTGTAGTCGTCGGACACCGCGGTGGCGGCCACGCCCCACCACAGCGGGACGTACGGCACGTCGAGCATCGCGACCCGCTGCGCCTCGATCAGCAACTCGACGCGCTTCGCCGGATCGGTCTCCTCGCGCACCTGTCCCATGAGCGTGGTGACCTCGTCGTTCGCGTACGACGCGGGGTTGCCCTCACCGAGGAACCACGACGACATCTCGGCGGGGTCGCCGGTGGTGCTCGTGTAGCTCATGTAGGCGAGACCCCAGTCGGGCGAGCCGATGGTGTCGAACCACTGCTCCACCGGCATCTCCTCGATCTCGATCACGATGCCGAGCGGTTCCACCGCTGCCTTGAGCACCTGGAACGCGGCGCTCACCTGCGGGGCGCTCGACGAGATGCCGACCTTCGTGGTGAAGCCGTCGGGCACCTTCGACTTGGCCAGTTCCGCCTTCGCGGCCTCGAGGTCGTACGGAAGATCGAGCACGACCTTCAGCGCCTCGCGTGCGCCGTCGGCGCCGAGGACGCCTTCGATCTGCTCGGGCGTGGTGAGGGCGGTCGCTGCCTCGCCCCGACCGCCGAGCAGCTGGCTGACGTAGGAGGCGCGGTCGGCCGCGTGGGCGATGGCCGTGCGGACGTGCACGTCGTCGAACGGCTCGACGGCGGTGTTGAAGTCGATGCCCACGTAGCTGCGGTCGGCGGCGTACAGCACCGAGGTGTTCTCGGTGTCCTCCCACTGCTGGGCCTGGTCGAGGGAGATGTTGATCGCGATGTCGATGTCGCCGGACTGGCGGGCCAGCAGGCGGGTGGTCTCCTCCGGGATGAAGTCGAACCGGACGGTCTTCACCGGCGGCGTGCCACCCCACCAGGTGTCGACGCGCTCGAGCTCGACCATCGAGTCCGGCACGAACTTGGTGACCTTGTAGGGGCCGGTGCCGTACAGCAGCGAGGTCGGCGTCCCGATGTCGCCGCCGTTGTCCTCCACGTACTTCTCCGACACGATCCACAGCGCGTTCGCCGCGCACGGGCCCCATTCGAACGCGACGTCGGGCGAGCCGAGCGTGATCGTCACCTGGTTGTCGGCGGTCTTCTCGACCGAGGTGGTGTTCGCCCAGTAGTAGGCGACGTTCGGGGAGATGGTCTCGTCCTTGGCGATGCCGATCGAGTACACGACGTCGTCGGCCGTGACCGGCGTGCCGTCGTGGAACGTGGCACCGGAGCGCAGCGTGTACACGTAGGTGGTCGGCGAGGTCTGCTCCCATGACTCGGCGAGCGCGGGCTGCAGCTTGCCCGTGCCGTCGGGGGCCACGAGGCCCTCGGCCACGAGCGCCGCCACGTAGTAGTTCAAGATGCCGGCTTCCTTGCCCGGGTACAGGTTCGACAGCGACGCCGGGAACCCGATCGTCAGCAGGTCGATTTCCTTCGCCGAGCCGGAGCCGCCACCCGTGGACGAGTCGCCGGTGGCGTCCCCCGCATCGGTGTCGTCGCCACCGCAGGCGGCGAGCAGGGCGAGGAGCGCACTGGCGCCCATCCCCTGCAGCACGAGCCGGCGGCTGATCTGGAACGGGCGCTGGGACTGGTCGGACATGGGGATCTCCTGTGTGCTCGGCGGGCGGACGCCACCACACCTGGGTGTGGGTGTAGCCAAAGTGGCCAACTGAGCCGACACACTAGACGCGCCTGCGGAGCGACACGTCCATCGGACCGGCGTGGACCACCTTCCATGGGACGGGCGGGCGGGCCGATCCGTTCGCCGCGCGCGCACGACCGGTCGGGGCGCGGTGCTGCGGCGCGTCCGCGCCGATCCCGACGACGCCGCCGGTCAGGACGTGGCGAGCTGGAGCTCGGACGGAGCGGCGACGCCGTCGATCGCAGCGCGCCAGTTGCGGGCCCGGAGCGTCAGCAACCAGAAGCCGGACACGCCGATCACCGCGCCGGTCGCGAACGCGACGTGGAGGTTGATCAGGTCGCCGATGGCACCGATGAACAGCAACCCGACGCCGTAGGTGATGCCGAAGGTCGCCTGCATGAGCGACATGACCCGGCCGCGGCTGGCGGGCGGCGCATCGCGCTGGACGACGGCCGACAGCGTGATGAACAGGCTCGACCAGGCACCGCCGAGGACGAAGATCACCGCGACGAGCGTGGGGAGCGTCGGCGCCGCGGCGTAGGCGATCAACAGCGTGGTCGCGGTGACGACCGTGCCGACCACGAGGGTGGACCGGTCGTAGCGCTGGGCGAGGAACGAGATGACGATGCCGCCGATGATCGCGCCGACGCCCTGGGCCGACGCGACGAGGCCCACCATGCCGGTGCCACCGTCGTAGCTCCCCTGCACGTAGATCGGCACCAGGCCCATGAACGGCACCATCATGCAGTTGAGCAGGGCCAGCATCACCAGGGCGTGCCAGCAGCCGGGCGTGGTGCGCATGGCGCGGGCGCCGGCGGTGAGGCGTTCGCGCACTGATCCGGCGTCGCCGTGCGGACGGAACGATCGACGGACCGCGACCACCGCGCCCGCCATCACCACGAACGAGAACGCGTTGAACGCGATCGTCCAGGCAGGACCCACGGCGAGCACGAGCAGCGACCCGAGGATCGGGCCGAGCACGCGTCCGCTGTTCCACGAGTACACGCCGAGCGACACCATCTGCATCAGTTCGTTCGGCGGCACGAGATCGGGCTGCATCGCCGCGTACGACGGCGCGCCGGTGGCCCCCGCCGCGCTGCCCACCAGGATCAGGACGGTCAGCACCCACGGCGTGCGCACCCCGGCACCGAGGACCACCGCGAGCACGGAGGTGACCGTCGCCTGTGCGATCAGCGCGCTGGCGAACACCCGGCGTCGGTCGAACCGGTCGGCCAGCAGGCCACCGATCGGCGACGCGATGCCCTGGGGCATGAAGGTGGCCAACGCCACGAGACCTGTCTGCACCGCGCTGCCGGTGCCCGAGGCGACCAGGCTGCCCACGACGATGAGCTGCACCCAGGTGCCGATGTCGCTGATGACCGCCGCACCCCACAGCAAGCGCACCGCTCGGTGGCGCAGAGGGACGAACGGGTGGTTGCTCACGACGGACCGACGATACCGACGCCGCCCCTCGCTGCTCGGGTCGATTGCCCGGCGTCACACCCGGGTCCCACACCGCCCGCCGGCGAGCGGCGATGTCGACGCGATCCGAGCGTGTCCCGGGGATACGGTCGGCACATGGCTGCGTCGTCACCGGCGGTGGAGTTGGCGGTGGGTGACCGAACCGTGCGCGTGTCGAACCCGGACCGCGTGTACTTCCCCGCACTCGGCGCGACCAAGCTCGACCTCGTCCGTTACTACCTGGCCGTCGGGCCGGGCATCGTGAACGCCCTGCGCGAGCGACCGTGCATGCTGCACCGCTTCCCCACGGGCATCGAGGGCGACAAGGTGCACCAGAAGCGCCTCCCCGCCGGCGCGCCGCCGTGGGTCGGCACGGTCCGCCTCCACTTCCCGCGTTACGGCCTCCACGCCGACGAGCTGTGCGTGACCGAACTCGCCGAGGTGATCTGGGCCGTACAGATGTCGACCGTCGAGTTCCATCCCTGGAACTCACGCCGCGCCGACACCGAGCGTCCCGACGAGTGGCGCATCGATCTCGACCCGATGCCCGACTGCCCGTTCTCGCGGGTCCGCCGCGTGGCACACGTGGTCCACGAGGTGCTCGACGAACTGGGGGCGGTCGGGTGGCCGAAGACCTCGGGCGGACGAGGCATCCACGTCTACGTCCGCATCCCACCGACCCACGGCTTCACCGACGTGCGACGCGCCGCGCTCGCCTTCGCGCGCGAGGTCGAGCGGCGAGCGCCGTCGGACGTGACCACCACGTGGTGGCGCAAGGATCGCGATCCGGCCGCCGTCTTCGTCGACTACAACCAGAACGCCCGCGACCACACGATCGCCGCTGCCTACTCGGTACGCGGCGTGGCCGAGGCACGTGTGTCCACCCCGATCGGCTGGGACGAGATCGACGACGTCGAGCCGGGGGATCTCACCATCGCCACGGTCCCCGCGAGGTTCGCTCGCCTCGGCGATCTGCACGCCGGCATCGACGACGCGGCGTTCCCGATCGACCCGCTGCTCGGGTGGGCCGACCGCGATGAACGCGACGGACTGTCCGGCTCGGGCGTTCCCGAGCCGTCGGGCGAGGAACCGGATCCGATCTGATCCCCTTCGACCCGATCCGATCCGGGCATTGCCCACCGCGGTGACATCGGCTACGGTTCCCACCGGGCGGAGAGCCGTGCGGACAGCGCGCGGAAGGCGGACGGACCACGTGGTCACGTCGACTCGAGATCAGTCGTTCCTCAAGGAACTCCCCCTCAGCCAGCTCCCCCTCGTCGAACTCGGTGCCACGCGGGTGATCGAACCCGGTGCCGCGTTGTGGCACGAGGGCGTCGAAGCCCGCTCCATCGGCATCGTGTTGTCGGGCGTCGCGTTCATCACCCGCTTCGATCCGGTGGGATCGATCGACACCCCCACCGGCGTCGCCGCAGCGGGTCAGTTGATCGGCCACGACGCTCTCGCGGGCGGTCGACGCACCTCGACGGTGTCGGCTCGCACCCGGCTGCGCGTGTGCGTGATCCACGTCGATCGAGTGCTCGACGTCGTCCAGCGCACGCCCCGTGCGGCGCTCCTGTTGACGAGCCTCCTCGCCCAGCACGCCGCCATCGCGGAGGGCGCCGCCGCGGCGAGCCGGGATCCGATCGTGGAGGGCAGGGTCGTCCGCTGGCTGGTGCATCTGGCCGCTCAGCTGGGGCGCGGCGTCGATCACGCGGTCATCCCGCTGAGCCAGGCCGACCTCGCCCAGCTGTGCGCGACCCGTCGTCCGACGCTCAACGTCGTGCTCCGCTCGCTGGTGCAGGCCGGCGCGATCGACGTGTCGCGCAGCAGGATCGTGGTGCGAGACGTCGCCGCATTGGTCGACCGGTACGGCGAGCGGACGACCCGTCTGGCGAGCTGACGGCTCGTCGTTCGGCCCGGCGCCGGCACACCGCCCGGCAGGCCGCCCGGCACGGCGGTAACGACCGTGTAACGGCCGTTTCGCACCCTGTGCCCCGTCGACCTCGACGGGCACATATCCCCAACGCCCACGTCCGTCGGAGCCGACACCGAACCCACGATTCCCTTCGACCGACCCGACGGGCCCTGCGGATCCGCTGCCCTCCGGCGGATCCGTCGCCCTCCCCGGGGCGGTCGGAACGCGCCCCGACCCGATCGGTACGCCGGGGGCGTCGCGGCGCGACATGATGGTCCGATGCTCCGGTTCGGGATCTCGCCGTTCGCCGACACGCGCGAGGGCGCGCTCCGCATCGCCCGCACCGCGGTCGACGGCGGCATCGACACACTCTGGTTGGGTGACGGATTGCTGGCGAGCGCCGACTTCCCCGGCTGGTCGGGCGCGCTCGAACCGTTCACCGAGTTGAGCTGGTTGGCCGGCGCGGTCGACCCGGGTCGCGTCGGCCTCACGGCCGCGGTGTTACCGCTGCGCGACGTGGTGAACGTCGCCAAGCAGGCGGCCACGCTCGACGTGATCACCGAGGGGCGCTTCGTGCTCGTCGTCGCTCCGGGCTTCTGGGACCGCGAGTTCGCGTTCCGCGGCGTGCCCGTCGACGAGCGCGGCGCACGCTTCGACGACGCGGTGGTCGCGCTGCAGGCGCTCTGGCGCGGCCTGCCCCACGACGGACCGTTCCACCGGGTCCCGGCCGGCGACGTCGTGTCGCCGGAGCCGTACACGCTCGGCGGACCGCCCCTCTGGCTCGCCGGCGGCGAGGCCACCATGAAGCGGGCACTCCGACTCGGTCTGCCGTTCCAGCCGTCTCGCATGCTGCCCGACGAACTCGAACCACTCGCGCGCCGGTGGTTCGACAACGGCGGCAGCGAGCTCGGGCTGCGGCTTCGCGTGGAGGTGAGCGATCACGTGCCCCAGGGCCACGAGGTCGACTGGCAGGCCCTGACGGGCCCCGCCGACCACGTCTGCGACGCCCTCGCCCGGTATGCGGCGATGGGCGTGTCGGACATCTCGGTGGTGCCGGGCCAGCACGACGACACGTCGCTGCGCACGGTCGAAGCGCTCGTCGAGACCGTGCTCCCGCGGCTGCGCGCCGCCGGCATCGTCGCCTGACCTCCGAACGCGGCGGCCGCCTCGGGCCCGCGTCAGGACAGCAGCGACCTCGCGAACGCGACGCGCTCGCCCACCTCGTCGATCGTGTGCGCCGGCACCGCCATGGCCGAGATGCCCAGCTCCGCCACACGGGTGCGCAACAGGGTCGCATCGGGCACGACCGACACGTCCTGCACGACGTGATCGGGGATCAGTCCGGCCGCCGCCGCTGCCCCGCCCGCGACGAGCCGGCGGCGCACCTCGTCGACGAGCGCATCGCCCACTCCCCACGCGGCCCGCAGCGCTGCCGAGGCGTTGAGCACCCCGTAGGCAGCGATCGTGCGGGCGCGCTCGACATCGCCGTCGGTGTGGGTGACGAGCGGTGCCCACACGAGCCGTGGCGACGGCCGATCCGCAGCACCCGCCGCACCGGCGATCACCGAGATCGACCGGGCGAGATCGCTCTGCGGGATCGCCCACAGCAACGCGTCGTCGGCGCTGCGACCGCTGGCGCGCAGCACGCCGTCACCGCGGCCGGCCACCAGCACTCGCGGCGCGGTGAGCGCCACGTCGAGCCGCCGTCCCGACGCCGCGTCGAGCGGCGCGCCCCCGGCGACGGCGCGCAGACCCTCGATCAGCCGCTCGATCCGTCGACCGGCATCGGAGCGAGGGATGTGCGCCGCAGCGCTCACCTCCGACCCGCCGGCTCCGACGCCGACGATCACCCGATCGCCGATCAGCTCCTGCAACGTGGCGATGGCCGCGTACGTGTGGAACGGGTGGCGTAGGTAGGGGTTCGTCACCACCGGGCCGACCCGCAACGTGGTGGTGACCCGGCCTGCCGCCGCGGCGAGCAACCACGTGTCGCGCCACCAGAACGCGTCGGCGATGCCGAGCCACGCTGCGCCGGCCGCCTCGCTCACGACGGCGAGCCGCTCGATGTCGGCGACGGTGGGGTTGTCCAGGTGTGCGATGACGCCGACGTCGGTCGGTGTCTCGATCGGGCTGCTGCGTGTCTCGGTCATCGGTCCCCTCCCAGCGGACGCAGCGCCGCGGCCGCTCGCTCGACCTGCTCGACGGGATCGTCGCCGAGCAGCGCGATGCCGACGCTCGCCGGACGGTACGTGCGGGCGAGGCCCTCGAGCACCTCGCGCACACGCGTCGCGCCGCGGGCGAGCACGAGGTCGAGTCGTTCGTCGGGCAGCAGCCGAGCGGCCGGGGCCTCGTCACCGGCCGACAGCGCCTCGGCCGCGTCGATCGTGTCGCGGCGATCGAGCCCGGCCGCCGCGAGCAGCGCGTCCGGGCCGTTGGAGAAGGCGTGGATCATGCGCGGACGGGTCTGTTCGAGCAGCCGCTCGTCG
>CAUJET010000189.1 GCA_963169665.1 Actinomycetota bacterium | reverse complement strand
GCGACGAGTGGGCGCCGAACTGCTCTGAGGCCCGGAGGTCAGACGCCCGCGAACAGGTCGAGCGTGGCGACGACGGTGCCGTCGGCGGCCAGTACCTCCGCGGCATAGGCCCCGAGGGCCACGTGGTCGGGGTCGACGGTGACGACGCCCACCTGCGCGCCGCTCCACGACGTCCAGAACGACGGGTCGAGGCGGCCCGGCTCGGTCGGTGGCTCGTCGTTCGCCGGCAACGGTGTGAGCGCCGTGGTGCGCTGAGTATCGTCGGCCAGGCGCACCCGTAACGTCGCGCCGTCCCGGTCGACCGCGGCGAAGACGAGCGTCGAACCGTCGACGACCATCGTGCCCAGCGCCCCGTCCCGGGCGGTGCCCACCAGCGCGTCGAACGTGGTGTCGGTGGAACCGATGCCCGGCACCTTCAGGAAGATCCGTCCCGAGCGGGGGCCGATCGCGATCGCCCACTCGGCGCCGGTGGCGGTGATGCCGTCGGCGATCGGCACCGGGATCTCCTCGTCGTCGGAGAACAGCCAGGAGGGCGGGTCGCTCCGTTCGGCCGCATCGCGGGCGGTCGCCCACTCCTCCCGCGTCACACGGCGGGCGTCGTCGAGCATCGCGGGGATCACGCCCGACGACAGCGTGGTGAGCAGCCACACGTCGTCGTCGCCGACCGACCAGCGCACGACGTTGACGTCGATGCCGTCGATCGACCGGGTGCCCACCTGGAGCAGGTCGGGTGCGAACCCGTCGAACGCAGTGGTGGGTTCGACGCCGAGCCCGGGGGTGTACGCGAGGCGGGCGAGCGCCGGCTCGATCGCACCGACCCGCCGACGCTGGAGCAGCGAGATGTCCCGGCGCCCCGGGCCCGCGTAGTACACGGTGCTCGTCGACGACGCGCCGACGAGCGCCAGGTCGACCAGGTCGTCGGAGGAGGGTCGCGCCGCCACCATCGTGAGCCCGTCGTACAACCGGGCGACCGCGTCGTCGCCCGGGTCGGTGACCGACGGGACGCCGCCCGTCGCCACGGTCGCGGTGGCCAGTTCGATCGACTCGGACAACGAGACGCCGTACGACTGGATCGAGACCAGCGCACTGACACCGAGTTCGTCGACGTTCGGCGCGACGCGCAGTTCGAGCACGCCGTCGCGACTCCGGCGCGCCACGGCCTGGCGGCCGTCGGCGTCGACCGCCGCCCACCCGAGGGCGACCGGCTCGAGCGCTGCGCCCGGGTGCAGCGTGAGCGAGAACCACCGGCCCGACGTGCGCGTCGCCCCGTCGCTCGCCCACACCTCCGCCCATCCGTTCCTGCCGGCGGCCGTGTTCTGATCGTCGCCCTCCGGGTCCTGGGCGAAGGCCACCGCGGTCAGCCCTGCCACCGGCGGATCGAACACCCAGCCCTCCACGCCGGGCTCGGCCACCGCGAGCGTGCCCGCCGGCACCGGTTCGATCGCGGCGATCGAGGTCGGGGGCAGGCTCGCGACGGTGGTGGAGGGCGCGGCGTCGGAGTCGTCGCCGGACCAGGGCGAGGCGGCGATCACCCCGCCGACGAGCAGGCCGGCCACGGCGAGCCCGGCGAGCGCCGGCGCCCACCGCGAACGCGGCGATCGGTCAGCGTCGGCGTCGTCCCAGTCGGTCGAGTCGAATCCGGCGAAGGTGCCGGCGTGCGCATCGGCCCCGACATCGCCGAACGCGCGAGCGTCGGGAGCGAGGAACTCGATGTCGGTCGACCCGGCCGCGGCGCGACGGCCGGACGGTTCGGACGACTCGCGTGTCGAGGGCACCCGGGCATTGTCCCACCCCCGACGGCGAGTGGGAACCCGGACGGGCGGTCCGTGCTGTCAGCCGTCGGCGAGCGGCTGCCCGTTGCCGTTGAGCCAGGTCACCTCGAACGGCTCATCCGCCGCGATCCGCACGACCGCTGCGGAGCGTTCGCTGCCATCGATCGGTGTGAGCCCTGTCTTCTGGCTCCTCGACGGCTGGGTGACCAGCACGGCCTGAGCTGTGCCGCCGGCATCGGTGACGAGGACGAAGGCGTCGTCGAAGCTGCGGAACGTCGTCACCGTCCGTCCCGGCTCCGGTGGCCACGCACGGTTGGTGAACGAGCTGCCCGCCTCGAGGAAGTACCAGACGTCGGTGGCGCCGGCGCCCCACGAGCCGTCGGGCGCTCCGCCGAGGGTGGTCGGGGCCACCCAGGCGGCAGCGGACTCGAGCGCGACGGCGTCCGCCCAGGTGTCGGCGGAGGCGGGCTCGAGGTCGGAGGCGAACCGGAGGAGTTCGGCCGCGCCCAACGTCCCTTCGGCGACCACCTCCAGCCCGGTGCCGTCGAACCATCGCGCACCGACGATGCCGGCGTCGTACGCACTGGTGAAGAGCTCGACGGTCCGGCCTTGCGACGACATCTCGGCGAGCAGCGCACGCGTCGGCCGGTCGAGCGAGTCGACCTCGATCGGCACCCGGAGGAGGTATTCGTCGACGAGGATCGTGTCGATCGTGAGACCGGACCGTGCAACGATGATCGACTCGCTCGTCGCCGGATCGAAGAAGTTCGCCCACGTGTCGGGTGGGTGCGATCGGATCGAGCCGGGCGCCCAGTCGACCTGCCCGTCGAGCACGAACGACACGCCGTCGACCGGTGCCCCGTCGGGCTGCGTCCACGCGTCGGGTACGGCGATGCCGCCGACCGTGCGCTCGACGGCGGCGGCGACGGTGAGCAGTTCGTCGAGGCCGAGCCCGAACGCGATCACCGCGTAGTCGTCGCCCGCCGCCGGGTGCACGCGCAGTTCGACCACCCCGTCGTCGAACTCGGAGAGCAAACCCGGTCTCCCGCCGACATCGATCACGGTGGCGTTGCGCATCAGGTCGCGGTATGCGCTCGCGCCACGCTGATCGACCACCACCCACCGGCCGCTGGTGCGCGTGGCGTTGACCGAGGTCCACATGAACAGCGCTTCGCCGCCTGGCACGACCCGACCGTTCGACACCGCGCGGACCAGCTCGAAGCGCGAGGGCGAACGGGGGAGCCATCCGGGTGTGCGGGTCGCCAGATCGGGCGTCGTGGGGTCGTCGACCGTCGCCGACGCATCGGCCGGAAGGTCGAGCTCCCGATCGACCGTCGTCGGTGGCGCCACATCCTCCGCCTCGTCGGCCTCCCACGGGGCTGCCGCGAGCACGCCGCCGGCGAGCAGGCCGGTCACGCCCACCGCGGCCAGGACGGTGAGCCACCTCGAGCGGGGCGGCTCGTCGTCGAAGGCCGTGTCGTCGGCGCCGTCGAACCCGACGAAGTCGGCGGCGTCGGCCTCGCCGAATGCGTGGTCGCGCGGCGGCAGGAACTCGATCACGGCACCGACGTCGGCCCGCCTACGGGCACGCCGTCGAGGTCGAACCACGAGATCGCCACCGGGAGATCGCCGTCGATCTGGAGCGCTGCGGCGTACACCGGAGTGTCGCCGACCTGCCGCAGATCGCTCTCCTGCGGCTCGAGTCCGGGTTGCTCGACGACCACCCGAAGCCCGTCGTTCGGCCACGTGTTCGTCACGAGGAGGAAGGCGTGGTCGAGCGAGCGATACGCCAAGGCCGTCGGACCGCTCACGGGTTCGAACGGGCTGTTGAGGTAGTAGTCGTTGCCACTGATCGAGAGCCAGGTCTGTTCGATCTGCGCCGTCCACCGCTCCGTCCCGGTCCCGCCCCCACCGATGGCGGTCGGCGGATCGGTCTCGAACTCGACCCCCGGGCCGTTCACCGTCTCGATCGACGCATCCCGCCACGTGTCGGCATCGGCCAGCTCGAGCAGCGTGCTCAGCTCGAGCGCGTCGTCGAGGTCGGTCGGACTCGCCACCGTGACCAGTTGGCCGTCGGCGAGGGCGAACCGCACGACGCGGTACGCCGTTTCGCGCGAATCGGTTCCGATGACGAGCGTGTTGGGGTCGGTGACACGGTCGGTGAGGACGGCGAGGTCGGCGAGCTCGTCCGGGTCGAGGGTGGCGACGTCGACCGGCACCGTGGTCACCAGATCGGTGAGGAGCCGTTCGGTGGGCGTCGGCCGACCGATCGTGACCTGCACCCATTCGCTGGTGGCCGGATCGACGAAGATGCTCCACGCATCGGGCTGCCCGATCATGCCGCCCCACGGGTACCAGTCGATGTTCTCGGCGCTGCGCAGCTCGAGCCCGTCGAACGGCCCGCCCGGGTCGAGCAGATCGCCGTGGGCGATGCCGCTCGCGTCGATGGTGAGCGTCGCGGCGATGCGCGTGATCTCCGGCAAATCGAGCCCGAACGTCGTGATGGCGAAGCCCACCCCGTCGGTCGGCGTGACCTCGACTTCGACCACCCCGTCGCTCGCGACGCTCATCAACGCAGGGCGCCCACCCGCGTCGATGCGGACCGCGCCCTCACCGAAGTTCTCGTAGTCGCCCATCTGCTCGCGTGAGTCGATCACGACCCAGCGCCCGGTGGAGCGGGCCGCGTCGGGCGACATCCACACCTCCACGGGATCGCCACCGGGCGATCCGAATCCCTGGTTCGACTGCGCGCCGCCGAGCTGGAACCGCGAGGGTGCGGTGAGGAGCATCCCCGGTGGATCGGTCTCGAAGCCCGGGGGCAGGGTCGGCTCGGGGGCGACGGTGGTGGTCGGCCGCGGTGTGGTGGTCGTCGGTACGGGGACGGTCGTCGGTGGTGTCGCCACCTCCTCTCCGTCCCTTGGTGGGGCGGCGTTGACGCCGCCCGCCAGCAGTGCCGTCACCCCGACCAGTGCAAGGATGGTGAGCCATCGCGAGCGCGGCGGTTCGTCGTCGAAGCCCCGCTCGTCGTCACCGTCGAAGCCGACGAAGTCGACCTCCTCGGCCGAGCCGAAGG
>CAUJET010000188.1 GCA_963169665.1 Actinomycetota bacterium | reverse complement strand
CTGCTCGACGACGCCGACAATCGCCTGTTCGCCCGCCTCGACGAGGTGCCGGTGCTGCACCGCCGCAGGCTCACGATGTGGCTCCACGAGCGCCCGGTCGTGTTCGACCGCGCCACCATCGAGCTGATCCGCGAGCGCTCCACCGCGCCGCGCCCCCTGCACTCCGTCTGACCGGCCGACCGCCGGCCCTCGGCCGGCCCCGATCCTGTCAGCCGGCCGACATCACGTCGAAGCGCGGCTCGACCACCACCGCGTAGACCGACGGATTCGCGTGGGCAGCCGCGGCGGCAGCCAGCGTCTCCACGTCGTCGCGCGAGATCGCGTCGTAGCGGGCCTCGGCCCATGCACGTTCGTCGCCGACGATCACACCGCGCACGTCGTAGCGGCCGATGCGGCGCGACGGCACCAGCTGCGCCAGATCGGTGGCCGCTGCGTCGGCCACCACCTGCACCAGCATCAGGTCGTCGGGCCCGAGGCTCGACCAGCCGTACGGCGCCACCGTGTCGGCCGAGGGTGTGGTCGCCATCACGATCGTGAACGCCATGCCGGCGTCCTTGTGGGCGTGCAGTTCCTGGAACTCCGGCAGCGTCTGCATCTCGAGCATCGCCATCCGCGACGGGTACCAGGCGACGGCGACGCGGTCCCACCGGGTCGCGTCACCCGACAGTTGATGCGTCACCTCGGTGATGAGCCGTACCTCCGCACCGACTGCGGCGAGCGGCCCGGTCGGGTGGTACAGCATGTCGGCATCGGCGCCGCTGATCGACGATTCGCGTCCATCGGCGTACTCGGCGACAGCCCGGTACTTCATCAGGTTCAGCGCCCACATGGGATGGTCGTCCTGCGCACCGAACCACGTGCTCACATAGGCGATGTTCGGCGTGCCGTATCGGGGAAGTTCCATCGAGCGCTCCAGTGCGGTCAGCGGGTCGACCCCAGCTTCGCACAGCCAACGGCGTGTATTGACAGTCGCAGTGGCACAAGTTCACCAACGTCGCCCGCGGCGAGCCGAGCATCGTCGGCCGACCGCCGCCCGACGGCCGGCCGACGAGCGAACGTCACCAGTCGACGGGTTCGCCCTCGCCCGGCTCGAGGATCGCGGCCGCAACGACCGCCCACACCTGCACCGCTCCACGATCGCGCAGGATCGCTGCGCACGCCTTCAGTGTCTCGCCGGACCGGACGACGTCGTCCACCAGCAGCACGTGCGTCGGCATCTTGCGCGACTTCGCCTTGATACGGCCGCGCACCGATCCGTCGAGCTTGCCGAGCAGGCCGCCGCGCACACCGAGCAACTCCTCCACGGGTCGCTCCAGCGCGGCACCCGTGCACTCGGCCATCTGCCGGCTCAACATCGACGCCGACGGCACCGCTGCGACGACGACGTCGTCGGGCAGGTCCTGCCAGCTCGCCACCTCGGCCACCCGCTCGGCGAGCGCGACACCGGCCGGTCCGAGACCACCCACCTTGGCCCGACCCAACAACAACCCCACCCGGGTGAGCCCGAGGTTGGGGTGCGAGAACCGATCGAGCGCCCAGCATCCCGCCAGGCCCTCGACACCCGAGATGGTCATCGCCGCAGTGGGCGAGATCAGGTGCTGTGTCATGGCTGCCCGCCTCCGAATCGTCCGCCGACGGCCCGTCCGAACCGTCAACACCACCTCAACACGATGGACGCTGCGCGGCAATGGGCCGCTCGGCCCATCCGGTCCACGAGATCCCCGGATCGGTCGAAGACCGTCAGTCGAGCGCGGCCAGTCGCCGATCGAGATGGCGCTGCTCGGCGGGGGCGACGGCCGTCGCTCGCGCCAGCGCGAACGCCCGCTTCGCGTCGTCCGGACGGCCCGCCCTGAGCAACAGCTCCGCCCGGGTCGCATGCAGCAGGTGATACCGCTCGAGCCCGTCGAGACCGCCCCGGGCCTCCAGATCGTCGAGCATCGCCAGCCCGGCGTGCGGACCGTCGGCCATCGCCACGGCCACCGCGTGGTTGAGTCGCACGACCGGCGACGGCGTGACCGCCACCAACTGCCGATACAGACCCGCGATCGCCG
This sequence comes from Actinomycetota bacterium, assembly GCA_963169665.1. Taxonomy (GTDB): domain Bacteria; phylum Actinomycetota; class Acidimicrobiia; order Acidimicrobiales; family Ilumatobacteraceae; genus VFMC01. The sequence goes on along the minus strand of CAUJET010000188.1, from coordinate 5,990 downwards.
ACCAGTCCGTGTCGCCCGCCGTGCGGGCGTTGGCGTGATGCCCGGCGATGATCGCCTGCAGTTGATACGGGCCCGGCTGCATCCGGCGCATCGCTCGGTGCAGCACCGCGTTGGCCCGTCCGATGGACTCGAGGTCCCACCTCGTGCGGTCCTGCTGCTCCAGCAGCACGAGATCGCCGAGCGCATCGGTCCGCGTCGACAGTCGCGAACGGTGGAACATCTCCAACGCCAGCAGCCCGTCCACCTCCGCATGGTCGGGGAGCAGCTCCGCCAACGACGCAGTCAACCGCACCGCCTCGTCCACCAGGTCGACGCGTACCACCACGTCGCGATCGCTGCGCGTCAGGTAGCCCTCGTTGAAGATCAGGTAGAGCACTGCCAGCACGGCATCCACACGGCCATCGAGGTCCGTCGGGATCGACAACGGGATGCCGGCATCGCGGATCTTGCGCTTCGCCCGCACGATCCGCTGCGCGAGCGTCGCCTCGGGCACGAGGAACGCCGAGGCGATCTCCGGCGTGGTGAGCCCACCCACCATCCGCAGGGTGAGCGCCACCTGCGCGTCGCGATCGAGCGCCGGGTGACAGCACAGCAGTACGAGCCTGAGTCGATCGTCGGCCATCGGCTGCTCGTCGTCGATCATCTCGTCACCTCCGGCCCCGTCCTCGAACGCCACGTCCTCCACCGCCATGTCTCGGGCGGCCGCCATCGTCCGCCGCTGCGCGCTCGCCGCGCGCCGCAGCCGATCGATCGCCTTGTGCTTCGCGACGGTGAGCAGCCATCCCGGCGGATTCGCCGGCACACCCTGCACCGGCCACACACGAGCCGCCTCCACGAGCGCGTCCTGCACCGACTCGTCCGCGAGGTCGACGTCGCCGAAGCGACGCGCGAGGAGCGCGAGCACCCGCCCGCTCTCCTCGCGCGCCACCCGGGTGAGCGCGGCCTCGACGGTCGCGTCAGCCATGCGCGGAACGGCTCAGGCGGCGTCCGGGCGGAACGCCACCGGGCGCACCTCGATCGACGCTGCGGCCATCGGGAGTGCGAGGGCCAGCTCGATCGCCTCGTCGAGATCGGCGGCACGCACGAGATAGAAGCCGCCCATCTGCTCCTTGCTCTCGGCGTACGGTCCGTCGGTCACCGTATGACCGGCGTCGCCCCGCTTGTGCACGGTCGTCGCAGTCATGGTGGGCTGCAGGCTCGCACCGGCGATCCAGTGGCCGCCGTCGATCAGGCGCTGGTTGAAGGCCATCCACGGGGCCATCATCGCCTCGAATTCCGGCGTGCCGGGCGCCGGCGACTCGTAGTTCTCGTCACTGTTGATGAGGATCATGTATTCCATCGGTCTGTCGTCCTTCGTGTGAGGTGTGTGAGGTGTGTGAGGTGTGGGGTGTGTGGTGAATGGGATCGGTCGGGGTTGGTCAGCGCGACACGGGCTGACGTTCGGCGACGGCGGCGACCCGCTCGAGGGTGGTCGTCATCGAGGCGTGCAGGTTCGCCGCACGATCGGTGACCCCGGCGCGACGTTGCAGGAGCCGGACGAGGAAGATCGACGGCCGATCCTGTCGCATCGACTCGGTCACGCGCACGCCGCCCGCCACCGGATCGAACGTGTAGGTCCACGTCGCGCCGCGCGAGCCGGGCACGACGAACTCGAACCGCCGGCCCCGATCGGCCGCCGTGATCGTGGGCTTCGTCGACCACGAGTTCGACCCGAGCCGATTGGTGCCCTTGAACCGGGCCCCCACCGCCGGGCCGGTCGCGCCGGCCAACCACGTCGCCCCCGTGTTCTCCGGGCTGAAGTCGCCCATGCGGGTCACATCGCTGAGGAGGTCGTACGCCACCTCGGGCGGCGCCTGGATCACTCGCGTGACCGACACCGCCAACGGAACTGCCCTGCTCATCTACGTCATCCTCTCGGTCGGAGCCGGGCCTCGTGCCCTGCTTCACCGTGAATGACGCAGCGCTCCCACCGGATCGACAGGGCTCGACGAGAAATCGCAAAATTCTTCGCGACATCCGTTCTCGCAGGTCAGGCAACGAACTCCACCCGCACACCGACCGCTTCGTACGTGCGCAGCGCGCGGCGATCGCGGGTCATCAGCGTGCGGCCCGCCATCCGGGCTGCCTCGCCGACCAGGGCGTCGTACACCATCCCGCCGACCAGATTCGCCCGGGCCAGTCGCCGGAACAGGTCGTCCTGCTGTCGTGCCGACAGGAAGCACCGATCGGGGAAGGCCCGTTGAAGCACCTCGTTCGCCGTCACCGGATCGACCCGGCTCGCGCCCGGGAGGCGAGTCAGCACCGAATACGACTCGAACAACGCATGCCCGGCGAGCGCTGGCCGTCGCCGCACACACGCTGCCCTGCAGGCACCGTGTTCCACATGGCTCGCGTCGAGCGCGGCCACGGCAACGCTCGTGTCGACGGCCCACAGCACCTCGGCACTGCGGCTCACCGACGGTCGGCCTCGCGCAACGAGCGAACGTCGTCGTCGGTGAGCGCGACGCCCGGCTGTTCGGCGAGCACCGGCCACCCGTCGACGTCGACCACTGCACGCGCCGGACGGAGCAGCGGCTCGAGCCGCACGGTCCACCCCTCGATCACCACCTCGAACTGTGCGCCCTCGTCGAGCCCGAGCTGCTCGCGCAGCGGTTTCGGCAACACCACTCGCCCGGCTCGATCCATGGTCACGCGCATGGCATGACCATACCATCGAGAACCCATCTCGATGCCAGGACCTTCCGGCGACAGGCCCACCTCCTCATCGGAACCTGCTCTCGACCGCCGGTCGTCGCGTGGCACCCGGGCGATAGGTTCCGGGCATGATCGACGACGTCGTGGCCGACCGCGCTGGCGCCATCAGCGCGCTCGACGGCGACGAACTCGCCCGGCGCATCGCACTCCAACCACACCTCGCCGCCTGGTGCGTCGGCACGGGCCCGCTGCGCGTGTGGCTCGGCTCCAGCACACGCAGCCCCGGCCGCAAACAGCTGGCCGGCGCGCTCGCCAACCCGCACGTGCTGCGCCTCACCCTCGAGCTGCTCGACGCCGCCGCTTCGCAGCTCCTCGTCGTGCTCGCCAGTCGCGGCGGCCAGGTCACCACGCAGGAGCTCGCCCAGGAACTCGAACCCGTTCCCGAGGCCGAACGCACCCGCATGATCGGCGCGCTCGTCGACCGCTTCCTCGTGCACGAGCCCGTGCCCGACGAACCGCTGCGGCTGCGCGCCGGCGTCGCCGACATGGTCGCCCGACCCGGCCGGCCACTCGACCGGATGGTGCTCGACCAGACCGTCACCAAGCACCACCTCGGCATCTACCTCGACAACCTCGGCATCGAGGAGATCCCGATCGGCAAGACCCAGCGGATCGAGCTGCTGCGCGACATCATCGGCACCCCCAAGCGGCTCGAACGACTCGTCGACGGCTTCCAACCGCACGAGCGCGAGATGTTCGACCGTCTCGTCGCCGCCGGCGGCCGCGGCACCGCCGGCGACCGGCTCACCAACAACTGGTGGCAGCTGCGCCTCTACAGCCCGCTCGACCAGCGGCCCATCGCCGGCCGCCCGGCGCTCACCCCTCAGTCGGCCGCACTGCAGCGCTTCATCGACATCGGCCTCGTCTGGGTCGAGCGCGAGATGCGCCACGTCGGCCTCTGGCTCGAGACCCTCACCGCGGTCAACGGGCGCACGTTCGCCCAGTGGCCCGAGGTGCCCGCCACGTCGATCAAGCCCCTCGACCACCACGCGCCCATGCACCCCGACGCGCTCAGCACCCTGCAGAGCCTGCTGCGCCAGGTGGCCACCGAACCCATCCCCGGCCTCAAGACCGGCGGCATCGGCGTGAAGGCCATACGAGACATCGCCAAGCGGATGGCGTGGCCGATCGAGCACGTCGCCCCGCTGGTGCATCTCGCACTCGGCCTCGGCGTCATCACCCAGATGAGCGAGTTCGTCGGCCGTGGCCGCAACGCGAACTGGATCCACCGGTACGAGGTGAGCGGCGAGCGCACCGCCGAGTGGCGTCGCCTCGGCATCGCCGACCAGTGGATCCAGTTGGTCGACGCCTGGCTCGACGGCCTCGACACCCCCAGCGAGACGCGCTCGCTCGACGCGGTGATGCGCCGCCAGCTGATCGCCGACCTCCTCGCACTGCCCGACGGCCACGGCGTCGCAGTCGACGATCTCGTCCCGTGGCTGCAGGCGAACCACCTGCTCGCCGAGCGGGTCGACCTCGAACAGCTCCACGTCCAGCTCGTCACCCTCGGGCTCTGCCCCGCCAACGGACCGGTCGGCCTCGGCGCGCTCGCCCGCACCGTGCTGACCGAACCGATGTCGCTGCACCAGCTGCTGCCCGAGCAGGACCTCACCTTCGTCGTGCAGGCCGACTTCTCCGTCATCGCCCCACCGGCGCTCGATCCCGCCGTGCGCGCCCGCCTCGACCGACTGTGCACCGCCGAATCGAAGGGCAGCGTCGCCGTGCTGCGCCTCGACCGCACCCGCATCGCCACGGAGATGGCCGCCGGCGAGAGCGCCCAGAGCCTGCTCGACTTCCTCACCGAGAACTCGTCCGTGCCGGTCGCGCCCGTGGTCGCGCAGATGCTCGCCGACGTGGAACGCCAACGCGGCGGGCTCAGCGCCCGCACCGCCGCCACCGTCGTCACCGCCGACGACGTGCTCGGCCTCGCCGCCGCCGTGAAGGTGCGCACCGCCCGCCTCACCCTCATCGCCCCCACGGTCGCTGTCAGCGACCTGCCGCTCGACAAGGTGATGGCAGCGCTCCGCAAGGCCGGCCTCGCCCCGAGCAGCACCGACGAGCCCGCCCCGCCCGGCGAGGTGATCAACCGGGTGCAACCGCGTCCCAAGGCCCGTAACGTGCCCGAAGTGCTCCACCCCCAGGTCGCCCAACTCGAAGCCCTCATGGAGGGCTGGTGACCCCGGCAACGCCCGCGTTTGGTCACGAACGCACGCATGACGTGCTCCAGCGAACACACGCACACCGGGGGTCCTCCGCGTCTGGTCACGAACGCACGCATGACGTGCTCCAGCGACCACACGCGCTCGCCGCGGTAGGGGTCTCGTGAGCGATCCCACCAACCCGCTCATCGTGCAGAGCGATCTCACGGTGATGCTCGAGCTCGCCAGCCCACGCGCCGCCGACGCCCGCGCCGCCCTGCAGCGCTTCAGTGAGCTCGAGAAGGCGCCCGAGCACATCCACACCTACCGCATCACCCCGTTGTCGCTGTGGAACGCCGCCGTCGCGGGCATGCATGCCGGCGAGGTCGCCGCCACGCTCAACGATCTCGCCAAGTACCCGGTGCCGAGCGGTGTGCTGGCCGAGGTGCACGACCAGATGGGCCGCTACGGTCGGCTGCGGCTCGTGCGCGACTTCGACACCGGCGGGCTGGCCCTCGTCAGCCACGAGGTACCGCTCCTCGTCGAGGTCGCCCGCGACAAGCACGTCGGCCAGATGCTCGGCGAACGGCTCGACGGCAACCGCTTCGCCGTCCGCCTCGGCGACCGCGGCGCGCTCAAGCAGGCGCTGCTCCAACTCGGCTGGCCCGTCGCCGACGAGGCCGGCTACACCGAGGGCAGCGTCCTCGCCGACGCCCACCTCACCTGCGACCTGCGCAGCTACCAGGCAGACGCGGTCAGCGCCTGGTGGCAGGACGGCATCGACGCGGCCGGCAACGGCGTGCTCGTGCTGCCCTGCGGTGCGGGCAAGACCGTCATCGGGCTCGCCGCGATGGCCGCCGCAGGGGCACACACGCTCATCATCGCCACCAACATCACCTCGGCCCGCCAGTGGATCCGCGAGATCCTCGACAAGACGTCGCTCACCGAGGATCAGGTGGGCGAGTACTCGGGCGATCGCAAGGACATCCGTCCCGTCACCGTCGCCACCTACCAGGTGCTCACCTGGTCGCCCGTTCGCAAGAAGAAGCGGGGCGATGCTGAGGTCGACGACCCGGCGGGCGACCTCGGTCCGGCACT
>CAUJET010000187.1 GCA_963169665.1 Actinomycetota bacterium | reverse complement strand
ATCGCTACCTTGCCGTCGAAACCGAGATCAGTCATGGGGCAGCAAGCTACTCAGGGGCCGTTCCGGGTGTCGAACCCGCTGGGACGCAGAGGTCCGCCTACGCTGCGGCGCATGGTCGACGAGGCACCCGACATGCACCGGCGCGAACGCATCGCACGCCTGACGGAGGGATCCGTGGTGATCGCCGGGGTCGGCAGCATCGCGCTGTTCGCCACCGCGGTCGTCACCTTCGGGTGGGGGTTCGCGAAGGTGTGGTCGTTCCTCGATCTGCTGTTCGATCGCGGGGCCGACAACTCGCTCGCCATCGTGAAGCTGCTCGAGGTGATCGACATCTACCTGCTCGGCGCCGTGCTGCTGATCCTCGCCGTCGGCCTCGTCGAACTGTTCGTCACGAGCGTCAACCTGCCTGCGTGGCTCGAGATCCACAGCCTCTCCGATCTCAAGGGCAAGCTCATCGACGTCATCCAGCTGGTGGCCGCGATCAAGTTCCTCGAGAAGCTCGTGACCGCCCAGGAACCGCTCGACGTGCTCTGGTACGCGCTCGCCGTGTCGATCGTGATCCTCTCGCTCCTCGCCGTTCGATGGGTGCAGAAGAAGAATTGATGTCGAACGCGTGATGACCGAGTCGGGCGGTGCTCGCCCGCTGTCGTCGAGGTGTCGGCCACCGAGGCGGTCACCACCACTGCGTCGGTGCCACCCACCACCGCAGCACACACCACGGCCTCGCCGACGACGGTGGTGCCCACCACGCCGACCAAGTTGGCTCCCACCATTGCGACCAGCGAGCGAACCGCCCGCATCAGTGACTGACGGACGCTTCCGTTGCCGGCCCGGCGTCAGTCGTTCTGGTGGAGGGCGTGGTTCAGACCGCCCCACTTCGCCGAACGGGGGAGTGCCTCGACCGCGCCGGTCTGGCTGTTCTGTCGGTAGAGCAGGCCGCCGGCACCGCTGAGCTGGCGGGCCTTGACCACCTCGACGCCGCCGCCCGACCCTTCCGGGCTGTGCACGGCGACCAGCGTGCCGGGCAGGACGTAGAGGCCGGCCTGGATGACGCACTCGTCGCCGAGGCTGATGCCCACGCCCGCCTCGGCGCCCACCAGGCAACGCTCACCGATGCTGATCACCTCGGTGCCGCCGCCCGACAGGGTGCCCTGCGTGCTGGCGCCGCCGCCGATGTCGCTGCCGTCGCCCACCAGCACGCCCTGGCTGATGCGGCCCTCGACCATCGAGGTGCCGAGCGTGCCGGCGTTGAAGTTGACGAACCCCTCGTGCATCACGGTGGTGCCGGGCGACAGGTATGCCCCCAGGCGAACGCGGCTCGCATCGGCGATGCGCACTCCGCTCGGCGCCACGTAGTCGGTCATCCGCGGGAACTTGTCGACGCCGTTGACCGTGAGGAGGCCGCCGCTGCGGCGGACGCGCCACTGCACCTCGGTGAGCTGATCGACCGGCGCCGGGCCGAGGCTGGTCCAGGCCACGTTGGTGAGCTGACCGAAGATGCCGTCGAGCTCGATCTCGCGAGGCTTGACGAACCGGTGCGACAGCAGGTGCAGGCGGAGGTACGCGTCGCTCACGCTCGCGGGCTTGTCGGTGGTGTCGATCTGGATGGACACGGCGCGCACGTCGACGTCGCGGACGTCGTCGTGTCGCTCGGCGCGCGCGTACTCGTCGGCGGGTGAGCCGGTGGTGGGCTCGCCGAGCCCGAGCTCGCGGAACCAGGTGTCGAGCACCGTCCCGTCGGCGGCCACGGTGGCCAGGCCTCGTCCCCATGCAGCGGTCATCGCAGTTCTCCCTGTGCTCTCGGATGTGATGTCACCATCGGTTGCGCGCCTCCTCGGCGAAGCCGCGGAGGCCGTCGAGCTCGACCGCGACCCCGTCGTCGCCGACCACTCGGCCCTGCCAGGTGCCGAAGCACTGGTGAACCTCCATGCGGAGGACCTTCAAGTCGGTGAGGTCGTAGCGGTCGAAGGTGGGCGTGAGCGTGGCGTCGACCTGGTCGGAGCCCGGCGTGCGCACCCGCCACGGGCGCAGCGGGTGCTCCCAGTCGTAGTCCCACTCGAGCTCGACACCGATCTTGGTGAGCCTGCCGTCGATGCACAGGGCGTTCTCGGTGGCGCCGGTGCCCACGGTCCACTTGCCGCCGAACTGCAGTCCGACCACCCGTCCGTCGGCCGAACGGCCTGAGGCTGCCGCCCAGTTCCAGCGGTTGGAGTACGGCCACACACCTCGGCCGAGGTCCTGCACGCCCCAGCCGTCGCGCTCGGCGTCGACCGACCAGGTGCGATCGCCCACCCGAACGGTGCCGTGGGCTGGCCGGGTGTTCTGCTTGGAGGTGAACTGGAACCGCCGCGTGCTCCACGGGATGAGCACGTTGAGCGACTCGTGTCCGGCCGGCTTGTCGACGACCACGTCGACCTCGATCGGGCCGTGCGCGGACGTGGGGGCGGTAGCGGTGAGGCGGGTGTGGCCGTCGCGCTCGTCGATGACCAACGACAGGGCCCGATCGGTGACCGCCATCGCGCCGGTGCAGACCTGCTCGGGTAGTTCGATCCCTCGCGAGAGCGGGCGGAGCAGTCCGGCCGTGGCCTCGTGGCCGGTCGCCCGGTCGAGCACCCACACGCTGGCGAGCCCGGCGTAGTCGACGTCCGCGTACACGAACGACACCACGATCTCGTCGGTCTGCACGCACCAGTAGTCCCAGCGCTTCTTGCGCATCGGGGCGAGGCGCAGGTTGGCACGCACGTCGGGACGGCGCGACCAACCGCGGGCGGAGGGGTTCAGCCGCCCACGACCGTCGCAGAGGTCGACGGGCCCGTGGACGCCGGTGGTGCGCTCGGGCTCCGCGGTCGGCGACGGTCGGCCGTTCGGCATGAGGTCAGAAGACCTCGGGGCGAAGGGTCGGGAACAGGATGACCTCCTTGATGGAGGTGGTGCCGGCGAGCAGCATCGCCACGCGGTCCATGCCGATGCCGAGGCCGCCGGTGGGCGGCATGCCGTACTCGAGCGCACGCAGGTAGTCGTGGTCGACACCCATGCCCTCGGCATTGCCGGCTTCCTTGCCGGCCTGCTCCTCCTCGAACCGCTGCCGCTGCTCGACGGGATCGTTCAGCTCGCTGTAGCCGTTGGCGAGCTCGCGCCCGCCCATGAACAGCTCGAAGCGCTCGGTGAGGTAGGGGTCGTTGCGATCGACCCGCGCGAGCGGGGAGATCTCGACCGGGTGTCCGGTGACGAAGCACGGTGCAGTGAGCTTGTGCTCGGCGGTCGACTCGAAGATCTCCTCGATGATCTTGCCGCTGCCCCAGCGGTCGAGCACGGGGACACCGTGCTCGGCAGCGAGGGCGCGGAGCTGCTCGACCGGCTGCGACGGGTGCACGGCGACGCCGGTGGCCTCCTCCACGAGGTCGATCATGCGGGCGCGGCGCCACGGGGTGGCGAGGTCGACCACTTCGCTGGCGTCGCCGGGACCGAGCACGGTGACGACCGACGTGCCGGTGGCGTCGATGGCCGCCTGTGTGATGAGCGCCTCGGTGATCTCGATCATCTCCGAGTAGTCGCCGAAGGCCTGGTAGAGCTCCATCATCGTGAACTCGGGATTGTGGCGCGGGCTGATGCCCTCGTTGCGGAAGATGCGGCCGATCTCGTAGACCCGTTCCATACCGCCGACGATGAGCCGCTTGAGGTGCAGCTCGAGCGCGATGCGCAGGTACATCTGCTGGTCGAGCGCGTTGTGGTGCGTGATGAAGGGGCGGGCGTGGGCGCCGCCGGCCTCGATGTGGAGCACCGGCGTCTCGACCTCGATGAAGCCGCGGCCGTGGAGGGTGCGTCGGAAGCTGGCGATCATCGCATGGCGGATCTCGAACGTGCGGCGGGCCTCCTCGTTGACGATGAGGTCGGCATAGCGCTGGCGGAACCGGGTGTCGGTGTCGGTGAGGCCGTGCCACTTGTCGGGCATCGGCCGCACGGCCTTCGACAGGAGCTGGATCGACTCGACCTTCACGCTGAGCTCGCCCTTGCGGGTGGTCATCACCGTGCCGTCGACCCCGACCCAGTCGCCCAGGTCGAGCTGGCCGACCGCGGCGAAGGTCTCGTCGCCGACGACGGCCTTCGAGACGAACAGCTGGATCTCGCCCGAGCGGTCGCGCATGGTGGCGAACACGAGCTTGCCCTGCTCGCGCAGGAGCAGCACGCGGCCGGCCACCTGGACGCGGACCTCGGTCTCGGTGCCGGGCTCGAGCTCGCCGTGGGCGGCGCGGATCTCGGCGAGGGTGTGGCTGCGATCGAAGCGGTACGGGTACGGCTCGACGCCGTGGTCGCGGAGCTGGGCGATCTTGGCCAGGCGCCGACCCGTCTCGGCGGGCAGGTCGATCTGGGCGGCCTCGATCTGGGACGCCGCGGCGTCCACAGGTGTCTCGACGGGCTGGTCAGGAGCGTCACTCACAGTCGTCAGACGGTATCTGGTCGGGCGCCTGCCGACTCGGACGATTTCAGTGGTGGTACGGTCACCTTGCGTGAAGATCGATCGGCGGATCCTGATCGGCGGAGCCCTGGTCGTTGCCCTGGCTGCCGTCGCGATCCCGGTGCAGGGCACCGGTGCTGCCCCGTCGCGGATCGAAGCGGTGTCCCAGCCGGCTGCGGGGGCGTCGCCCGCGGTCCGCATCACGCCTGTGGTCGACGTCGTGTCGATCAACGAACGCGGGCCGATGACCACTGACGTCATCGCCGCGGCACAGCGGGTGGCGCTCGCCGTCAACGCGCCGAGCGTCTTCGGTCGATCGTTCAACGTGGGACTCTGGGCCGTGCGCCGCAACGAGGCCCCGGTGCAGCTGGCGGGCGAGGGCAGCAGCGGTGTGTGGCAGTTCCCGATGAGCGCCACCGCACTCCCCGTGGAGGCCATCGGACGGATCATGACCGCACCCGTCGCTGCCGCCATCGCCCGCGGCGAGATGGTGCTCAACCAGACATCCGCTGGCCTGCGCGGTGCACAGGTCGGCGACACGCTCGACCTGATCGCCGCCGACGGCAACGCACGCCGGTTCGTGCTCGGCCACATCGCGGCAGACGCCGACGTGGGCGGAGCCGAACTGGTGATGTCCACCGATCAGGCCGACGTGCTCGGCGCCGACGTCATCAGCCGCGTGGTGATGTTCGGGCAGTTCTCCCGCGACGCACTCGATGCCGCGCTCGCGGCCAATGGCCTCGTCGACGGCCAGGGCGTGCGGATCAACAAGAGCTGGAACCCGTTCAACCCCGACGGGGTCATCAGCTCCACCCGCACCAAGGTGCTGCTCGGTGAGTTCGACTACCGCATCAACGGCGACGGCAACCTCAGCCTCGACCCCGACTGGGTGGCCACCAACGTCCAGCGGGTGAACTTCGGGTCGATCGGCATCCGCGCCAATTGCCACCGGGCGATCATCGGCGACCTCCAGGCCGCGCTCGACGAGATCGCGGCCAACAACCTCGCGTGGGCGATCGATCTCACCAACACCAACACCTACGGCGGCTGCTACAACCCGCGCTTCGCCCGAGTGACGGCCAGCTTCGGATCGGTGAGCCGTCATGCCTGGGCGATGGCGATCGACATGAACACCGTCACCAACGCGCAGGGCAACACCCCCCGCATGGACTGCCGCGTCGTACGGATCTTCCGCAAGCACAACTTCGCGTGGGGCGGCAACTTCCTGGTGCCCGACGGTATGCACTTCGAGTGGGTCGGCGAGCCGCGCAACACGTACCAGTACCCGTCCCGATTCTGTCCGAACGTGCCGAGCGGCGGCATCGAGATCGCCGTCGGTGGCATCGGTCCCTCGTCCCGCACCGAACGCGACGTCATGTTCGCCGAGTTCGGCAGCGCGGGTCACGACCACCACGACTGACCGACCGTTAGCCTCTGCGCCGTGGCGACTCGATTCGTGATCATCGGTGGCGGCCCCGCGGGCAACACTGCGGCGACCTATGCGGCGCGGCTCGGCGCGGACGTCACACTCATCGAGCGTGACGTCATCGGCGGTGCGGCGCACCTGTGGGACTGCATCCCGAGCAAGACGATGATCGCGACCGGTGGCGCGATGGCGTTCATCCGTCGTCTCGAGGGCATGGGCCTCGAGGAGCAGACGGCCGAGGTCGACGTCGAGGCCCTCACCGAGCGCATCGAGAGCATCAAGATGCGGCTCCAGCGCAGCACCACCAACCTGCTGTCGAGCCAGGGCGTCGAGCTCGTGCACGGCTCGGCTCGGTTCCTGTCGCCCCACGACATCGAGATCTCCACCGTCGACGCGAACGGCCAGCCGGCCACGCGCACGGTGTACGCGGACGCCGTCCTGATCGCCACCGGCACCCGGCCACGCATCCCCGACTGGTGCCAGCCCGACGGCGAGCGGGTACTCGTCACGCGCGACTGCTACCCGCCGAAGGTGTTCCCCGAGAGCGTCACCATCGTCGGCTCCGGCGTCACCGGCGTGGAGTTCGTCCACATGTTCAGCTCGTTCGGGGCGAAGGTCACCCTGGTGGTCAGTCGTCAGCAGGTGCTGCCGGGCAAGGACGCCGAGGTGGCGGCCGTCCTCGAGGACGACTTCCTCCGCCGTGGGGTGCACCTGCTGAAGGGCGCCCGCGCCACCGCCATCGAGCGTGAGGTGAACGACGCGGGCGTCGACGGTGTGGTCGTGCGCTGCGACGACGGTCGCGTGGTGCACTCGAGCCACGCCGTGCTCGCCATCGGCTCGGTGCCCAACACCGACGGCCTCGGCCTCGAGTCGGCCGGCGTCGAGATGGACAAGGGTGGCTACGTGCAGATCAACCGCCACTGCCAGAGCAACGTGTCGCACATCTACGCCGCCGGCGACATGAGCGGCAAGCTGCCGCTGTCGAGTGTCGCGAGCATGCAGGGCCGCAAGGTGGCCGAGCACGTGATGGGCCTGCAGAAGGTCGCTCACCGTCACCTCGACTACGACAAGGCCGCCAGCGCGATCTTCACCGAGCCGGAGATCGCCGACGTCGGTCTCGCGGAGGCCGACGCATTCGCGGTCGGTCGCAAGATCCGGGTGACGAAGGTGCCGTTCAGCTCCACGCCCAAGGCGCTCATCAACAACGACTGGCGCGGCTTCGTGAAGATCATCTCCGACCCCGCCACCGGTGTGGTGCTCGGCGGGTCCATCGTCGGTCGCCACGCGGCCGAGCTGATCAGCGTGATCGCGCTCGCAGTCACCGCGAATCTGAAGGTCACCGACATCGTGGAGAGCCTCCTCGTGCACCCGGCGCTCAGCGAAGCGCTGGCCGAAGCAGCCGAGTAGTCGCACCGAGTGTTCCCCGCCAGCGACGACCGTCCCGCGCCCACCCTGCCCCCGGGCGTGGTGCTCGCGTCGCTGGGGCGTCGTGCGCTCGGGGCGATCCTCGACCAGTTCCTCGTCCTGATCCCGGTCGCGATCGGTGTCGTGATCAGCGGCTACCGGCCGGGGGACGACCTCACGGACGACACCCTGCTCTGGCTCAACGCGATCACCGTCACGGCGGCGTTCGTCTACGAGCTGCTGATGATCGGCTTCGTCGGTCGCACCGTCGGCAAGTTCGCGACGGGCACCCGGGTCGCGAGCTCGGCCACCGGGGCCCGCCCGGGGTGGTTCAGCGCATCGCAGCGAGCGGTCGTGCCTGCGGTGGCCGCAGCTGTGCCGGCGTGGGGCTTCCTGCTGGGCAGCATCGTGTACGGCCTCGCCGCGCTCGGCCCGCTCCGCCAGGGCTTGCACGATCGTGCCGCCGGCACGATCGTCGTGATGGCCCGCTGAGCCGCCGGCTCACCCCCGGTCGCGGCCGAGGTCGAGTCGCATCCGGTAGCCGGGGGCGAACCGGGTGTCGACCATGTGGTCGAGCACGAACCCGACCGACTCGTAGAACTCGCGGGCGTGCCCGTTGGCCGTGACCTCGAGATGCCCGACGCCGAGCGACCGGACGATGTCGACGGCGTCACCGACGAGGCGACGGGCGATGCCACGGCGCATGTGATCGTGGTCGACGAAGAGATCGTCGAGCTCGACGGTCCCGTCGACGATCCGGTCCTCGCGAAGCCGACGACGGCGGCCTGCACGACCCGGGCGGCCTCGACACCGATGGGATACGTCGGTGCGGGGTCGACTCCGTGGCCAGATCACGTCGTGATGCAGAACCTCATCCAGCCGTCCCTCCAGGGGTCGACGTCGGCAAACCCGAGCCCAAGTGAGGTGAGGGCTGACGCGGCCTCGTCCAGGGTCAGTTCAGAGCTCGAAGGTTTGAGAAAACCGAATCCTGCGTAGCACAGCTCATGGTCCGCGAACACGGCGGCCAGGTTGCTCATCTCGACAACGCGGGTCGCAGTCCAGTTGCCAACCTCGCAGGTCTCTGCATCGCACGACAATGAGCCCGCTGACGCCGCTGCCTCGAACGACTCGACACTTCGACCCCAATGAATGCTGTCGTCGAGAATCTCGACCAGGCAGACGGCAACCACGCCGGTCGACAGCCCCGTCGCGAGAACGAGCGGAATCAGCGGACGCCGCGTCCAGCGGTAGAGAACGATCGGAAGTGCCAGCCCGAGCAGCCCGACGAGTGCGACGAATGCGGTCATCACGAAGTGGAAGTCGTCAGGTTCCTTGCGGACGATGATCCAGCACAGGTACGCACCGAGGACCATCAGAAGCATCGCCGCTCCGGCTATTGGCCCGCTCGCGCTGCCGGGTCGAGCCTCACCGTCCATCGCGACCACGCCAGAAGCATGCCACCATCCAGCTCACGTCCCAGATCGGCAGATCGCTGTCCGTGAGAACGCACCTCAGCAATGCCACCGATCGGCGATACTTCCGGTCATGCGGAATCCCACGCTCGCGATCGCGCTCCTTGCGGCGTTGGCGGTGGAGCTGTTCGCCTCGGGCTGTTCGGACGAGTCAGAGGCAGAGTGTGTTCGATCGGGAGACGCACAGGTCTGCTACGTACGCGAGAACGCCGCAGCAGGAATCCTCGACGTACGCGGGCTGCAACCCGGTTCGACGCTCACTCTCACGTCGGATGAACTCGGTACGTCGACCTATCCGATCAACGACAGTGGCACGGTCGACGGAAAGGTGGGCTTCCTCAACAGCACTGGCGCGCCGGTCGAAGTCACCGTGACGGGCACGTCGGCCTCCGACGAATCGCTGGTCGGGACCTTCAACTCGTGAGGATGTCGAACCGCCCGTAGCGCCCGGTGAGGGCACGTCCCGCACGTGGGACAACCCGAGCAGAGCGGCTGTTCCGCGCGACCCGCACCCGACGACGCATGGACACGGCTAGTCGACGAACGACTCCGGCCAACGCGCCAGTATCTCGTCCACCGTCGCGTCGACGTCGATGTCCGACGAGTCGATCCACAGGCCGACCGGTGGGGTCTCCGCGATCCACTCGTCGAAGCGCCTGATCGCATCACGAATCGATCCACCGAGAGGAATCCACGGACGGTAGGCCTCGCCGCCGCGCTCCAGGTATCGCCGCTCGATCGCGTCGATGCTTGGCCGGAGCACGACGAGCGATCGCGGACATCGCAAGGTGCGCACATGCGCTTCGACGATCGGTCCGTACATGTTCTCGACGTGCACCGCGCTGAACCCCGCTTGCACGAACGACTCGCACAGCAGGGCTCCATGGCGGTAGCGGAGTGCGAGTTGCCGCTCGGCTTCTGGGTCGACGGACGCTGACATGTCGCGTCGTCCGGCGACGATCATCTGCCAGAGAGCGTCGCCCTCGACGAACGCTGCCCTGTCGAACCGCCGAGCCAACGCCTGGCCCACGGAGGTCTTGCCGGCAGCTTGTGCACCGACGACGAGGACTGCTCTGGGCTCCGCAGCTGCGCGACTCACCGTCACAGGTTGGCCCGAGACGAGCGTCCTGTCGAGTCACACCGATCGTCAGTTCCGGCGCGTGTCGTGGGTGTCGTGTGCGCTCCGTGGCGCCCAGCGCTCCGCCGCGCACACGACGTCTGGCCGAACAGGGTCAGGAGCAGGAAATGCCCACCTCTGGCGAGCTCGGGCAAGGCGCGGCACCGATGGTCTCCGGTCGGGATGGCGTCGGCGCAACGGCTGTTCACGCGGCGCCATCCACGACGCGGTGCTGATGACGGCGACGCACAGCACCGGGGACGGGTGCATCGCCCGCGCGACGACGCGCCAGACCGACCACCTGCAACCTGCGTCGCACCACCCCGCTGACCCGACGTGAATCCGATCGAAGGTCGACGAGGCCCGCTTCGTTCCTCAGCCGATGACGACGACCGCTGGTGTCATCGGCTTCGTTCCTCAGCCGATGACGACGACAACGTCACCGGCGCCGACGGTGTCGCCCTGCTTCACCTTGACTTCCTTCACGGTGCCGGCCTTCTCGGCGGTGATCTGGTTCTCCATCTTCATGGCTTCCAGCACACACACGGCCTGGCCGACCTCGACGGCCTGGCCGACCTCGACCAGCACCTTGACGATCGTGCCCTGCATCGGCACCTCGACGTTGCCCGAACCGGCAGCGCCGCCACCGCCGCCACCGCTCGACGAGCGGGCCGGCTTCTTCGCGGCCTTGGCCGGACCGGCGGCCACCATCGGCATGTCGGGCACCCACATCTTCACGTCGAAGCGCTTGCCGTTGACCTCGACGGTGGTGTTGCGCTGCACCAGCGGGTCCTCACCCTCGGCGGGTGCCGCAGGCTTCGGCGTCTCGAGCCCGGACAGGTCGAGCTTCTCCTCGACCCACTTGGTCGAGTGCTGCATCGCCTGGAAGTCGGGGTGCTTCAGGATCGCGAGGTCGGCCGGGATCGTGGTGTGCACGCCCTCGATCTCCATCTCCTCGAGCGCACGGATGGTGCGGGCGATCGCCGTCGGGCGGTCCTTGCCCCACACGATCAGCTTGCCGACCAGGTTGTCGTAGTACTGGCTGACGGTGTCGCCGCTCATGTAGCCGGCGTCGAAACGGATGCCGAAGCCGTCCGGCGGGACCAGCTTCGTGATCGTGCCGGGGGAGGGGAGGAACTTGCCGCCCGCCGGGTTCTCCGCGTTGATGCGCACCTCGATGCCGTGGCCGCGACGGTTGGCCGCGACCTCGGCCTGGGTCATCGGCAGCGTCTCGCCGCTGGCGACGCGGATCTGCCACTCGACGAGGTCGATGCCGGTGATGACCTCGGTGACCGGGTGCTCCACCTGCAGACGAGTGTTCATCTCGAGGAAGAAGAACTCGCCGTCCTGATAGATGAACTCGACCGTGCCGGCGTTGAAGTAGCCGACGGCCTTGGCCGCCTTGATGGCGGCCTCGCCCATGGCCTCCTCGATGCCGGGGCCCATCTCCACCGAGGGGGCCTCCTCGATGAGCTTCTGGTGACGACGCTGCGCCGAGCAGTCGCGGGTGCTGACCCACACGTAGTTGTCGTGCTGGTCGCCGACGATCTGCACTTCCACGTGGCGCGGCCAGGTGAGGTAGCGCTCGATGTAGATCTCGTCACGGCCGAAGAACGCCTTGGACTCGCGCTGGGCGGAGTCCATCGCCTCCTGGACCTCTTCCGCGGAGCGCACCACCTTCATGCCGCGACCGCCGCCGCCGAAGGCGGCCTTGATCGCGATCGGATAACCGAACTCGGCACCGAAGGCCTTGATCTCGTCGGCGGTGGTGACGAACTCGGTCGTGCCCGGCACGATCGGGCAACCGCCGCGGAGGGCGGCCTTGCGCGAGCTCACCTTGTCGCCCATCTCGTCGATGGCTGCGGGCGGTGGGCCGATGAACGCGACGCCCTTGGCAGTGATGGCCCGGGCGAAGTCGGCGTTCTCCGAGAAGAAGCCGTAGCCGGGGTGCACACCGTCGGCGCCGCTCTGCTCGATGGCGTTGAGGATGGCCTCGGTGTTCAGGTAGCTCTCGGCCGCGGTCTGCCCGCCGAGGGCGTACGCCTCGTCGGCAAGGCGCACGTGGAGCGCGTCCCGGTCGAGTTCGCTGTACACAGCGACGGTCTTGATTCCGAGTTCGCGCGCCGCCCGGATGACACGGACGGCGATCTCTCCACGGTTGGCGATCAGGATCTTCTGCAGCACGGTTGGCAATACTTGCCGAATGGACGAGTCCGGTGCCACCTGGCACGTGAACGTGGTCGACGAGACCGGCAGCACGAACGCCGATCTCCTGGCCGCGGCGCTGGCCGGTGCGCCCGATCGGAGCGTGCTGGCGGCCCGACACCAGACCGCGGGACGGGGCCGCCTCGACCGTGCCTGGGTGGCGCCACCAGGGGCGAACCTCTTGGTGTCGATGCTGTTCCGCACCGTCCCCGCACACCCGCACGAGCTCACGCAGCGCGTCGCGCTCGCCGCACGCGATGCTGCGGAACGTGTGGCAGGTGTGCACGCCGGGCTCAAGTGGCCGAACGATCTGCTGGTCGACGGCGCCAAATTGGCGGGCGTGCTCGCGCAGGCGGGCGTGGTCGAGGGGCGGCTCGAGCACGTCGTCGTCGGCATCGGCCTGAACGTCGGGTGGGCGCCCGACGGGGGAGCGAGGCTCGGTGAGGGCATCGATCCGCTCGTCGTGCTCGACGCCCTGCTGGTCGCGTTCGACGCCCTGCCCGCCGACGTGCACGAACGGTACCGGGCGTCGCTCGTCACCCTGGGCCAGCGGGTCCGGGTGGAGCGGCCGGCCGACGTCTTGGAGGGTCGGGCGATCGACGTCGGCCGCGACGGACGACTCGCCGTGCTCGACGCGTGCGGCGTCACCCATCACCTCGACACCGGCGACGTGGTGCACCTGCGCCCCGCCTGACGCCGCTCGCTCGGCGACCCTCACTACGCTCGCCGGCGTGCTCACCACCCCCGCACCTCCTGTCGCGCCCGCGCCCGGCCGCCGCCCCGGCGGACCGGGCCGCTTCGGCGTGACCGTCGCGATCACCGCGGTGATCGCGATCGCCGGTGCCGCGGGCACGCTCGTGTCGGCCCGATCGGCGATCGATCGGGTGACGCGTGTCGATGGCGTGGCCGACGTGCTCAGCCCGTCGACGTCGAACATCGAGAACTTCCTGCTGGTCGGCTCCGACAGTCGGGCCGGCAGCGACCCGAACTCGCCCGACTACGGCGGCATCGGCAGCGAGTCAGACGTGTCGGGCCCGCCCCGCAGCGACACGATGATGATCCTCCGGCGCGACAAGACGACCGGCGAGGCCTCGCTGCTGTCGATCCCTCGCGACCTGTGGGTCGAGATCCCCGGCCGCGGCAACCAACGGGTGAACGCGGCGTACAACGACGGCCCCGCCGTGCTGGTGCAGACGATCCAGGGGTCGCTCGGGCTGCCGATCCACCACTACGTCGAGGTCGACTTCTTCGGGTTCAAGGACATCGTCGACGCGATCGGCGGGGTCGAGATCTGCACCATGTTCCCGATCCGCGACGAGAACACCGGCCTGTTCGTGGCCGAGGGTGGCTGCTACGAGTTCGACGGCGTCCAGGCACTCGCCTACGCCCGTAGCCGGCACTTCGAGGAGTACCGCGACGGTGAGTGGCACGAGGACGGGACTGCTGACCTCGGCCGCACCAGACGCCAGCGCGAATTCGTCAACATCGCCCTCACCACGGCCCTCGAGCGGGTGAAGGCAGATCCGTTCGTCGCCGGTGAACTCTTGGCGAGCGCGGGCTCGGCGGTGCGCATCGACGACGAGCTCGACGTGCTCGCCGCCGCCTCGTCGCTGCGCACGGCCGTCGGTTCCGGCCTGGCCTCGTACGCGCTCCCGGTGCGCGGCGAGACGATCGACGGCAACGCCGTGTTGCTCCTGGCCGACGGGTCGGAGAGCCTTCTGGCCTATTTCCGTGGCGACGGACCAGCGCCTCCGCCGTCGGCCTGAGATGACCGGCCATACTGGTCGACACCTATGAAGGCCCTCATCCTGGCAGGCGGTGCCGGCACGCGTCTGCGCCCGATCACCCACACGAGCGCGAAGCAATTGGTGCCCGTTGCGAACAAGCCGATCCTCTTCTACGGCATCGAAGCGATGGTCGCTGCCGGCATCGTGGAGATCGGCGTGATCGTCGGCGACACCCGCGACGAGGTGATGGCGGCGCTGGGCGACGGTTCGACGTGGGGCGCCACGATCACGTTCATTCCGCAGGACGCCCCGTTGGGACTTGCACACTGCGTGCTGATCGCCGCCGACTTCCTCGGCGACGACGACTTCGTCATGTATCTCGGCGACAACCTGCTCGAGCAGGACCTCGCCGCGTTCGTGAAGGCGTTCGAATCCGAGCGTGACAGCGTCGATCCGCCGTCGGCGCAGATCCTGCTCAAGCGCGTGCCCGACCCGCACCGCTTCGGCATCGCCGAGCTCGACGATGCCGGCAATGTGGTGCGCCTCGTCGAGAAGCCCGCCGATCCGCCGACCGATCTCGCGCTCGTCGGCGTCTACCTGTTCGATTCCTCGATCCTCGATGCCGTCCGGGCGATCGCGCCGTCGCCGCGAGGCGAGCTCGAGATCACCGACGCGATCCAGTGGCTCGTCGACCAGGGCAAGCGGGTCCGTCAGGAGGAGCTCACCGGCTGGTGGATCGACACCGGCAAGCTCACCCCGCTGCTCGAAGCCAACCGCCTGCTGCTCGAGAAGATCGAGACCCGCGTCGACGGCACCGTCGACGACGCGAGTGTGCTCGATGGCCGGGTCGTCGTGGAGGCCGGTGCCACGGTCACCAACTCCACCCTGCGCGGCCCGCTCGTCATCGGCGCCGGCACCGTCATCGAGGACAGCTTCGTCGGCCCGTTCTCCGCCGTGGGCAACGACTGCGTCGTCCGCCAGAGCGAGATCGAGCACTCGGTGATCATGGACGGCAGCACCATCCGCGACATCCCTCGCCTCGAGGACAGTCTGATCGGCAAGGACGTCGTCGTCTCGCGCACCCAGGTCCGACCGCGCGCGCTGCGTCTCATGGTCGGCGATCACTGCCAGATCGACGTCGAGTAGCACTCGCCGGTCACCCACCAGCCACCTCGCCAACCGCCATCGCCCGTCCGCACCGCATCAGGAGCACCCCGTCACATGCCCGAGATCCGTCAGAGCGATCGCATCGCCGGCGTCCACATCGTCGAACCGTCCATCCACGGCGACCAGCGTGGGCTGTTCATCGAGACCTACCGTCGCGAGTGGTTCCCCAACGGCCGCGAGATGGTGCAGGGCAACCGCTCCAACAAGCAGGCGGGCGCCCTCGTGGGCCTGCACTACCACCTCCACCAGGCCGACTACTGGTACTGCCCGGTGGGCACCATCCGTGTCGTGCTGCACGACCTGCGCGACGGCGGCCCGACCGACGGCGCCACCGAGTGCTTCGACATCTCCGGTGAGAACCACCTCGGCGTGTTCATCCCGCCCGGCGTGGCGCACGGCTTCGCCGCCCACACCGACGTCGTCATGACCTACCTGGTGGACGGCTACTACAACCCGTCCGACGAGCTCGGCGTGAAGTGGGACGATCCGGTGATCGCCGCCGACTGGGGCATCACCGATCCGATCATGAGCCAGCGCGACCAGGACAACCCGCTGCGCGCCGACCTGCCGGTCGGCCGTCGGCCCTACTGGCAGATGAGGACCTGATCCAGATGAAGCTGTTCGTCACCGGCGGTGCCGGGTTCATCGGGGCCAACTACGTGCGACACGTGTTGGCCACCACCGACGACGAGATCACCGTGTACGACGCGCTCACGTACGCCGGCAACCTCGAGAACATCCGCGACGTGCTCGACGACAGGCGCTGCCGTTTCGTCCATGCCGACATCTGCGACCAGGACGACGTCCTCGAGGCGATGAAGGGCCACGACGCCGTCGTGCACTTCGCCGCGGAGACCCACGTCGACCGCTCGATCAAGGACGGCCACTCCTTCGTGCGCACCAACTGCTTCGGCACCAACGTCCTGTGCGACGTCGCCCGTCAGGTGGGCGTGCAGCGGTTCCTGCACATCTCCACCGACGAGGTGTACGGCTCGATCGAGGAGGGCTCGTTCAGCGAGACCGACCCGCTCGGCCCCCGCTCGCCGTACTCGGCCGCCAAGGCCGGCAGCGACCTGATCGCGCTCAGCTACTACACGACCCACGGCCTGCCCGTGGTCGTCACCCGCTGCAGCAACAACTACGGGCCGTACCAGTTCCCCGAGAAGGTCATCCCGCTGTTCACCACCAACCTGCTCGACGGCAAGAAGGTGCCGCTGTACGGCGACGGTGGCAACGTGCGTGACTGGATCCACGTCCACGACCACAACACCGCGGCCGACCTCGTGCTGCGGCAGGGCAACGTCGGCGAGATCTACAACATCGGTGCCGGCAACGAGATCACCAACAAGGAGCTCACGTACCGGCTGCTCGAGCTGTGCGGGCGCGACGAGAGCTTCATCGAGCCGGTCGCCGATCGCCTCGGTCACGACCGCAGGTACTCGATCACCCACGACAAGGTGAGCGCGCTCGGCTGGACGTGCGAGCACGACCTCGTGCAGGGCTTGGCCGACACGGTCGCCTGGTACCGCGACAACCGGACGTGGTGGGAGCCGCTGAAGGCGCGGGCCGCCCTGTGAGGGTCCTCGTCACGGGTGCAGCCGGGCAGCTCGGCCGTGACACGGTGCTCGCCTGTGAGCGCGCCGGCGACCAGGTGCTCGGTGTCGACCGTTCCGCCGTCGACATCACCGATCGCGATGCCGTGCTCGGGGCGATCACGTCGTTCGCGCCCGATGCCGTCATCAACTGCGCGGCCTGGACCGCAGTCGACGCCTGCGAGGACGACCCCGATCGGGCGCTGCTGTGCAACGGTCTCGCCGTGCGATTCCTCGTCGAGGGATGCGACCGCACTGGTGCACACCTCGTGCACGTCGGCACCGACTACGTGTTCGACGGCACCCTCGACCGCCCGTACCACGAGTGGGACGACACGAACCCCGAGAGCGTGTACGGGATGACCAAGCTGATCGGCGAGCGCGAGGCGCTGGTGCTCGGTCCCTCGGCGGCCGTCGTGCGCACCTCGTGGGTGTGCGGCGAGTACGGCAACAACATGGTGAAGACCGTGCTGCGCCTCGTCGACCAGCACCCGACGCTGTCGTTCGTCGCCGATCAGGTGGGGCATCCAACCTTCACCGCCGATCTGGCGCCGATGCTGCGCCGCGTGGCGATCGACCGGCGCAGCGGCGTGCACCACCTCACCAACCAGACGCCCACGTCGTGGTACGGCTTCGTGCGCGAGATCGTCGCCCTCACCGGCCGCGACCCCGACGCCGTGGTGCGGCCCATCACGACTGCGGAGCTGCAGCCGCCCCGACCCGCGCCGCGCCCGGCCAACAGCGTGCTCGACAACGCGGTCGCCCGCATGAGCGGCCTGCCGATGATGCGCGACTTCCGCGAGCCGCTCGCCGAACTGGTCGGCCGGCTCACCGCCTGACGCCGCGACCCTGCCGCGCTCAGAGCCCGAACGACGGCAGGCAGGCCTCGAGCCCGTGGATCTCGATGTCGCCGCGGCGCACGCGCGCGGCCCAGTGATCGCGGGACATCTCGAAGTGCAGCGACGTCGCCGGCGTGCCGCGCCGCAGCCGTCGTGAACTGCCGTTGGCGGTGTAGCCGAGCTTGCCCGTCACGCCGAGCGACGACGGGTTGTCGTCGAAGGCGACGGTCGTCGCCGTCCGGGCGTCGAGGCCGGCGAAGCCGAGCTGCAGCGAGGCGATGCGCATCTCGGTGCCGAGGCCCTGACCCTGGAACTCGCGGCCGAGCCACGAGCCGGTCTCGAACTGCCGGAGCTCCGAGAAGTGCTGGCTCATCAGTCCGGTGGTGCCCACGACCTCACCGTCGACGACGACGGCGAGGTTCAGGCTCCACGACGCGGGCGACCACTCGGCCCGGCAGCGCCAGTAGTACTGCATCGTGTTGCGCAGCAGTTCGTCGCCCTGCACGTCGGTCCACTCGACGGCGAAGGGCATGAACCCCGGGTCGTGGATGCCGCGGGACGCGAGCTGCGCGAGCGCGGCCCCCGTCTCATCGTCGATCGCGCGCAGCTCGAGCCGCGGTGTGACGACACGGAGATCGAACAGGGGCCAGACGGGATGCGTCATCGGCGCAGTCTGACGCGGCGGCCGAGGGAGCGGCGCCGAGTTTCCCGTGACCGGGTCAGTACGCGGCGTTGGCGAGCCGCTCGGCGCGCTGCTGCTCGGCCATCGCGGCGATCTCGTCGATCTCCTCGGTGGCGAAGCCGGCCATCTCTCGGAACTTGCGGGCGAGCTGGATCGAGGCCTCACGGCTCTCGCCGCGGGCGCCCCGGAAGTTGAACAGGCCGTCGACGGTGCGCTGGAACTCGAGCGCCTGCTGCTGGCGCTCCTTGTCGTTCTTGGTGATCTCGCGCAACCACGTGCTGCCCATCTTCACGTGGGTCACCTCGTCCGCGAGCATCCAGTCCTCGCAGAACCACAACACCGGATCGTTCATCTCGGCGGCGAAGTCGCGCATGGTCGTGAACACGTCGATGGCGAGGCCCTCGAGCGCACGGTTCACGCCGGCCAACCGGAACACGGGATCTGGGTGGCACGCCGCCTCGAACAGGGTGACGGCCTCGGAGTACTCGCCGACCTCGGTGCCCATGTGGTCACCGAGCATGAGGCTGATCTCCACGTGGCGGGCCTCGTCCCAACACTGGCGGGCCATGTCGAGCTTCATCGCGAACGGCGTCTCGTCGGTCGTGTAGTCGTAGGCGGTGCGCCCGGCGCCTTCCAGCGCCTGGATCTCGCCGACGAAGATGCCGTGCATCTGCCGGCGGGCACGGTCGAAGGATTCGTGGCTCTCCGGGTCCATCCGTCCCGCCTGCGACAGCCCGTTCGGGCGGAGGTCGTTGAACCGGTCGGTGGTGCTGACGCGGTGGAACCGCTCGTCGCGAGCGAGGTCCTGCGGGGGCAACTGGGTGCGCATGTACGGATGGTAAAGCCGATCGTGCCGTTTGACCAGGGCTGGAGCGACGAAGGGTGCACATGGCCCACAGCGGCCGACCGGGCATGATGGTCGCCATGCGCGTCGCCTACACCCTCGAGCAGTGCTGGGGCGCCGTGCCGGGCGGCACGGCGGTCGCCGCGCTGCGCGTGGCCGAGGCGATGGAGGAGCACGACGACATCCGCCTCATCGGGGTGGCCGGCCGTCATCCGCACCTGCCGCCCGACCCGTGGATGCCCGACATCCCGGTCGCCCACCTGCCCCTCGCCGCGCCGTGGCTCTACCAGACGTGGCTGCGCTTCGGATGGCCGAAGGTCGAGCGGGCCACGGGCAGGGTCGACGTCGCGCACGCCACCGGCCTCATCCCGTGTCCGACGGACGCCCCGCTCGTCGTCACGCTCCACGACGTCGCCTTCCTCCACGACCCGTCGCACTTCTCCAAGCACGGGGTGCGTACGTTCCTCGCCAGCCTCGAGCACATCAAGCGGCACGCGGCGATGGTGCTGTGCAGCAGCCAGGCCACCCTCGACGACGTCTCCTTCGCCGGGATCGAGAGCGACCGCCTGCGCCTCGTGCCGCTCGGGGTGGAGTTGGGCCGGGTGACCGACGAGGAGGTGGCCCGTGTGCGCGCCCTCTACGGGTTGCCCGAGCGGTATCTGCTGTTCGTCGGCACCGTCGAGCCGCGCAAGAACCTCCGCGGTCTGGCCGCCGCCGTCGCCCAGTTGGAGGTGCCGCTGCCGCTGATCGTGGCCGGCGCCGACGGCTGGGGGGACATCGACGTGCAGGCCGAGCTGCGCGCCGAGATCGACATGCGGTTCCTCGGGTTCGTGCCGAGTGAGGACCTCAACCCCCTCTACGCGGGCGCCCACGTCTTCTGCTACCCGAGCGAGCGCGAGGGGTACGGCCTGCCGGTACTGGAGGCCATGGCACAGGGTGTGCCGGTGGTGACGAGCGTGGGCACGGCCACCGAGGAGACCGCAGGCAGCGCTGCCGTGCTCGTGCAGCCGATGGATCCGTCCGACATCGCCCGCGGCATCACCGAGGCGATGTCGCGCCGCGCCGAGCTCTCGGCCAAGGGCATCGCCCGCGCCACCAAGCGCAGCTGGCGCACCACCGCTGCGCTCACCGCACAGGTGTACCGCGAGCTGGCATGAGAGAGCCCGCATGAGAGCGTCGGCATGAGGGTCGCTGTCAACCTGATGTGGTGCATCCCCGGCGAGGTGGGCGGCTCCGAGCAGTACCTGGTTCGTCAGCTCGCCGGAGCGCTGGAGGCGCGCCCGTCGCTCGACCTCACCGTGTTCGCTCCGCCCGCGTTCGTCGGCAGGTACACCGAAGCGCTCGCCGGCGTTCGGTTCGTGAGCGCCCCGGTCGACGGTCGACATCGCTGGCAGCGCATCGCCGCGGAGAGTACGTGGCTGTTCGCCCGGACGGGCGGTTTCGACGTGGTGCAACACGGTGGTGGCACCGCGCCACGCCCGGCACGGCGGCCGTTCCTGCTCACGATCCACGACCTGCAGTACCGCACGTTCCCCGAGTACTTCACGCCGTTGAAACGGCGGTACCTCGACGCGATGATCCCCGGCTCGGCACGCCGCGCCGCGTTGGTGACGGTGCCGAGCGAGTACGTGCGCACCAGCGTGATCCGTGAGCTCGACATCGCGCCCGAGCGCGTGGTGGTCGTCCCGCACGGGTACGAACCCGAACTGCTCGTCGAGCGCACCGACGAGGTCGTGCTCCGGTCCCGGCTCGGGCTCGGCGACGGTCCGGTCCTGGTGTTCCCGGCGATGACCGCGCCCCACAAGAACCACGTGTTCCTGGTGGAGCTGATGGCGACGGTGTGGTCGGAGCCCGACCTTCGGCTGGTGTTCATCGGTGGCAGCGGTCTGGCCGACACGCTCGTCGACGAGGCGATCGCCGCCGCACCCGCTGCCACCCGGGATCGCATCGTGCGCGCCGGCAGGGTCAGCGACGCGGACAAGAACGGCCTCATCGCCATGGCCGACGCACTCGTGTTCCCCAGCCGGTACGAGGGTTTCGGCGCCCCGCTGATCGAGGCGATGGCGCTCGGCACGCCCGTGCTGTGCAGCGACGCCACCTGCCTGCCCGACGTCGCCGGCGACGCGGCCGTCGTCGCCACGCTCGACCGTGACGCGTGGGCCGCGGGTCTGGTCGAGGTGAGGCGTCGGCGGGACGACCTGATCGCCGCCGGTCACCGTCGCGTCGAGGCGTTCACTTCGCGCCGCTCGGGTGAGGCGCTGGTCGACGCCTATGCACTGATCGGAGTCAGATGAACGAGCCGCGATCACTGCGACTCGCGGTGCTGTGCCCGCACTTCGAGCCCGACACGGCACCCACCGGCGACGTGATGACCCGCATCGTGCACGAGCTCGCGGCCCGCGGCCACGAGCTGCACGTCGTCACCTCGTTGCCGTGGTATCGGACACACTCGATCGAGCCCGGGTGGGAGGGTCGATGGGTCCGGCGGGAGACCACCGCGTGGGGGTCGATCACCCGCGTGAACCCGTTCCCAGGGGGCGACAAGACCAACCTCGTCCGCCGTGGGCTGGGGTTCGTCGGCTTCTCCGCGCTCACCGGCATCGCCAGCTGGCGCGGTGGCCGCGTCGACGCGGTCGTCGCGATGTCGCCGCCGCTCACCATGGGTCTCACGGGCTGGACCACGCACCTCGTCCGGCGAGGGTCGCTCGTGTTCAACATCCAGGACGTCTTCCCCGATGCCGCCGTGCGCACGGGCGCGATCACCAACCGCCACGTGATCCGCGCGGCGAGCTGGCTGGAGAAGGTGAGCTACCACCGGGCCGCAGCGGTCACCGTGTTGAGCGAGGACCTGCGCGTGAACGTCGCCGGGAAGATGTCGGCCCGCCGCCGTGACCGCGTGCACGTGATCCCCAACTTCGTCGACGTCGAGGCGATCCGGCCGGGTGACCGCGACGCGCCCTTGCGGGCCGAGCTCGGCATCGGCGATGAACCGCTCGTCGTCTACTCGGGCAACGTCGGGTTCTCCCAATCGCTGGAGCTGATGTTCGCCGCCGCTCGCGAGCTGCCCGGGGCGACGTTCCTCATCAGCGGCGACGGGTCGGCACAGGCGGCGCTCGTGGCCCGGGCCGCCGCCGAGCCGGGGCTCGTCAACGTGCGCTTCTCCGGCTACCAGCCGAAGGATCGCCTGTCGGAGCTGCTCGGGATCGCCGACCTGCACGTCGTGCCGCTGCGAGCCGGCCTCGGCAACGTGAGCGTGCCGTCGAAGACCTACTCGATCCTCGCCGCTGGTCGACCGATCCTGGCCTCGATCGATCCGGGCACGGAGGTGCCGCGGATCCTCGAGGCGTCGGGCGCCGGAGTGTCGGTCGAGCCCGACCGGCCCGACCTGTTCGTCGCCGCGCTGCGCAGTCTGTTGGCCGATCCGACGGCGCTCGCGGCCCGCGGGGCCGCAGGTCGGCGGTGGGTCGAGGCCGCTGCATCGCCCGCCGCCGTGGCTCGTGCCTACGAGGAGCTGGTGCATCGGCTGCCGGGGTGCCGACAGAACCGCAGCGCCGGCAGATAGCCTCTCGGACTCGTGGCCACGTCCTCATCGTCATCGTCCGCCAAGAAGGTCGCCAGGCTCGCGCAACGCGGCAAGGGCAAGAAGGTGCGCTTCCAGGGCGGCACGCTCTTCCCGGCCGTCGTGCTGGGTGTGGTGGTGCTCGGCCTGCTCACCATCGTCTACGCGCGCCAGAGCCGTCCCGACCCGGGCTCGTTCCCGCCGCAGGTCGGCGATCACTGGCACGCGGCGTACGGCATGTACGTGTGCGACGGCTGGTTGCCCAAGCTCACCGGCAACCAGGAGGAGACCCTCCTCGACGCCAGCACCGGCTCGGAGACCTACGAGAACGCCGATTTCGGCGCGACGGGCATCCACAGCCACGACGACGGCGTGATCCACTACCACCCGTACAGCTCGAAAGCGGTCGGCAAGCGGGCCCGCCTCGGCGTGTTCCTCGACGTGTACGACATCGAGTTGAACACCGATCGCTTGGCCCTCCCCGAGGACCAGGGCGGCGATGTGTACGACGTCGACGACTACCAGTGCAACGGCGAGGACGTCGAGATCAAGGTCGTCACCTGGGACAGCTACACCGACACGGGCAAGGGCGAAACGAACATCACCGACCTGGCCGACGTGCGGATCACCAACGACGGCATGGTCTTCGCGATCGCGGTCGTCCCGGTGGGCACCGAGGTGAGCATGCCGCCGTGGGCCGCCGAGCTGCCCGAACTGGGTGCTGTCGACGGAGGCAACGTGCCGACCACCACGCTCGCCCCCGGCGACACCGTCGCGGCGACCGACACCACGGGGGGATGATGCGGGCCGTCGTGCTCGTCGGCGGATTCGGCACCAGGCTGCGCCCGCTGACCTACTCGGTGCCCAAGCCGATGCTCACGGTTGGTCACGTCGCGATCATCGAGCGCTTGATCGCGAACCTGGTCCGAGGTGGCGTCACCGACGTCACGCTGGCGCTCGGGTTCAAACCCGAGCCGTTCCTCGAGGCGTTTCCCGACGGCACCTGTGCCGGGGCGACCCTGCACTACGCGGTCGAACCGGAGCCGCTCGACACCGCCGGAGCGATCCGCTTCGCCGCTGATGCCACCGGGATCGACGACACCTTCGTGGTTGCCAACGGCGACGTGCTCACCGATCTCGACATCGCCGAACTGGTCCGCTTCCATCACGCACAGGCTGCCGATGCGACGCTGCACCTCATCGCCGTCGAAGACCCGTCGGCGTTCGGCGTCGTGGCCCTCGACGATCGCGGGCGTATCGAACGGTTCGTCGAGAAGCCGGCGCCGGGCACGGCGCCGAGCAACTTGATCAACGCGGGCACGTATGTGCTCGAACCCTCGGTGCTGGCGCGCATCCCTGCAGGTCAGAAGGTGTCCATCGAGCGTGTCACCTTTCCTGAGGTCGTCGCCGAGGGCGCGATCTTCGGTATGGCCACCGACGATTACTGGATCGACACGGGCAAGCCGGACCTGTACCTCGCCGCGAACCTCGACCTCGTGACCGGGCGGCGGCGGCTCGATCGATGCGAGCCGGTGGCTGACGGTGCCGACGTGCGCCCCGAGGCCGTGGTGATCGACTCGGTCGTCGATGCCGGGGCAACCGTGCACGGAGGCGCCCACGTCGAACGGTCGGTCATCCTCGCTGGAGCTGTCATCGAAGCGGGGGCCCTGGTCGCCGACTCGATCGTGATGGGCACGGTCTCCGCCGGGGCATCGGTGCGAGATTCGGTGATCGGAGCAGGCGCCGTGGTCGACAGCGCCGAGGCGCTCGTGTCGGTGCGCCGACCCGATCCCGAGCGGGTCTGACGAAGTCCGATTCGATGCCTCTCGTAGCCGGCTCGTACTGACGTGCGGATACTTGTCGTCGGTGGCGCCGGGTTCATCGGCTCTCATCTCGTCGACAGGCTGCTCGCCGAGCAGCACGCCGTCGATGTCGTCGACGACCTGTCCTCGGGGACCCTGGCGAATCTCGCCACGGCACGCTCGATGGGGGGCGAACTGAAGATCCACCATCTCGACGCTGGCGCGCCCGAGTTCGCGACGCTCGTCGCGATGCGTCAACCCGAGGTCGTGTATCACCTCGGATGGTCACCACCCGGCCGCACCGGCACGTCGTCGGCCGCCGCAGCGATTCAGAGCACGCTCAACGTCCTCGAAGCGGCGCGCGCGAGTGACGTGGCCAAGGTCGTCACGGCGCTCCCTGCGACGGCGTTGTACGGGGACGTCTCACCGCGTGACCTGCCGGTGAAGGAGAGTCGAGCGTGGTCGCCGGTCGGCGTGGACGGCGTGATCGCGCGCACGGTCGTCGATCTCCTGACGATGTACCGCGCCGACCACGAGGTCGAGTTCACGGCACTGGTCCTGGCCAACGTCTACGGCCCCCGCCAGCGGGCCGACGGTGGCGTGGTCGCGGCGTTTGCTTCGGCGCTCGAACGGCGAGCACCGCCGGACATCTTCGGCGACGGTCGTCAGGCCCGAGACTTCGTGTTCATCGACGACGTCGTCGACGCCTTCGTACGGTCCGCGACCCGTTGCAGCGGACTCGTCGTGAACATCGGGACCGGCGTCCTCACCAGCGTTCGCGAGCTGTGGAGTCTCATGGCCGGGACGGAAGCGCCGCCGCGAGTGTCAGTGCGGACGAGCACGTCGGCCGTTGCACGCCTCTCACTCTCGCCCACCCGCGCCAGGATCCATCTGGCATGGGCGCCGTGGACGGATCTCGGCACGGGACTCGCTGGACTCCGCTCCTGGTCGACTGGACCAGCCAGCGACGTCCGCCAGACGTGATCGCGCGCTAGGTCGTTCGAACCAGTTCCGCATGGGCTGGTCCGATCGTCGCCGACACGTTCGTAACGTGCACTCCACGGTTCGGAGGAGAATCGATCGCTCCGAGCCGACCAACGCGTCGGTCCGGCGACGTGTGGCGAGGCGACGAAGGAGGAGGAGCATGAGGTACATCTGCCGGTCGATCGGTGCGTTGATCGTCGGTGCGTTCGCACTCGGCATCGACGCCACGCCGTCGGCAGCAGCGTGGCTCGGCTACGACGCGACGCCTGCCGTTCCGGCAGCCGCGTCGGCCGCATCGGGGTCGGCGACCGCGACGGTCGAACTCGAGAGCGAATCCACCGAGACGACGAGCGCCGGGCTTCCCGAGACCGGCGGCGACATGACGCTCCCCGTCATCCTCGGCACCCTCGCCGCAGGCACGGGTGTCGCTCTGCTGATCGCACGTCGAAGGGCCGACGTCCACGGCAGCTCCTGATCCAACCCTTGTTGATCGTCCCACGATCGGCACGACGAACCGGTGACGTCCCCATGGCTCCTGCCAACGGGGCGTCTACCATTTAGGGGCCTCGCCGCCTCGAGTTGGTTAGACGCCCACCG